>CAJTEM010000029.1 GCA_910575255.1 Lachnospiraceae bacterium | reverse complement strand
CAGTCTGCTTTCCCGATAGCACAGAGGGAAAATGCTCAACGTAGCCCCACTACGCCTCCGCTTTTCCCTCTGCACTCTCGGAAAAGTATCCTTGCCGAAACAGAAAGGTATTTAAAACGGGTTATACTAGAGATTAACATGGGAGGTAACGGATCAGGGGTTATCTGATGAGAAAATTTCCGAGTATTAAAAAAGGTGTGGATTTTCAGGCAGTGTATCGTGCCGGCAAGTCTTATGCCAATAAAGAACTGGTAATGTATGTAAAGAGAACAGAGTTCCCAGGGCAGAGAATAGGGATCTCTGTGAGTAAAAAAGTAGGAAACAGTGTGGTCAGACACCGCGTAACCCGGTTGATTCGGGAATGTTTTCGATTGAATCAAGAGCAGCTGACGACTGGTTTGGACATTGTGGTAGTGGCAAGGGTTGCTGCAGCAACAGCGAATTATAAAAATATGGAACGTGCATATTTGCACCTGTGCGGACTGCATAACATGAATAAGGAATCGAAGTGAGTGAAAGATGAAGCATTGGATAAGAAAAGGTTTGATTCTTTTGATTCGAGGATATCAGATATTTCTGTCCCCTTTGAAAATGAGGACTCACTGTATCTACACGCCTACGTGTTCTCAATACGCCATTGAGGCACTTCAGAAATATGGTGTTGTGAAAGGATTATGGTTGTCCATGAAAAGAATTCTGCGTTGTCATCCATGGGCAGAAGGCGGTTATGATCCAGTTCCGTAACGTATGAGGAGGTAACAGTTTGGATTACTTAGTATTGACAAAGACCGGAGGAATGATATTAGGGCCGGTTTCCCAGATTCTGGGAGTAATTATGGATCTTCTTTTTCGGTTTACCAGCTCTGTAGGAATATTGAATATTGGACTTTGTATTATTCTTTTTACTTTAGTTGTGAAGATTCTGATGTTTCCTTTGACAATCAAACAGCAGAAATCCTCGAAGCTGATGACGGTCATGCAGCCGGAGATTCAGGCAATTCAGAATAAATACAAAGGAAAAACGGACAATGAGTCCATGATGAAGATGAATGTAGAGACCAAGGCGGTCTATGAAAAGTATGGTACTTCCATGACCGGAGGCTGTCTGCAGCTGGTGATTCAGCTGCCGATTCTTCTTGCTTTGTACCGGGTGATTTATAATATTCCTGCTTATGTTAGTTCTGTAAAGACTTATTTTATGCAGGTGGTGTATGCAATTACCAATGTTTCTAATGCAGCGGATCTTCCAGAGGGGGCAGGGGCTTCTCTGCTTCAGTTTGCTACCGATCATAATATTCCCCTGACTGGTATCACAAAGATTGGGGATCTGGTAGGAGATAGCGGAGAGGTTCTTGGTAACAAGATGGTGGATATTCTCTACAAGCTGAATCCTGAACAGTGGAGTGAGCTGGCTAAGAGATTTCCGGAAGCAGCGACAGCAATTACAGAGAATTCTGCAGCGATTGAAAGTATGAATTCTTTCCTGGGAATTAATCTGGCTACTAATCCGTGGCAGGGCTTTTCTCCCAGTGCTGCCTGGCTGATTCCGATTCTGGCGGGCTTAAGTCAGTGGTTCAGTGCCAAGCTGATGATGTCCAATCAGCCCCAGCAGGATGAGAATAGTACCAGTGCTCAGATGATGAAGCAGATGAATGTGATGATGCCTTTGATGTCAGTATTTTTCTGTTTTACATTTCCTGCAGCAATCGGTATTTACTGGGTGGCAAGCAGTGTATTCCAGATTATTCAGCAGATGATTGTCAATGCTTATCTGAATAAAGTGGATATGGATGAGATGATCAAGAAAAATCTGGAAAAGGCGAATGCCAAGAGAGCGAAAAAGGGACTTCCTCCTCAGAAGATTTCTCAGAATGCGACGATGAATGCCAGGAATATTCAGGCAGCGCAACAGCGTGAAGAGCAGGCCCGCAATGAGAAACTCGAGAGAACTAAACAGCAGGTGAAAGAATCCAACGAATATTATAATAAAGATGCGAAGCCAGGGAGTTTAGCATCAAAAGCGGCTATGGTTGCCAAATACAACGAGAAGCACAATAAATAGAGGGGGTAGAATAATGGATATGATTACCATTTCTGCAAAAACACTGGATGAAGCCATTACCAAGGCATTGTTAGAGCTGCAGACTACCAGTGAGCATTTATATTATGAAGTGGTTCAAAAGGAGAGCAGTGGCTTTTTGGGGCTTTTCGGCGGAAAGCAGTGTGTGATCCGTGCCCGGGTAATGGGTGAAGAGGAAGAAAAGAACAAAAAGGCAAAGGAAGAAGCGGAAAGAAAGGCAAAGTCTGAGGCAGAGAAGGCTGCGAAGCAGGCAGAAGAAAGAGCCAGAATAGAAGCAGAAAAAGCGGAGAAGGCAAAATTAGAGGCGGAAAAAGTGCAGATCTCAAAAGCAGTGAGGTTCGAAGAGAAGCCAGCTGCAGAGAAGGCTGTGGAAAAACCGGCAGAGGAGTCAAAGCCAGAGAGAGGTCAGAGAAAATATTCGGATCCGAAGGATTTTGAAAAGAAAAAATACGGAAGAAAAGAAGGACGCGATAAAACAGAAAGAAGAAATGCAGAGATTCATGCAGAAAAACCGGAACCTAAGGTAAGGACAGAGGTTAAGATGGATGAGGCTGTGGTTCAGAAAAAGGCAAAAGAATTTCTGGAGCAGGTATTCGGAGCCATGGGAATGCAGGTATTGATTGAGACGGTTGTCAATGCAGAGGAAGGCGAGCTGCAGGTGATGATGTCAGGTGATGATATGGGAATTCTGATTGGAAAGCGTGGTCAGACGCTGGATTCTCTTCAGTATCTGGTGAGTCTGGTCGTAAATAAGGAGACGGAAGGGTATCTGCGTGTAAAACTGGATACAGAGAATTATAGGGAAAGAAGAAAAGAGACCCTGGAGACCCTGGCAAGAAATATTTCTTATAAGGTAAAGAGAACCAAGAAGCCGGTTTCTTTAGAGCCGATGAATCCTTATGAAAGGCGGATTATCCATTCTGCACTTCAGAATGATCGTTATGTGGTGACCAGAAGTGAGGGTGAGGATCCCTATCGTCATGTAGTGATATCTTTGAAGCGTGAGAATTATAATAGAAGGGATCGTTATTCGTCCAGGAGAGAGGGACATGAGAATCATCGCGAGAGGCAGACGGAAAGACCGGTTGTAGAGAGGACGGAAGAAGGATTTGAATAAGGGGAGGGCGTCTGGCAGTTGTCAGGCGCTTTCTTTAATTTTTATTCCGAAGGCTACGCCTTAGAGGAAGGAGTGAGACGGCCGGCCAGTCGGAATATTTTTTCTTGAAGTTCCTGTTTTTGAAATTACAACCCATGAAACAATGTCAGTAAGTTAAGCGTTTCCCTGGCTGTGTCTCGCGATTTCTTAACTTACTGATATTGCCCGTGAAACAATGTCATTTAGTTAAATTCTGAGAATATTCAGCCTTGAAAAAGAGGTGGGAGGCGGCCAGAAATAGTCTGCAGATTTTGACTTTGCAGAGATTTAGAAGTCCTTAAATTCCTGAGTTTTGCGTTGAAACAAAAATCCACTCTGTCTGAGCGAAGCGAGTTTGGGGATTTTTGTTTCGCTTTTAGCAAAAATCAGGGATTTTAGGAATTCTTTGCCTTAGCACGCAGAAAAGCTGCCAGTGGCAGGTTTTCTGTGAATCTCGAAACCGGAAAAAGCAGCAGACCATTTCTGGCCGCCTCCCACCTCTTTTCCAAGGCGTACCTTCTGGTAAAACTTAACTAAATGACATTGGCCCGTGAAAAGTAACAATAATCGGAATGGAATATAAAAAACAACTGAAAATATATTGAGAATATGGTTCAGGGATGTTATTATTTTAGTGATGATTTTATTTTATGTAGCAGGAGGATGAGATGGGGATTGGACGGGAGTCGGATACGATTGCGGCGATTTCAACGGCTTTGAGTAATTCTGGGATCGGAATTATAAGGATCAGCGGGGGAGAGGCGATTGCGGTTGCGGATCGGATTTTCAGAAATGGAAAGAAGAGATTAAGTGAAGTACCTTCTCATACCGTGCATTATGGAGTGATTTATGATGGTGATCTGATTTTGGATGAGGTATTGGTTTTAGTGATGAGGGGGCCTCACAGTTATACTGGGGAGGATACGGTAGAGATTGACTGTCACGGTGGTGTCCTGATGATGAAGAGAATTCTGGAGACTGTGATTTGTTATGGGGCTGTACCGGCGGAACCCGGAGAATTTACAAAAAGGGCTTTTTTGAATGGCCGTATGGATCTGTCTCAGGCTGAAGCTGTGATGGATGTGATTTGTGCCAAGAATGAGTATGCAAGGAAAAGTTCCATCTGCCAGTTGAAGGGTTCGGTTTCCCGGAAGGTGAGGGAGTTAAGAGAAATCATTCTGTATCAGATGGCTTATATTGAATCGGCATTGGATGATCCGGAACATATTTCTCTGGATGGATATGGGGAGGATCTTAGAAAGATTTTGAATCCTGTGATTGATGATGTGGAACAGATGATTCGTACATCAGATAACGGAAGGATTATCTCAGAGGGAATCCGTACTGTGATTCTGGGTAAGCCCAATGCGGGAAAATCTTCTCTCATGAATGTTCTGGTGGGAGAGGAGCGGGCGATTGTTACGGATATTGCAGGGACTACCCGGGATATGTTGGAAGAACAGATCCGTCTGGGGGATGTTTATCTGCAATTGATTGACACGGCAGGGATCCGGGAAACAGCAGATATAATCGAACAGATTGGTGTTTCCCGGGCAAAGGAAGCGGCAGAGGAAGCGGATCTGATTATCTATGTGGTGGATGGAGCCTGTATGCTGGATGAAAATGATGAAAAAATCATGGATATGATCCGGAACAGGCGGGCGATAATTTTGTTAAATAAGACGGATCTGGATTTGGTGGTTAGTAAGGAATATCTGGAGGAGAAGACAGGCCATCCGGTGATTGCAGTTTCGGCCAGGGAGGAGACTGGGATGAAAGAGCTGGAAAAAATGGTGTCAGATCTTTTTTTGCAGGGAAAAATTGATTTTAATGATGAGGTTGTGATCACCAATGTGCGGCATAAAAGAGCTTTGGAGAAGACGCGGGATAGCCTTAAGATGGTGATGGAGGGAATTGATAAGGGAGTGCCGGAGGATTTTCTGACGATTGATCTGATGGATGTTTATGAAGAATTAGGTCTGATTATAGGAGAATCTGTTGAAGAGGATCTGGTAAATGAGATTTTCGGAAGCTTTTGTATGGGAAAATAGCAGGATAATTACAGAAAATATCAAGGAGATCGGGAATGCCTTATTTAGAGGAATATTATGATATTGTAGTGGTGGGAGCCGGACATGCCGGGTGCGAGGCAGCTTTGGCTTGTGCCCGTCTGGGATTGGAAACGATTGTTTTTACGATTAGTATTGACAGCATTGCTCTAATGCCGTGTAATCCGAATATCGGCGGAAGCTCAAAAGGGCATTTGGTAAGAGAGTTGGATGCACTTGGCGGGGAGATGGGAAAGAATATCGATAAGACTTTTATTCAATCCAAAATGTTAAATGAATCAAAAGGACCGGCCGTACATTCTTTGAGGGCTCAGGCAGATAAGCAGGATTACAGTCGTGAGATGAGAAGAACATTAGAGAATACGGCTCATTTGACGATTCGTCAGGCTGAGGTGTCGGATATTCTGGTGGAAGATCATAGAATTACAGGAGTAAAGACTTCCTCGGGTGCAGTTTATCATGCCAGGGCAGTGGTTTTGGCTACCGGAACCTATCTGCGGGCACGATGTATATATGGAGATGTGAGTAATCCCACCGGACCAAATGGACTGCAGGCAGCCAATCATCTTACAGATTCTTTGATTCATCATGGGATTGAAATGTTTCGCTTTAAGACAGGAACCCCTGCTCGTGTGGATAAGAGAAGTATTGACTTTTCTAAAATGGAGGAACAATTGGGAGATGAGACAGTGGTTCCCTTTTCTTTTTCGACAGATCCGGAATCTGTACAAAAGGAACAGGTTTCCTGCTGGCTGACTTATACGAATTCGGAAACTCACCGTATCATTCGTGAAAATATTGATCGTTCTCCTTTATTTTCTGGCGTGATTGAAGGTACTGGTCCGCGGTATTGTCCTTCCATAGAAGATAAGGTGATAAAGTTTCCGGATAAAGAGCGCCATCAGGTATTCATAGAGCCAGAAGGATTATATACCAATGAAATGTATTTAAGCGGAATGTCTAGCTCTTTGCCGGAGGATGTTCAATATCGAATGTACCGCACAGTACCGGGACTGGAAAAAGTAAGCATTGTCAGAAATGCATATGCGATTGAATACGATTGCATTAATTCTCTGCAGCTGAAACCAAGCTTAGAATTTAAGAGAATTCATGGACTTTTCAGCGGAGGACAATTCAACGGAAGTTCCGGATATGAGGAGGCTGCTGTACAGGGATTTATGGCAGGTGTGAATGCAGCCATGCAGGTAATAGGAAGAGAAGCATTTGTTTTAGATCGTTCTCAGGCATATATTGGGGTATTGATTGATGATCTGGTGACAAAGGAGAATCATGAACCATATCGTATGATGACTTCTCGGGCAGAATATCGTTTGCTTTTGCGGCAGGATAATGCAGATCTCAGATTGCGGGAGATCGGATATCAGATGGGGCTTGTCTCTGAAAAAGATTATCAATATGTAAAGGAAAAGGAAAGATTGATAGAGGAAGAGATAAAGAGGGTTGAGAATACTCCGACAGGGGCAAATCCGAAGGTACAGGATTTTCTGAATTGCCATGGGAGTACTTTATTAAAAACAGGATCTACCCTTGCGGAGTTGATTCGCCGGCCGGAATTGGATTATTTTATGTTAACTGATATTGATGAAAAACGTCCGGTTTTGGCGTATGATGTTCAAGAACAAGTTAACATAAGTATAAAATATGAAGGATACTTAAAAAGACAAAAGCAACAGGTAGCTCAGTTTAAAAAATTGGAAAGTAAAAAGCTGGATCTTGATTTTGACTATAATCAGGTAGGGAGTCTGAGAAAAGAGGCTGTACAGAAGCTAAATCTGTATAAGCCGGTATCTATTGGACAGGCATCAAGAATTTCCGGAGTTTCTCCGGCAGATATTTCTGTGCTTTTGGTTTATCTGGAGCAAATGAGAAGAACAGCAAGGTAAGGATGAGTGGATATGAAGCGTGTTTTTGTGGATAGGATAGCTTCCGCTTGTGGAGAACTGGGAATTTGTCTGTCAGAAGTTCAGTTAGAGCAATTTTATCAATATTATGAATTACTGATTGAGCGGAATAAGGTTATGAATCTTACGGCAATTACAGAATGGGAAGATGTGATTTATAAACACTTTATAGACAGTCTTTCACTGGTTAAGGTAGAAAGTATTTTGGAGGATTCGAATAAGCATTTCATTGATGTAGGAACCGGAGCTGGTTTTCCTGGAATTCCTTTAAAAATTGCTTTTCCTGATATAACAGTAACTCTTTTAGATTCTTTGAATAAGCGTGTAGGATTTTTGGGAGAGGTAATTGACAGATTAGGTTTGTCTGAGATTACTGCGGTTCATGGAAGGGCGGAAGATCTTGGCAGGGATAAGAATTATCGGGAGAAGTTTGATCTTTGTGTATCCAGAGCAGTTGCTAATATTGCAACGCTGGCAGAATACTGTCTTCCGTTTGTAAAAGTGGGGGGAAGATTTGTATCTTATAAGTCAGGAAAAGTGGAAGAAGAGCTGGAGAAGGGAAGAAAAGCAATTAAAATTCTCGGTGGGGAGATTCAACTTCTGGAAAAATTTATTTTGACAGGTACGGAAGCTGAACGGGATTTGGTAGTCATAAGGAAAGTGAAAAATACAGAAAAGAGATATCCAAGAAAAGCTGGATTGCCAGGAAAAGAGCCGATAGGGTAAAATAATTATATGATACCAGGAAATTAAGGTTAAAAAATTCGATGTGCTTGTTTGCAAGAGGATTTTTGAAATTGTGACTCGCCAAAAACAGGAAAAAGCAGCCTGATTAGGGAGAATTTTGAATGTTTTTGAGGGTGCTAAACGTCCGATGGAGGTTTGTTCAGCGCCGACCGCAACGGAGTGAAGAAGCGGGAGCACAAAGTGCGGAGCAATCCGGTATCAGAGGGGGCAAAAGAACTTTTGACCAAAACATCATATCATTATATTAAAAGGATTATATATGGAGAATAAGAATGTCAATATAAATAAGTGCAGATGTAAATGGTGTAACCTCAAGAACATAAAATATGTGGAGTATCATGATCAGGAGTGGGGAATTCCTCAGTATGAGGATTCTCGCTTATTCGAATTATTGATTCTGGAAAGTTTTCAGGCAGGCTTATCTTGGGAATGTGTACTCAATAAAAGGGAAAACTTTCGCAAGGCTTTTGATGATTTTGATTTAGATCATGTGTGTAATTATGATGAAAAGAAAATTCAGGAGTTGGTGAATAATTCTGGCATTATCAGAAATTATCGAAAGATATGTGCAGCTGTGAATAATGCAAAGATATTTCGCCTGATTCAAAAGGAGTATGGTTCATTTTCTGAATACATATGGAATTATACGGATCATAGAATTATATATGAGTGTGATAAAACTTCTTCCGAATTGTCAGATCAGATTTCGGGGGATTTGAAGAAGAGAGGAATGAAATTTGTCGGCACAACGATCATCTACGCCTATCTGCAGGCAATCGGGATGATTTATTCACATGATGAGAAGTGTTTCCTTTATAAAAGTAAGGGATTGAAAAATTGAGTCGATTTGTATAGAACCCCGCAGCAAACTGCGGGGTTCTGAATATCTTATCGTTGCGGGACAATCTCAATCCAGTAACCGTCTGGATCGGAGATGAAGTAAATTCCCATTGTCTCATTCTCGAAGCAGATTACCCCCTGATCTTTATGTTTTTTATGGAGATTATCGAAGTCATCTGTAACAAATGCCAGATGGAATTCACATTCTCCAAGATTGTATGGCTCTTTGCGATCTCTGAGCCAGGTGAGTTCCAAAGTGAAGTCGGAATTATGATCACCCAGGTATACTAATTTAAATGAGTCATCAGAAGCAATTTTTTCCCGTACGGGTTCTAAACCTAAGGTATCCTTATAAAATTGTAAGCTTTTTTCTAAATTCAGAACATTGAAATTGAAGTGATTGAACTTAATCATAAAATATTCTCCTTTTTTATATTATGTTTCACGTGAAACATTTTATTAACTTTTTGAATAATAAGACAGGTGCTGTACTCGTGATGATGAGCCAGTCTATAGGACATGAGTATTTAGCGAATATAGAGAGCAGGCTCTGCAAGCTTACTGTTCCGTTGTTTTCTGCAGTGGTGTTGATTTAAAAAAGTATTAACAAAAATATGTCTTTATCAATTCATTCAAGCTGTGTGGACTCTCTAATTGCGGCAGTTGTTTGGTTTCAGGAATTATAGTAACCTCGATTGCCGGATTATACATAGTATATTCGTCCAGTCTGATCAATATATCTTCGATAGCGCCTCCGCCGATTAAATAAATACTATTATTGATTTTTTTAAGTGCATTGATAATATTACACTTAGTATAGTTACATCTCTGGCTGGCATAGACAGATTTAGGTGAAAGACCTAAATGAGCAGCCTTATAATAGGAATCAATCCAGGCAGCTTTGATTGTGTAAGGATTATAAAAATAGAGATTTTTCATCTCTGCTTCTATAGATCTCTTACTTACAGCTATGTGATAGAGCAGAGTTCCAAGTATAGGTACTTCAATAATCTTTTTGTAGAGTCTGGAACGTTTACCGGGCATCTTGCAATATTTTGACAGAGGAAGTGGATTAATCAACATAATCTGGTCAAAAAGATCCGGCTCGTTAGAACATGCCATAAGGGCAATGGAGGAAGATTCACCAGTACAGACAATATTGGTTCGATGACCGATCTCCGATTTGATAAAGTCAGTAATCAGCTGTACATACAGATAGTTAGTGTAAGTAGTATTTACTTTTTCAGAACGTCCGCAACCAAGAAGGTCAATAGCATAGACGGTATAATTCTCAGAAAGAAGAGAAATCAATTGATTCCATTCATAGTTGCTGGAGATTGCGTTTAAGTCATGTACAAGAAGAATAGGTTTTTCAGTTCCTGTTTTGGTATAAAAAATATTACCCAAACGCCAGGAATAGCAGTGAGCTTCCTTTTCTTCTAAAAGGTTATTTTTGATAGCTTGCATTTTAACTATTTTATTGATGAAGGCTGTAATGGTTACAGCGCTGGAGGACAAAATAAGCATAGTTAAAAGCTTGTTTTTAGTTTTCATGAATACCTCCTGTAAAATGAAAAACCGGTTGAATCATAGGGGCAAATACCTTTTAACATCAACATCATAAGAATAGTATAATACAAAACAGAGGATGATACAATGAAAAATGTAGTCTTATAATAAAATTTTATAATGATCGGTTACTGTTCATGGGCAATGTCAGTTAGTTAAGTTGTTCCATAAGGTACGTCAAGAAAACGGGGAGAGGGGCCACCGGAAATAGTCTGCGGATTTTGACTTTGCAGAGATTTAAAAGTCCTTAATTTCCGGTGGGCCTCTCTCCTCATTTCCTTGGCTGTGTTTCTCGGTTCCCTAACTAACTGACATTGCTTCATGGGGTGGTATTTACCAGTCTCTAAAGAACGGGGAACGGGCTGTTCAGCCTTGGAACAAGGAGAGAGACGCAGCGGAAAATGGTCTGCAGATGTTGACCTTTACAGAAAATTTAGGACTTATTTCTTCTTTTTTTTGGCGTACCTTTCAGAGAAATGCTTAACTAACTGACATTGCCCGTGATGCGACGAAGTGTAGAAGTAATATTCTGATAACTCAGCGAATAACTGAATACCGAGAGGGTGTATTATATTTGTTTTTTAGTGGAACAACAGGTTGAATCATATCACAAAGATTTTATCCATGTTTCACGTGAAACATTAGGAAAAAAATCGCGCTTTTATTTTTTTTACACATAGGAAAATAAAGAAAGATATGATATACTAATAATTGGAATTTATCTGTAAGAAACGGTACGGATAGAGTGGAGAAAAGTGATTAATTTTAAAAATAGATCACTTAGAATAAAATAAAAGGGAAAAATATGGGAAGAATAATAGCTATTGCAAATCAAAAGGGCGGAGTTGGGAAAACAACCACAGCAATCAATCTTTCTGCCTGTCTGGCAGAAGCAGGACAAAAGGTATTGACCGTGGATTTTGATCCACAGGGGAATGCCACAAGTGGTTTGGGATTTGAAAAGGGGTATATGAGTAAAACGGTCTATGAGCTTTTGATGGGAGAGTGTAGGATTGACGAATGCATTATCCCGGATGTTCATGAAAATCTGGATATTCTGCCTTCCGATGTAGATCTGGCGGGGGCAGAGATTGAGCTGCTAGAGGAGAAAGATAAGGAGGCAAAGCTTCGCAAGGAACTGGAAAAGATAGAGAAACATTATGATTTTATTATTATAGACTGTCCTCCTTCCTTGAATCTTTTGACAATCAATGCATTGACAGCGGCGGATACGGTTTTGGTTCCCATTCAGTGTGAGTATTATGCATTGGAGGGATTAAGCCAGATTATCCAGACAGTGGATCTGGTAAAAAAGAAATTGAATCCGAAATTAGAATTAGAGGGAGTGGTCTTTACGATGTATGATGCCAGGACAAACTTGTCTCTGGAGGTAGTAGAAAATGTAAAGAATTATTTAAAGGGAACCATTTATAAGACAATTATCCCAAGAAATGTCAGACTGGCAGAAGCACCGAGCCATGGAATGCCAATTAACTTTTATGATAACCGATCATCAGGAGCAGAGAGCTATCGAATGTTGGCAGCGGAAGTGATTAGCAGAGGAGATATGTAATATGGCAAAGGCAAAACGGGGGTTAGGAAAAGGGCTTGGCGCCTTTTTTGGAGACGAAGTTGTTCAAGAGGTAACGAGAGATCAGATGAGTGAAAAAGGGGAATTAAGAGATAGTGAAAATGGTGATAATCCGGCTGTACAGAAGAAGGAGGAAGACAAAGAATCAGGGGAGATCTTTGTAAAAGTATCCAGGATAGAACCGAATCACGAACAACCGAGAAAAGATTTCAAAGAAGAACAGCTTCAGGAATTAGCGGATTCTATTCGTCAATATGGGGTTTTACAGCCTTTGTTAGTGCAAAAAAGGGGAGATTTATACGAAATTATTGCCGGGGAACGTCGCTGGCGGGCTGCAAAGATGGCAGGAATAAAGGAAATACCGGTAGTAATTCGTGAATATGGAAAACAGCAGGCAATGGAAATTGCCTTGATTGAGAATGTACAGAGGGAGGATTTGAATCCCATTGAAGAGGCAATTGCTTACCAGAGATTAATGCAGGAATTTCATCTGAAGCAGGAGGAGATAGCAGAAAGGGTATCTAAAAACAGAAGTACCATTACGAATAGTATGCGTCTTTTGAATCTGGTACCAGAGGTACAACAGATGCTGGTGGAAGGCCTGATTAGTAGCGGACATGCGAGATCTCTTCTGGCACTTTCCGATCCCGAACAGCAGATTCTTTTGGCCGAGAGGATTATACGGGATCATCTGAGTGTGCGTGAGGTAGAAAAGGCTGTCAAAGCAATGGGAAAAGTCTCAAAGGAGAAAAAAAGGGAAAAAGAAAAAGAAGACGAAGCCCTGGAACTGATATTCAGGAATCTGGAAGAACGGATGAAGAGTGTTGTAGGGACAAAAGTAAATATTAATCGTAAGGATCGCAGTAAGGGAAAGATCGAAATTGAATATTATTCGGAGGCCGAGTTAGAGAGAATTGTGGAATTGATTGAGACAATCGGATAGATTAAAGTCAATGACGGGAGTAAAACATGGAAGGAAGTATATTGAATCAGCTGGGAATTGACCCTTTATATATAATATTGGGACAAAGTATATTAACCATTATTTTGATGCTTATTGTACTCGTCTGTATTTTTAAAATGAAGAAGTTATATAGAAGCTACGATTATTTTATGAGGGGAAGAGATGCGGAGACTCTGGAAGATATTATTATAGGACATATTCAGGATATCCAGGAACTGAAGTCTCAGGATCGTGCCAATAAAGACCAGATTCGTACAAATAATAAAAATATGAGGGCTTCTTTTCAGAAGTTTGGTATGATAAAATACAATGCATTTAAAGGAATGGGTGGAAATCTGAGTTTTGCATTTGCTTTATTGGATTATACGAATACAGGGTTTATTTTAAATTCTGTTCATAGCAGAGAAGGATGTTATCTCTATTTAAAGACAGTTGACCGTGGTCAGACAGAAATATCATTGGGAAATGAGGAGAAGGAAGCGTTAGAACAGGCGTTAGGATATAAAGAATGAAAAACAGCTGAGCGAAAATTATATAAATTAGTTCTGACGGAGACGGGATAATGAGGGAGCAGAAAAAAACTAAAAAGCAGGAACATCTGGAAAACTTTGAGGAAATTTATATCCAAACATTTCAGGAAATCTATGAGCATATTAAAATTTTACTTGCAGACCAAAGAAAGGTAAAAGAATTATTGATCCTTACGTATGCAAGACTGTATCATCATCTGGATGGTCCATTTGGTCGGAAGGGGGTAGCACACTGGCTGAAGGAGACGGCAGATGAACTGGCAGAGGTTAAGATGGGTATCATGCCAGAACAGATTAAGGCATTGCAGGTAAAGGAAAATATTAAAGAGGAAAGCACGATCAATAAAAATAGTCCGGAGAGAAAAAGGCTGGATGAGACATCTGTATTTTTAGAAATTACTGATTATTTGAAGTTGGATGAAAATTCAGATTCGGATCGAGATATTTCCGGAATACGATTGATATTTAAAAATATCATTTCGATTGGATTGCTTGTGGCAGCAGTCGCTGCTATTGTGGTTGGAGTAGAAAAAATTAAATATCAGGTCGATTTGTTACGGGCTCCTTTTTTGGAATCTTTGTCCATGGAGGAAGAGAATAGTCTGGAAGCTCAAAGAAACAAAAAGGATCATATCAAAATAGGAAATAAGGTTGTTTATCTGTCAGATATCGGCCAGATATTATATTCTATTCCCCTGGACCAGACAGAATATGCTTCAGAAGGACCAGGAAATCCGGAAGTGCAAAGCAGTGATGATGGATGGGTTTACTATCTTCCATGTCCAGAAAGGACAGATTCGGTATTGAAAAATATATCACCAGATTTATTTCATACCCTATATCGAATGAAGGATAGCAGAGAGGAGATTGAAATCATTTCCCGAGAGGTAGAGGATTTTTTTCTGTGGGAGGGAAGAATCTATATTGAATGTTTTGATCGGGTTCAGGTGATTGAAGCAGAGGAAACATTTGAGAAGATTGTACCTGGGGTTTATGTTCACAGAGAAAATTGTGAGTTCTATCTAAGAGATACCTTAGGAAGAAAGCTGGAGACAGAAAAGGACGGAAATATCCGTTATGGAGATCGGATTTTGCTGATGGATTCGGATCGGATTGCAGATGTAATTCCTGCACAACAGACAAAGGGGAGATTTACTTATGAGCTTAAAAATATAGAAGAATCCAAAAAGGGTATTTTCCGTACGAATAACGGAGTGGAGGAACTATTCCTTCAGGAGGAAACCACCATAGACAGTTTCTGCATTGCCGGGGATTGGTTATATTACAGCGCCTATATCAGAAGAGGTGGCTCAGGGGCTCATTATAGTAAACTTTTCCGCAAATCACTGGTTGAAGATAAGAAAAGAGAAGAAATTCATGATGAATTTACCGGAAGAATTCACCAGATGTATTATTGCCAGGAAAACGGACAAATCTATGGGAATTATACCCCCAGAAACTGGGAAAATAATCACGGTGTAATCGCAGTGATTTCCGAAAGCGGGCAGATGAGCTATTTAAAGGATGAAGAACAGAGAGCCGCACGCGAGACTACAGGAAATGATACTCTTGAGTTTGTGATGATGAGAAATAATGAGGTGTACTGTTATTGGAAAGATTATCAGTGGCAGAAGGATGAGACACCTCAGATTCTTTGGAGAGATGTACTTGTCATTCCCAATGGAAGCCGTGTGAGGATAAAAGATTAGATTATTTTATAAATAAAAAGGATATTCATGATTTGTCATATAATCACGGATATCCTTTTTATATTACTCATCAAAAGAAACGATTACATAAAACCCTCTTTCATTTTCCCGGATTTCTTTGACGATTCCTTTTCTGGATTTGATACGATCCCGGGAACGAAAGCAACCGGACATAGCCACAGCTGGTTCGATAATATAGCTGTAAGTAACACCTTCTCTCTCGATAATCTCAACCTCGTCACCAGTTTTGACAAGTCCCTGACGCTCCATTTTAAATTCTACTTCTCTCATTAGTTCGCTCCGTTTTATAAGATAAAATTCAAGTATATTATATCCGTTTTGGATTATTGAGTCAATGGATATAGAATGCTGTTGTTCCAAGGATGAATATCCCTTTCTTAAATAAATCGACATTGTTTCACAGGTTGATTCTTTCGATGTCGGCAAGCGTCAACCCTTTTTCCAGAGCGGTATCTTTCGGAACCCAACCCCGTGAAACAATGTCAAGATGTTGGGGAAAAAGGTCTTTTGACCCTGGTATCATGTCAATTAGTTAAAGTAACAAATTTTTCGTTGATTATTATAGTATGGTCCGGTATAATGAAAAAGTAAGCAGGATAGAAGTGAGAGGTTGATGATGGAAGAGTAGCATATGAGAAGATTAAGTGAAGAGGATTTACTGTGGAAACGCCTGGAGAGATATGGAAAGTCCGGAAGATATCCGTTTCATATGCCTGGACATAAACGCTGCAATCATCCATTTACAGAGGAATTTCCGAATCCCTATGGGATTGATATTACCGAAATTGACGGATTTGATAATCTGCATCATCCAGAGGGGATTCTAAAGGAATCGATGGACTGGGCGGCAGAGGTGTATGGATCGGATCGAACTTATTATTTGATAAATGGAAGCAGCTGTGGGATTTTGAGTGCAATTTGTGGAGTAAGTAACTATTCTGATAAGATAATTATCAGCCGCAATTGCCATAAATCTGTTTATCATGGAATTATCCTCAATAATTTGAAAACAGTTTATAGTTATCCACAAATTATTGATAAAATGTGGATAACTGGTGGGATTTCTGCAAAAGATGTGGAAAAAACTTTAAAAAACAATCAGGATGCCTGCGCAGTGCTGGTGGTTTCTCCTACTTATGACGGAATCGTATCAGATATCCGGGGTATTGCTGAGAAAGTACACCAAAGAGGAATTCCATTGATTGTTGATGAGGCGCATGGAGCGCATTTTTCTTTTGACAGGGGAGAAAGGAAAAGATTATTTCCCATGTCTGCCCTGGATTGTGGGGCTGATGTGGTGATTCAAAGCCTTCATAAAACGTTACCTTCTTTCACACAGACAGCAGTGCTTCATGTGCGGAAGGGATATGTGGATATCGAGAGGCTGGAATGGTATCTTCAGGTTTATCAGAGCAGCAGTCCTTCCTATCTATTACTGTCCGGGATCGAGAGATGTATTTTTGAAATGAATGAAAGAGGGAAGGAGTATTATCAGGGATTTGAAGAGAGACTTCGTCGGCTTCGGGAGGGTCTCACAAATATGAAATGTCTGGAGCTGTTAGGAGAAAATATAATCGGGAGTTATGGGGTATATGATATCGATTGTTCCAAGATTGTTGTTTCATGCAGGAAATCTGTTCTTTCCGGAGAGGCTCTGGGAAAGATACTGAGGGATAAATATGGCCTGGAAATGGAAATGTGTGGGGCAGATTATGTGGTAGCGATTACCACTTTTCTGGATACGGAGGAGGGACTTTGTTCTTTGCGGAATGCGTTTTTGGAGATTGATGAGTGGTTGATTCAGAAAAATAAGAGAAGAGAAAAAAGTTCATGCACAGAGTTTTGGCCGGGCCGCCGTGCAGAGATTGCTATGACATTGGCAGAGGCAAGGAAGGGAAGATGGGAAAGGTTGAAAATTAAAAATTGTGCGGGAAGAATTTCCTCAGAATTTATCTATCTCTATCCTCCGGGAATTCCGATTATCGCTCCGGGAGAACGAATCGATCAGGATCTGATCGGGCAGATTTGCAGATATAAAGAGATGGGATTTCCGATCCAGGGAATGGAGGATCATAAGGCGGAATATCTGAAGGTCTGTGATATGGGGTCAGGGAATCAATCGGATCATAATAGAAGCAAGGATGATGAGGACTGATAAAAACATGGGTAGAATATTTTATCTGATGGGAAAAAGTGCATCCGGAAAGGATACCATTTATAAAAGACTTTTAAAGGAATGTCCGAAGCTTCATCCGATCGTTCTCTATACAACACGTCCCATGAGGGATGGAGAGAGACAGGGGACAGAGTATTATTTTGTAAATCAGGAACAGCTGGAGGATTTCCGGATCAGGGGAAAGATTATTGAACTCAGAGTCTACCAGACAA
Organism: Lachnospiraceae bacterium; assembly: GCA_910575255.1. Taxonomy (GTDB): domain Bacteria; phylum Bacillota; class Clostridia; order Lachnospirales; family Lachnospiraceae; genus Brotaphodocola. The sequence goes on along the minus strand of CAJTEM010000029.1, from coordinate 44,804 downwards.
TGGCCGGACCCTGGAGTTATGCGACCGTTGATGACGGAATAACAGGGAGAAGCGAGGAGGATTATCTGGCGATCGGCACATTGGAATCTTATGAAAAGCTGAGGGATTATTTTGGAACCGAGATTGTGTTTCCTGTCTATATTGTCGTGGAGGATGGCTTACGTCTGGAACGTGCTTTGAAGCGTGAGCGTCAGCAGAGAGAGCCGAATTATGCAGAGCTTTGCCGAAGATTTCTGGCAGATGAAGAGGATTTCTCAGAAGAGAAATTAAAAGGCTGCGGAATCACCAGAGTTTACCGAAATGATGATATCGATTGCTGTATCAGGGAAATTAAGGAGGAGATGTAAAAGGGATTTTTCTATACAGGGGTCCAATTTTATGTTATACTTTTTCCTGTATGAAAGGAGTCATCATGCCTGGATTTGATGAAATAGTGGTACATGATTCAATAAAAGAGCATTTTCAGAGAGCCATGGAACAGAAGAAGGTTTCTCATGCATATATCCTCAGCGGGGAGGACGGCATGGGTAAGAAAATGCTTGCCCGTGCGTTTTCTCTGGCATTGCTCTGTGAGGAAGGGTCAGGAAGAGCGTGTATGCATTGTCATGCCTGCAGGCAGGTTCTCAGTAATAATCATCCGGATCTGATTGAAGTGACACATGAAAAGGCTGCCAGTATTGGTGTGGATGATATTCGGGAACAGATTCATGATACCATCTCAATTATGCCATATAGTGGTGATTATAAGATTTATATTGTGGATGAAGCGGAGAAAATGACAATACAGGCGCAGAATGCAATACTGAAGACGATTGAGGAGCCTCCAGGTTATGCTGTCTTGATGCTTCTGACTGCTAATCAGGAAACCTTTCTGCCTACCATTCTTTCCCGGTGCATACAGCTTAAGCTAAAGCCGCTACAAGATTCTGTGGTGAGAGGATATCTGACAGAAAGGCTGGGAGTATCTGTTACGCAGGCAGAGATCTACAGTGCATTTGCCAGGGGGAATTTGGGAAGGGCTGTTTCGATTGCATCTTCAGAGAATTTTCAGGCGATGTATCAGGCTGTTTTGCAGCTTTTGAAGAAGATACATGAGACAGATATTTCTGAAATTCTGGATACGATTCGCAGGTTGAAGGAGGAAAAGGCAGATATTCAGGAATGTCTGGATTTTATCGAGATGTGGTACCGGGATGTACTGGTTTTAAAATCAACGAAAGATGGAGATCTGCTGATTTTTAAGGAAGAGTATCCGGCAATCGAAGAGGAAGGAAGGAGAAGCAGTTACGATAAACTGGGAAAAATAGCTGATGCAGTCACTAAGACGAGAATGCGCCTGAATGCGAATGTAAATATGGAACTGGCATTGGAATTGATGCTTTTGGTGATAAAGGAAGGCGGAAGGGAGAATTAATTTATGATAACAGTGATAGGAGTCAGGTTTCGGAGTGGAGGAAAGGTCTATTATTTTGGGCCGGGACAGATGGAGATTAAGAGCGGGGATCATGTAATCGTGGAGACAGCGCGGGGTGTGGAATATGGTTATGTGGTACTGGGAAACCGGCAGGTGGAGGATAGCAAGGTAATTCAGCCACTGAAGTCTGTGATCCGCATGGCGACAGCAGAAGACAGGGCAAAGGAAGAGAGCAACCGAAGGAAGGAAAAGGATGCTTTTGGTATTTGTCAGGAAAAGATCCGCAAGCATGGGCTGGAGATGAAGCTGATTGATGTGGAATATACTTTTGATAATAATAAGATTCTGTTTTACTTTACCGCAGACGGGCGAATCGATTTCCGGGAGCTGGTGAAGGATCTGGCATCTGTTTTCAAGACAAGGATTGAACTGAGGCAGGTAGGTGTCCGGGATGAGACTAAGATTGTAGGAGGTGTCGGAATCTGCGGACGTGAACTTTGTTGTCATTCTTATCTGTCTGAATTTATTCCGGTTTCGATCCGTATGGCAAAGGAGCAGAATCTTTCTCTGAATCCGACAAAGATTTCCGGGGTATGTGGACGGCTGATGTGCTGTCTGAAGAATGAGGAAGAAACTTATGAATATCTGAACAGCAATCTTCCTAATGTCGGAGATTTCGTGACTACGGATGATGGTTTGAAGGGGGAGGTGCACAGTGTCAATGTGCTGCGTCAGCAGGTAAAAGTGATCGTAATCGTGGACCATGATGAGAAGGAGATTCGGGAATATAAGGTAGAGCAGCTGCGGTTCAAGCCAAGAAAAAGGAAAAAGAAGACCGAGGTGGAGGATGCAGAGCTGAAAAAGCTGGAGGCGTTGGAAAAGAAAGAGGGAAGATCAAAGCTTGAAGAATAAGAGTTAAGAGAATGTGAGATGGAGAGAATAGATACCAGAAAAGAGATAAGAATCGGTGAGGACGAGAGAGTAGATGACCTGCAGCGGAATCATTATCGGATTATTCAGAAGAAAAATGGATTTTGTTTTGGAATGGATGCAGTGCTGTTGTCAGGTTTCGCACAGGTGAAGCAGGGAGAAAGGATGATCGATCTGGGAACCGGCACGGGGATTATTCCCATTCTGTTGGAAGCGAAGACAGAAGGGAATCATTTTACTGGTCTGGAGATTCAGGAAGAAGTTGCAGAGATGGCTCTCAGAAGTGTGATGCTGAATGGATTAGAGGAACGAATCACGATCATTCATGGGGATATAAAGGAAGCCGGCCAGATCTGTGGCAGGGCTTCTTTTGATGTGGTGACATCCAATCCTCCTTATATGGTGAGTCAGCAGGGACTGAAAAACCCGGATACCATGAAGGCAATCTCCCGTCATGAGATCTTCTGCACTCTGGAGGATGTGGCTCGGGAAGCAGCATTGCTTCTGAGACCGGGAGGAAGATTTTACCTGGTGCATCGGCCGCGGCGTCTGGCGGAGATTATCTGTATATTGCAGAAATATGCCCTGGAACCAAAGCGAATGAAGATGGTTCATCCTTTTGCAGACCGGGAAGCCAATATGGTCCTGATTGAAGCAGTAAGAGGAGGCGGGGCGATGATGAAGGTGGAAGCTCCGGTGATTGTATTTAAGGAACCCGGTGTATATTCGGAGGAAATCTGTACTACCTATGGGTATTAGATTAAAGCATGTGGATCGAGGAGGTAGGGATTGTGGATAAAACTGCTGAGAATTCGGGAAGAGGTAAGCTGTATCTCTGCGCGACACCAATAGGGAATCTGGAGGATATTACGCTCAGGGTATTGAATACCCTAAAGCAGGTGGACCTGATTGCAGCGGAGGATACCAGACATAGCATTAAGCTGCTGAATCATTTTGAAATCAGGACGCCTATGACCAGTTATCATGAGTATAATAAGGTGGATAAGGCAAGGCAGCTTGTGGATAAGCTCCTTCGTGGTGTGAATATTGCGCTGGTGACAGATGCAGGAACACCGGGGATCTCAGATCCAGGAGAAGAGCTGGTACGGCAGTGCTATGCGGCAGGGGTTGAGGTAACATCCCTGCCAGGACCTGCGGCTTGTGTGACGGCATTGACACTTTCCGGATTGGCAACCAGAAGATTCTGTTTTGAGGCATTTTTGCCGGCAGATAAAAAAGAGCGGCAATGGATTCTTAACGAACTGAAGGAGGAAACCAGGACGATCATTGTCTATGAGGCGCCACACCATCTGGTACGGACGCTGAAGGAGTTGTCAGAGAATTTGGGAGCTGAGCGTAGGATAACGATCTGTCGGGAATTGACAAAAAAGTATGAGGAAGCCTTCCAAACGACCTTTCGTGAGGCATTGGAGCGATACCGCCTGGAAAAACCAAGAGGGGAATGTGTGATTGTGATTGAAGGAAAAAGCAGGGAAGCACTTCAGAAGGAACAACAGAGATCCTGGGAGGATCTCTGTGTGAAGGAACATATGGACCTGTATTTAGAGCAGGGAATAGAAAAAAAGGAGGCCATGAAAATGGTTGCCAGAGACCGGGGAGTCAGTAAGAGAGAGATCTATCAGTCTCTGGCGGAGAAATAAAAAAACGGATACACTTTGCAGGTCAGAATTCCTTTTTTTCCAGGATCCTGACGGACAGATGATAGGAGATTCCCAAAAACAGGATGCAAAGGAAAAGCAATATTACGATAATAATTAATGGTGATTGGTGTTTTAAAGCAGAGAGGAGCAGGAATCCCTGGCTCGTACGTGCTATCGTAAAGATTGCAAAGGCAAGCAGTCCCAGAATAGTAAAGCTAAGTATGCGCCCCTTTTCATTCCCGAATTTCAGATGAAGGGGCAGGGAATACTCAAGGAAGAACAGGGCCAATATCAGATAGATTGGATCCATAAGGACCTCGTTTAAGCCTTCTGGCAGAGAGGAGCGCAGGGAGAAGACTGACACGCGCAAAATCAGCGAAACCAGCCAGGCTCCGGAAGCCAGGAGTAAAGAAAACAGGTATTTTTCCTGTACATAGATCCTGCGGCTGACTGGCAATGACAAAAGAAAGATCATGCCGTTATCGTAGCTGTCATAGCTGAGGGTGCTCAGTACAAAGACAGAGAAGATAAAGGTGAGATAACTGGTAATAAAGTTGACATAGTTCTGAGAGAAAAAGAGCGGAATCAGGCTTGCTGCCAGGATCATCAAAAAGAAGCGGCCCTGATTTTTCAGGAGCTTCCAGTCTTTAATTAAAAGTCCTTTCATAATACCTCCCCCTTAGTCATCATCAGAATAATCTCGTCAATATTGCATTTTTCGATTACAAGCTCTGGCATATTTTCCTGGTAAAACTGCTTTTGTGTGGTGAGAATCCGATAACCGTAGGATTCTCTTTTTTTTCTGAGTAAATAGCTTGAATCCAGAGTGTGATATTGTTCTTCTGTTACTTTAAGAATGCCATAACAGTCCAAAAGAGTATCTGTCTCCTCATGAAGGAGAATCCTGCCATCGTGAATCAGGTAGAAGTCATCGCAAAGCCCTTCCAGATCGCCGGAAATATGAGAGCTGATCAGGATAGAGCGATCGCCGGGAAGCATATATTCCCTCAACATATCCAAAACCTCTTCCCTTGCCAGTACGTCCAGGCCTGTTGTCGGCTCATCCAGGATCAACAGCCGGGCCTGATGAGATATGGCAATGAGAACCTTTAGCTTGGCTTTCATTCCGGTAGAAAGATCATTGATTCTTCTGGTAAGAGAAAGGTTAAAATGTCGGCACTTTTCCAGGAAATATTCCTTTTGAAATGTCGGATACATCTGAGACAGAATCGGAATGATATCCTGAATCAAAAGATAACCACTAAAACAGGAATCAGACATGGCAACTCCCAGCAGGGTTCGATCCGAAACGGTTAGCTTAGAAACCGGCTTTCCCAATATCCGAAGCTCACCGCTATCCGGATGGATCAGTCCCAGGATAGCCTTGAATGTGGTGCTTTTGCCGGAACCGTTAGGACCGATCAGCGCAGTCACACGGTTTGGCGGTACCTCCAGAGAGCATTGCAGCTGAAATCCGGGGTATTGTTTGCTGATATTGTATAATTGAATCACAATGATAACCTCCGTTCTATATGTGGATCGCTTACTGTGCACTTGATGTATGATGTAAAAATACCGATGAATGGATGAAGTCTTCATCCCTCTTCCAAAAGGATCTGAAAAAGCTCTCTGATCTCCGAATCCTTCAATCCGCAGCTTCTGCCTTTGCGGATTGCCTGTTCCAGTTCAGCTTCCACTTCCCGTCTTTTCTCTTCTGCCAGCAGTTCCTGGTTAGCGCTGGCGACAAAACTTCCTTTCCCGTGAACGGTAATGATAAAGCCTTCTTGCTCCAGGATATCGTATGACTTTTTGACAGTCAGAGCACTGATTCGCAGCTCTCGGGCAAGAGTCCTGACCGAAGGAAGACAGGATCCCTCAATCAGATCATTATGAATGATTTTTTCCTTGATCTGTCCGGAGATCTGCTCATAAATCGGCTGCATGGATGAATGATTGATGATGAGGTTCATATCAGCTCTCCTTTCTTGATAACAGTATATAACAGATAATAACAGTTGTCAACTGTTTTTATCTTCGATGAACGAGAGATATTTTGAGATGGGCGTACCTCCCGCTTCCCTCCTTTCATCCAGGGTTATATTAGACATACCCAATGGTAGATAGTCAAAAACTTGAGTTTACAGTATGTTTTCATTTTTTACACTGTTGTTTTTGTAGTGAGGACGCAATTCGTGGAATTCCTTTTTCCAGAGCTGATACCTGCTGACATTGAAAGAACCATCCATGAAGTAATGTCAGTTCATTTATGGAAAAGGGATATTCAGCCTTGGAACAAGGGGAGAGCCGCAGCGGGAAATGGTCTGCAGATGTTGACTTTGCAGAGATTTAGAAGTCCTTAAATTTCTGAGTTTTGCATGGAAACGCAAATCCACACTGTCTGAGCGGAGCGAGTTTGTGGATTTGCGTTTCGCTTTTTGCAAAAGTCAGAAATTTTAGGAATTCTTGATCTCGAAACCGGAAACATCTGCAGACCATTTCCCGCTGCGGCTCTCCCCTTGTTCCAAGGCGTCCCCCCCGGAACCCTTCCCCGTGAAAAGTACCCCTATATTATTGCTTTTGCTGATTTTTAGAGGTATACTATATGGTGGGGAATCAGTCATAGGGAAAGGAAACGGAATGACACAGCAGGCAATGAAAAAAAAGAATAATGTGCAGGCGAAGCCTATATTAAAATGGGCGGGCGGGAAGACACAAATGTTAGGAAATTTATTGCCCAAGGTTCCCGCTTCCTATAACAGATATATAGAGCCGTTTATCGGTGGGGGTGCAATGTTTTTTGCATTGAATCCAGATCATGCGATTATTTCTGACAGTAATCCGGAATTGATTAATGTGTATCGGCAGGTTGCAGATGATGTTGATACAGTGATAGATTGCTTACAAAAATACGAAAATACTCAGGAGATGTTTTATCATGTCCGCAATTTGGAATGGCAGAATCTAACCAAACCGGAGGCTGCAGCAAGGACAATTTATTTGAATAAGACCTGCTTTAATGGCCTTTACCGGGTAAATAAAAAGGGAAAGTTTAATGTTCCGTTTGGAAAATATAAGGCTCCCAATTTCTGCGATGCAGATGCGTTGCACACGGCATCAGAGATATTGAAGAGGGCGGTCATCGTATGCGGAGATTATCTGTCGGTGTTGCATGAGTACGCAAAAGCCGGCGATTTTATCTTTTTGGATCCGCCATATCTTCCTGTTTCGGAGTATGCGGATTTTAAACGTTATACAAAGGAGCAGTTTTATGAGGAGGATCATGTGGAATTGGCGAATGAGGTATTACGATTGCAGGAGCTGGGATGTCATGTGATTCTTACAAACTCGAATCATTCGCTGGTACATGAATTGTATAAGCCATTTAATATTGAAGTAATTCAGACAAAGCGTTATATATCCTGCAGTGGAAATAACAGAAGGGGAGAGGATGTCATAGTTACAGTCACACCAAGAAAAAAAACAATGCTCAGGCCGGTTTCGGAACCATTACCGGAGCAGGTTTTAAAGTATCCGGCTACCAGATTCATGGGTTCTAAAAGTAAATTGCTCTCTGAAATCTGGTCGGTCGCAGCTCAGTTTTCGTTTGACACTGCAGTAGATTTATTTGCCGGCTCAGGGATCGTCGGGTATATGTTCAAAGCTCAGGGAAAGGCAGTGATAAGCAATGACTATATGGCGATGTCCGCAGTCTTTGCAAAAGCGATGATTGAAAATAATGGGATCACCCTGTCCATGGAGGAGGCGGAGAGGCTTCTGGTTCAGTATAAGGAGTCGGATCATTTTGTTGCGGATACATTTCAGGGCTTGTATTACACAGATGAGGAAAATGACAGGATTGATACCCTGAGAATGAATATTGCATCCATAAAGGATCCGTATAAGCACGCCATTGCCATGACTGCTTTAATTCGTGCCTGTACGAAGAAACGGCCGCGCGGGATTTTTACATATACGGGAGATCGGTATAATGATGGCCGGATGGATTTAAAGAAATCCCTGGAACAACAGTTTTTAGAGGCAGTGCAGGCAGTGAATAAGGCAGTGTTTGATAATGGCAGAACGAATAAAGCAAAGCATGGAGATGCTATGGAGCTGAAAGCGGGAACGCCGGATCTTGTGTACATCGATCCGCCGTATTATTCGCCGCTTTCTGATAATGAATATGTGAGGCGATATCATTTTGTAGAAGGTCTCGCCCGTGACTGGAAAGGAGTGGAAATTCAGCAGAATACTTTGACAAAAAAATTCAAGTCCTATCCGACACCCTTTTCGACACGCAGAGGAGCAACGGATGCTTTTGATCAATTGTTCAAGAAGTTTAAGGACAGTATTTTAATTGTGTCATATTCCTCGAACAGTTTACCCGCGCAGGAAGAAATGGTTGCTATTATGGCAAAATATAAAAAGCAGGTGGAGGTGATTCCGATAGACTACATGTATTCATTTGGAAACCAAAATAATGCGAAAACCAGCAGAAACAGGGTTCAGGAATATTTATTTGTGGGATTCTGATATGAGGTAATCGGATGGATGAACAAATTGATATCTGGCTGGTAGGCAATACTGGTTTAAGGAACCCGAATCGCATTCAGGAAGGCTTTTGTGTTTTTGCTAATTCTTCATTTGTGGGAAAGCTTCATGGCAGGGATAATGAGATCGGCTTTATGAATTTGCTCAATGAAAAGGGGATTATTCAAAATAAGAGTGGAAAAGACGAATCAGGGAGTCATGCCCGAAAATGGAGACTGATGTTTGCAAAAAATGGTTTTATTTATCCGCGAATCAGTAAAACGGACGGGAGACAGGAAGAATTAGGAAAGCTTGATGATTTGACACCGTTTGGAAAAGCATTTTTAAAAGCAGATACCTATCCGGCAGTACAGGAATGCTATTTGCGTGCCATGAGTGTGGAACAGTTTCCGATGCCAGATAAGAAAGGCTATTTTTCGCCGTTAAGATGGCTTCTGGCAATTATGTTGGAATTAGAAAAGAGAACAGGAAGTTCTGAGCTTAGTCGGATTGAATTTGCTTTATGGGGACATACAACCAATCCTGGATATGGGCTGAAAGAAGTGGTTGACAATATCCTTGACTTAAGAAGCCGAAGAGCGCTTGCATCGGCAAAGCGCTCTTTTGATAAGGAAGAGATTGCGAAAAGAAGCAGAAATTATCAGAAAAAACGGGATAATTTTTTAGACTACAGTGATATGAATATGAGATATCTCCGGATTTCAGGAGTGTTTCAGCGAAAAGGAAGGGGGCTTATTATTGTTCCTTCCAAGCATATTCTGGCAGAAAAGCTTGCGAAGTCGACTGCAAATGAAGAACCCATCATAAGAGAATATCAAAAGCTATGTAATGGTGCACCGCTTCCAACCGATGATAAAGATACTGCGAAAATATTATTGGATGATCTGATGAAGCGGATGAGGGAGCGGCATATTGTATTTCATATTTCTGACCTTCCGTTAACGAATTCTACAGAAATTAATATTGCCAGGCAGCGATTGGAAAATATATTGGCTCAGACAGATGAGATTTCCTATGCAAAGGAACAGTGCAATCAGTGGAGGGAAATAGCAGATTATATGTCTCTCCTTATCAAAGGCGGCGGGAAGATCGTTTACGATGATGACAATGCGATTGAGATTCCAAAAGAGGAAACCCCGGCATATCTCGAATGGGTATTATGGAGGGCAGCTCTTGCAATGGGTCAAATAGTGAATCAACCATATGAGGTGCGAGGCTTCCGATTGGATTCTGATTTTTTCCCGGTTTCGGCTGCTGGTGGAGGAAAGGGTGATTTGTATTGGGAATATGAGGATTTTGTCATATTAACGGAAGTGACGATGTCTACGTCATCCAAACAGGAGGCCATGGAGGGGGAGCCGGTCAGACGCCATGTTTCGGATGCGGTTTTGAAATATGATAAGCCTGTATACGGCATGTTTATTGCGATTAAAATCGATACCAATACCGCGGAGACCTTTAGACATGGTATCTGGTATGCAAAGAACGATCGAAAGCAGAGACTGGATATTGTACCGTTGACTCTGGAGCAATTTCGCAAATTCTTTGTGGCAATGTTTAAAGCGGAAAGGACTACACCGGACAGGTTACAGGAATTGCTTGAAAAGTGCGAAGAAAAAAGAGACTTATTCGATGCTCCTTCATGGAAAGGGTATATCAGCTCTGTAATTGAAGAGAAAGTGAAGTTGTTTCTGAGTGAGCAGTAACCGGAAATTTACTGCAGGCTTTTCAATCCAGGAGAAAATTGACATTTTTCATGGCTTGTAATATGATAAAAAGAAGAAGACTCCAGTATAAGTAAGGCAGATAATGGCAAAAGGGCAGAGTACGAGGCGAGGTATGGAGTAAATATATAGAGAATCGGAGAGAGTGTAATGAACAATGTATCTTCCTGTTACAATTATGATTCCATGACAGGTCTGGGAGACCGAAGTGCATTTTTTCAGGATGTAAGATATCATATAGAATTAGATGCACATGTTCATATTATTGTAGTTCAATTGTCTCATCTGGCACATATTAACCGTAGATACGGAGTACAGGTAGGAGATCAGCTGATTCGGGTTATTTCTGAATATCTGAAGGAACTGGATGAAGAATATACAGCATACCGGATAGGGAATTCGCGCCTGGTGCTGATGGGAGGAGAATGTACTCAGCACAAGGCAGAAGAGTTTGTCGAGGGCATTCATAAACGTTTTCAGAAGGATTGGAGAGTAAGCTACAGGGAGAAAGAGTATGCGATTCTCTCGAGTGCCTGTCTGCTCCATCTGTTTCTTGATCCAAGAGATACAGAGAATGATCTTCTCGATAAGATTAATTATACGATTTCTATGGTTCCTTCTCACGAGGAGGACAATGTAATATTTTTCGATGAGGCTATCAATGCCGATATGCAGCGCAAGAGGTATGTGCTGGAGGAGGTAAGATATGCCATTGAAAATAAGACGTTTCAGATGTATTACCAGCCGATCTATGATTGCCAGAAGGAAAGATTTGATTCAGCGGAGTCTCTGATTCGGCTGTTTGGGAGGGATGGTTCTTTTATTTCTCCGGGAGAATTTATTCCCATGGCAGAGATTAACGGGCTGATCGATGATATCAGCTGGATTGTACTGGAGAAGGTGTGTGAATTTCTTGGCCATTATCCGGATCTGCCGTTATCTGCCGTTTCGGTCAACATGACAGGAAAGCAGATATTAAATCCCGGTTTTGTCAGGCGGATTGAAGAACATCTGGAGAACTACCATACGGATGGAGGACGTCTGCGGATTGAGATCACAGAGCGTATTATTACAGAGGATTTTGAGAAGGTAAAGAAAGTGATGGAATATCTGTCTCGGAAGGGAATCCATTTCTATCTGGATGATTTTGGCACAGGTTATTCCAATATTTCCAGTATGCTTTCTCTGCCCTTTGAGGTGATTAAGTTTGATCAGTCACTGGTAAAGACGATGAACAGCAGTGATAAGGGTCTGAGGACGATCGGACTTCTGGCTGATATTATGCATGAGAATGATTGTGTGGTAGTTGCCGAGGGAGTGGAGACAGAGCAGCAGGCAAAGACCGCCCAGGAGAGGAGACTGGATCGGATTCAGGGATACTATTTTGCCAGGCCGATGCCAGAGAAAGAACTGATTCAGTTTTTGGAGGAAAAGAGGGGGCTGCGTTGGATTTAGTTCAGAAAGGTACGCTCTGGAAAAAGGGTTCCCCGGATTGCGGGTTTCGGATGCAGAAACTCTAAGCTTGCAGAAATCTGCTAAAAGCAGTGTCAAAAATACAGAACTCGCTTCGCTCAGACAGTTGTATTTTTGACACTGACGCAGATTCCTGCGAGCTAAGAGTTTCCAGACATCCTGCAAACGCAATCCGGGGAACCCTTTTTCCAGAGCTGGTATCCTGCCTGTTTCAAAGAAAATAACTCATGAAAATTTAATAATAAATTGAGAAAACGAGAAACGCAGCCAAGGAGAAGGAGAGAGTCGCCGCAGGGAATGGTCTGCTACTTTTGACTTTGCAGAGATTTAGAAGTCCTTAAATCTCTGAATTTTGCGTTGAAACGAAAATTCACACTGTCTGAGCGAAGCGAGTTTGTGAATTTTCGTTTCGCTTTTAGCAAAATTCAGGGATTTTAGGAATTCTTAATCTCGAAACTGAAAAAAGTAGCAGACCATTCCCTGCGGCGACTCTCTCCTTCTCCTTGGCGTACCTCTCAGATTATTTACGCCATCTGATCTTTTTCTATCATAATGTCTAATTTTGATGATGTAATTGGGGAATCAGAGGCAATAAGAAAAACAAAGTCTGTCCTGAAACGTATGGCTGTCAGCGAAAGTCCTGTCCTCTTGATCGGGGAGACGGGAACGGGAAAAGAATTGTTTGCCCACGCAGTTCATCGGGAATCAAAAAGAAAGGATGGACCGTTTGTTGCCATTAATGTTGCGGCAGTGCCGGAAAATCTTTTGGAAAGCGAGTTGTTTGGATATGAGGAGGGAGCATTTACCGGGGCAAAAAAGGGAGGACGTCCCGGGCTTTTTGAATTTTCTCATAAGGGAACTTTATTTTTAGATGAGGTGGAGGGAATGAGTCAGTCTCTTCAGATCAAGCTTCTTCGGGTTCTTCAGGAAAGAGAAATTATGAGAGTGGGAGGTAACCGGGTAATTAAGATTGATGTGCGGATCGTAGCGGCAACGAATGAATCTCTGGAGGAAAAAGTGAAGGAGGGAAGCTTCCGCAGAGATCTGTACTATCGTCTGAATACGCTGCCCATCATGCTTCTCACTTTGGCGGAAAGGGGGGAGGATATGTTTCTGATTATTGAAAGTATGAAAAAGGAGCTGGGAGGGGACTTTGTATTGACCGAGAGCGTGAGAAATTTTCTCAGGGATTATTCCTGGCCGGGGAATATACGGGAACTGAGAAATGTAGTGGAATATTTTGTTTACACAGGACAGGAGAGGATCACAATGGATGAACTTCCTCCCACGGTTTTCCGGAATTATTCTGTGGGAATCCGGCCGGTTACAGAGAGGAAAACATGGGCAGAGACAGAAAAGAAGACAAAGATAAAGGAAGAAACGGAGTCCTATTGGTTTGTTCTGGATCAGCTCTATCAGGCGTCAGTTAAACACATGTCAATTGGAAGAGAGCGGATTCTGGCTGAGGCAAGAGAGCGGTATCTTCCGGTATCCCAGAAGGAAGTGAGGGATATTTTAACCGATATGGCCAGAGAAGGTCTGGTTTCTGTGGGAAGAGGCAGAGGAGGGAGCAGGCTGATGCCAGCAGGAAGAGAGCTGTGGGAGAGACGGCAAAAAAGCGGATATCCCAAAAAGCCAATGAGCAAAAAAGCCAATGAGCAAAAAAGCCAATGACCTAAAAAACGATAATCAAAAAAACCGACCAATTAACCAATTTGATTTTAAATATTGGTTAATTGGTCGGTTCTATATTAACCAATTTATTTGAGTTTTGCTTTGTGGTTGGTGAAAATGGATAAAAAATTCTGTTTTATCCAGCAAGATTCCCTTGAAATTCCTTTGCAACCTCTTTGAATTCTTTTTGATTCCCTTTGAAACAGTAAAAAAGAGCAGATAATCTGCAAAAAAATAAAAATTTGAGATTGAAGGAGAATTTTGGCACGGTTTGTGCGGTATAAGAAGACATAAGGCAAAAAGAGATAATAGATGCCAAAGCAGGAAAATAAAAAAGGAAAGGGAGAGTGCGGATATGAAGTATGATTTTGATCAGGTAATCGACCGCAGCAAGAACAGAGCAGCAAAATATGATGAGCGGGTGAAAAAGTTTGGAACAGAGGACGTGATTCCTTTGTGGGTGGCAGATATGGATTTTCGCACAGCTCAGCCTATTATTGATGCCTGCCGTCAAAAGGCAGAGGAAGGAATCTGGGGCTATACATCCAGACCGGACAGTTATTTTGAGGCTGTAAGAAGTTGGGAAAAGAGGAGAAATAACTGGGATGTGGATACTTCTCTGATGAGCTGGAGTCTGGGAGTGGTACCTGCCCTGTCAGTAATCGTAAAACTTTTCAGTGAGGAAAATGACAAGGTGATGATTCAGACACCGGTGTATTCGGAATTCTATGATGTGACAGAGGCATGGGGACGTGAGGTGGTGGAAAATCCCATTGTGGAAAAGGACGGATGTTGGACCATTGATTTTGATGACTTTGAGAAAAAGGCCAAGGAGGTAAAGATTTTTCTCCTCTGCAGTCCTCACAATCCCCTGGGAATTGTCTGGAAGAGGGAAGAGCTGGAGAGAATGGCAAGAATCTGCATAGAGAATGATGTACTGTTAGTCTCTGACGAGATTCATTCGGATTTGATTTTTAACGGAAAGAAGCATATCCCCACAGCTTCCCTGTCCGAGGAGAACCAGTCAAGGATTATTTCCTGCGTGTCTGCTACCAAGACCTTTAACCTGGCAGGAATTCAGGCCTCCACAACGATCTTTCCCAATCAGGAGATGAAGGAAAGGTATGACAGATTTTGGATGAATATGGATATTCACCGAAATAATGCATTCAGTTCTGTGGCCATGGAGGCTGCCTATAACGAGGGAGAGGAATGGCTGGAACAGCTTTTGGAATATCTTTCCGGCAACTTTGCATTTATTAAAGAGTATTTTGAGAAATATATCCCGGAGATCAAACCGAATATGCCGGATGCCACTTATCTGGTATGGCTGGATTGCAGAAAGTTGGGAATGGACAATGAAAGCCTGAGAAAATTTATGATCGAAAAGGCAAAGCTGGGGTTGAATGAAGGAAATACCTTTGGACGAAGCTTAAATGGATATATGCGACTGAATGCAGCCTGCCCCAGAAGTGTATTGGAAAAGGCATTAGGACAGCTTAAAGATGCGGTAAACAGCCTGAAAAGAAAGTGTTAGTAACAGTTCAAGGGTTATCTGAACTGTTACTAACATATTGTGTTTACCGAGATTTGTCGAGAAATAGCTCTTGACAAATCCGATTTTCTTTTATAGAATAAGAATAAATATTTTGATTATCAAAACATTTGAGATTAAAACTAAATTTAATAATAATTTTGAAGTTTATGGGAAGCGACTATGACAAGCAGAATAATAGGGACCGGCTCATACATGCCGGCGCAGATTGTGACAAATGATGATTTGGCAAAGGTAGTAGATACCAGTGATGAATGGATTGCCGGAAGGACAGGGATCCGCCAGCGGCGGATCGCCGTCGGAGAGAGCGCCTGTGGCATGGCAACCGAGGCAGCCAGGCGGGCTTTGGAGAGTGCCGGGATCGATCCGGAGGAGCTCGATTTGATTTTAGTGGGAACGACTTCCGCTGACCATTGCTTTCCCAGTGCGGCCTGTGAGGTGCAGGGAGAGATAGGGGCAGTGAATGCATCGGCTTTTGATGTCAGCGCCGCCTGTTCCGGATTCCTGTTTGCCATGAACACCATGCAGGCATTCATTCAGTCCGGTATGTACCGTACCGGTCTGGTGATCGGGGTGGATTGCTTAAGCAAGCTGATAGACTGGAAGGATCGCGGCACCTGTGTGCTGTTCGGTGACGGCGCGGGAGCAGCAGTGCTTCAGGCATCGGATACGGGAATATGTCATACCATGATGAGGTCAGACGGAACGAAATGGAGAGTGCTTTCCTGTGTCTCCCGCACGAACGGGAATCTGCTCAACAGAAAGACGCCGGAGCTCGGATATCTGTATATGGATGGCCAGGAGGTATTTAAGTTTGCGGTGAAGAGGGTACCGGAGTGCATTGATCAGGTGCTTAAGGAATCCGGGACAGCTGTGGAAGAGGTGAAGTATTTTGTACTTCATCAGGCAAATTACCGGATTATAGAGTCGGTGGCAAAGAGGCTGAAACAGCCCATGGATAAGTTTCCCATGAATATGGAGCGTTATGGCAATACCTCTGCGGCAACGATTCCGGTTCTTTTAGACGAGTTGAATCGGTCAGGAAAACTGAATTTTGGGGATAAAATTGTATTATCCGGTTTCGGAGCAGGTCTTACCTGGGGAGCCACTTTGCTGGAATGGTAGATTTTCTTATCAAATAAGAAAATTTATATAGAAAAAAATCAAAAAAGCAACTATAATGGGATAGGCAGCCTTGCCAAAAAAATATCAAAAAGGAGAAAAGATCATGTTAGAAAAAATGAAAGAGATTATTGCAGAGCAGCTGAGCGTTGAGGAGGAGATCGTTACAGAGTCTTCTTCCTTTAAGGAGGATTTGGGTGCGGATTCTCTGGATCTGTTTGAGCTGGTGATGGCGCTGGAGGATGAGTACTCGATTGAGATTCCTTCTGATGATCTTCAGAATCTGCTGACTGTCGGTGATGTTATGAATTACCTGAAGGATAAGGGTGTAGAGGCGTAATGCCCTGCATCTTTGACTTCTGTAATTACCAGGGAATAAAGTGTTGTGATAGGAGATCCGGGAAAAGGAGCAGTCAGACAGGAACAGATTCTGAGATCCTGTCAGAGGATGATTGCTGTTTTCCCGGATATGTAATAATAGCCGGAAATATCGGGCAGGGATCAGGTGTAACTGGAGGAGAATTATGAATACAAGAATCACGGAACTATTGGGAATCGAATATCCGATTATTCAGGGAGGCATGGCCTGGGTGGCGGAGAATAACCTGGCAGCTGCTGTATCTGCGGCAGGAGGCCTCGGACTGATCGGCGGCGCCAATGCGCCGGGCGAGGTTATTCGTGATTATGTCCGTAAGGTTAAGGAAGTGACGGACAAGCCATTTGGTGTAAATGTAATGCTGATGAGTCCTTATGCGGATGAAGTGGCAAAGGTTGTAGTGGAGGAAGGCGTCAAGGTAGTGACTACCGGCGCCGGTAATCCGGAAAAATATATGGATATGTGGAAAGAGGCAGGGATCCGGGTGATTCCGGTGGTGGCCTCCGTGGCTCTTGCCAGACGGATGGAAAAGTATGGTGCGGACGCTGTGGTTGCCGAGGGAACAGAGTCCGGCGGCCATATCGGGGAAGCGACGACAATGACTTTGGTTCCTCAGGTAGTCGATGCGGTATCAATTCCGGTGATTGCGGCCGGTGGTATCGGGGACGGCAGAGGGATCGCAGCAGCTTTTATGCTGGGAGCAGAGGCAGTACAGATGGGAACCCGTTTCCTGGTAGCAAAGGAGTGTGTGGTGCATCAGAAATACAAAGATCGAGTGCTGAAGGCGAAGGACATCGATTCGGCAGTGACGGGCAGAAGCCATGGACATCCGGTGCGTTGTCTGCGCAATCAGATGACCAGAGAGTATGTAAAGCTGGAGAATGAAGGAAAAAGTTTTGAGGAACTGGAATATCTGACATTGGGCGCGCTGCGCAAAGCGGTGCAGGAAGGTGACGTGGTGAACGGAACCGTAATGGCAGGACAGATTGCCGGCATGGTCAGTAAGGAGCAGACTTGCAGGGAAATGCTGGAAGAGATGATGGAGCATGCGAACACCTTGCTGCATAAGAACTGGTAATAGAAAACAAACCTGGTTGGAAAACCTCAGCAAAGAGAAAGAAGGAATACGATCAATGAGTAAAATTGCATTTATTTACCCGGGACAGGGTGCGCAGGTCTGCGGAATGGGACAGGATTTTTATGAACAGACCGAGACAGGGAAGCAGGTATTTGACCTGGCCAGTAATTTGCTGGGATTTTCCGTGCCGGAGTTATGCTTTACGGAGAATGACCGGCTGGATATCACGGAATATACCCAGGCAGCCATGGTCACGACCAGCATTGCCATGACAAAGGTGCTGGAGGAAAAGGGAGTGAAGCCGGATGTGACGGCAGGTCTCAGTCTGGGAGAATACTGCGCCCTTTATGCGGCCGGCGTGATGAGTGAAAGGGATGCGATTGCCACAGTACGGCAGAGAGGGATTCTGATGCAGGAAGAGGTTCCCGCAGGACAGGGCGGCATGGCGGCGATTCTGGCTATGGATGCCGCTTCGATCGAGGGAGTGATTGCCGATATCGAGGGAGTGGAGATTGCCAATTACAACTGTCCGGGACAGATCGTAATATCCGGGAAAAAGGCGGCAGTGGAAACAGCCTGTGAGAGGCTGAAGGAAGCAGGAGCCAAACGGACGGTAATGCTGAATGTCAGCGGCCCGTTCCATTCCCGGATGCTGACCGGAGCAGGAGAAAAGCTGGGAAAGGTACTGGAACCGGTAGAGGTACATACTCCGGCAGTGCCTTATGTGGCGAATGTAACTGCGGGCTATGTAAAGGATGCGGATCAGGTGAAGCCGTTGCTGGTGCAGCAGGTCTCTTCTTCTGTGCGTTGGCAGCAAAGCATGGAGCTTTTGCTTGCTGACGGAGTAGATACCTTTATTGAAATCGGGCCAGGGAAGACCCTGGCAGGATTTATGAAAAAGATTAATCGGGCTGTAAAGGTCCTGAATATAGAGAAGCTTGAGGATGTGGATAAGGTAGTGGAAGCGCTGGCATAAAAGCCTGCCGGCACGCAGCCATTGCTTTTTAAGGAAAGGAAAATGCAGATGTCAACAAGGATTGCAGTAGTGACCGGAGCCAGCCGGGGGATCGGCCGGGAGATAGCCATCACACTGGCAGCAAAAGGAGCCATGGTCATTGTTAATTATAATGGTTCCGCAGCAAAGGCAGAAGAGGTGGTTAAGGAGATAGAGGCTGTCGGCGGCCAGGGAGAAGCCGTGCAGTGCAATGTCTCGGATTATGAAAAAGCAGCAGAGCTGTTTGACTATGTAATAAAGAAATATGGCAGAGTAGATATTCTGGTGAATAATGCAGGAATTACCCGCGACAATCTGTTGATGAAGATGAGTGAGGAAGAGTTTGATGCCGTGATAGCTACCAATCTGAAGGGAGCGTTTAATTGTACCCGCCATGTGGCAAGGCAGATGTTAAAGCAGAAGTCCGGGCGGATCATTAACATGTCCTCAGTATCGGGAGTTCTGGGAAATGCCGGACAGGCGAATTACTGTGCTTCCAAGGCAGGACTGATCGGGCTTACCAAGTCTGTGGCAAGAGAGCTGGCCAGTCGGGGCATCACGGTGAATGCGGTGGCGCCTGGATTTATTGACACGGAGATGACTCAGGTACTGTCGGAGACCGTGAAGAATGCTGCAGCAGAGCAGATTCCCATGAAACATTTCGGAACCACAAAGGATATCGCTGCTGCAGTGGCATTTCTGGCTTCCGAAGAGGCTGGATATATCACCGGGCAGGTAATCAGTGTGGACGGTGGAATGGCAATGTAATGGATTACAGGATAAAGGAGAATGAGCTATGAGCAGGAGAGTGGTTGTGACCGGTCTGGGTGCCATCACCCCAATCGGTAATAATGTGGAAGAGTTTTGGAATGGCCTGAAGGAAAAAAAGGTAGGAATCGGACCAATCACCTATTTTGATACTGCTGATTACAAAGCAAAGCTTGCAGCCCAGGTAAAGGATTTTGATGCCAGGAAGCATATGGATCCGAAAGCGGCCAAGAGAATGGAGCAGTTCTGCCAGTTTGCAGTGATTGCCGCAAAGGAAGCTCTGGAGGATGCCGGAATTGACAGAGAGAAGGAAGATCCGTTCCGGATCGGCGTCAGTGTCGGCTCTGGTATCGGAAGTCTTCAGTCCATTGAGCGTGAGTATAAAAAGCTGCTGGATAAAGGGCCAGGCCGGGTAAATCCGCTTCTGGTTCCGCTGATGATCAGTAATATGGCAGCAGGAAACGTGGCAATTCAGTTCGGTCTTAAGGGAAAGTGCATTAATGTAGTGACAGCCTGTGCCACAGGTACTCACAGCATCGGTGAGGCCTTCCGTTCCATTCAGTACGGCGAGGCGGATGTGATGGTGGCAGGCGGTACGGAGGCCAGCATTACCCCGATTGGCGTGGCCGGTTTCAGTGCTTTGACAGCTTTAAGCTGCTCCGAGGATCCATTGCGGGCTTCGATTCCGTTCGATGCGGAAAGAGGCGGGTTTGTGATGGGGGAAGGCGCAGGCATTGTAGTCCTGGAGTCCCTGGAGCATGCCCAGGCAAGAGGAGCAAGGATTTATGCGGAGCTGGCAGGCTATGGGGCTACCTGTGATGCCTATCATATTACTTCTCCGGCAGAGGATGGCAGCGGGGCAGCAAAGGCCATGGAGATGGCGATAAAAGATGCAGGTATGAAGCCGGATGATGTGGATTACATCAATGCCCATGGCACCAGTACCCACCACAATGATCTCTTTGAGACCAAAGCGATCAAGCTGGCCTTAGGGAGTCATGCAGAAAAGGTGAAGATCAATTCCACCAAGTCCATGATCGGACATCTTCTGGGCGCTGCCGGAGGTGTGGAATTCATTACCTGCGTAAAATCCATCGAAGAAGGATTTGTCCATGCCACGGCCGGCCTTGAAAAGGACGATCCGGAATGTGATCTGGATTATACAAAGGGTGAGGGTGTATCTATGGAGGTCAATTGCGCTATCAGCAATTCTCTGGGCTTTGGCGGCCATAATGCAACCCTGCTGGTAAAGAAGTTTCAGGGATAAGGAGGGGAAGAAAATGACCATTGACGAGATCGTAACGCTGATCCAGGCAGTATCGGATAATGGCCTGACCAGTTTTGTATATGAGGAAGGCGATCAGAAGCTGATTCTGAAAAAGAAAAAGAAGAAAAATGTCGCTCAGGCACCAGTGGCGCCGGTAGTGATCTCTCAGCCGGCCGCGCCGGTTATGAGCCCGGTGGCAGTGACCATGCCGGCAGAGGTGACCGGATTGGCCAATGCTGTTCATACGGCAAGCACAGAGACAGAAGCTTCCGGCAAAGCAGCATCTGAGAAGGAGGAGCATCTGGATATCGGCTCTGATAAGGTGGTTACCTCGCCGCTAGTGGGAACCTTCTACAGTGCGCCTTCTCCGGAGGCGGAGCCTTTTGTACGGGTAGGAGACAGTGTCAAAAAGGGACAGGTTTTGGGAATTATTGAGGCCATGAAGCTGATGAATGAAATCGAAAGTGAATATGACGGGATTGTGGAGGCGGTTCTGGTAGAGAACGAGAATGTAGTGGAATACGGCCAGCCGCTGTTTCGAATCCGTTAGAAGAGGGGAACGTTATGAAACTGGGAATTAAAGAAATTCAGGAAATTATCCCGCACCGGCATCCTTTTTTGCTGATTGACTGTATCGAAGAGCTGGAGCCGGGAGTGCGTGCCGTAGGATATAAATCAATCACCTATAACGAACCGCAGTTTGCCGGACATTTTCCGCAGGAGCCGGTGATGCCGGGAGTTCTGATGATCGAAGCGTTGGCTCAGGTAGGAGCTGTCGCGATTCTGAGTGTGGAGGAAAATAAGGGAAGAACAGCGTATTTTGGCGCTATTAATAACGCAAAGTTCAAACAAAAGGTAGTGCCCGGAGACCGTCTGCGTCTGGAATGTGAAATTATTAAGCAGAAAGGCCCGGTAGGAATCGGCAAGGCAACCGCTACCAATGCAGAGGGAAAGGTAGCAGTGTCTGCAGAACTGACATTTATGATTGGTTAGCAAGAGGTAGACTTATGTTTGACAAAATATTAATCGCGAACCGTGGTGAGATCGCGGTGAGAATTATCCGCGCCTGCCGGGAGATGGGCATTAAAACCGTGGCTGTGTATTCAGAGGCGGATCGGGACTGTCTGCATACTTTGCTGGCTGACGAGGCTATCTGCATCGGTCCGGCGCCATCTGGACAGAGCTATTTGAATATGGAGAGAATTCTGGCTGCAACCGTTGCCATGAAGGCAGAGGCGATTCATCCGGGATTTGGTTTCCTTTCGGAAAATACCCGTTTCGCTGAGCTGTGCGAAAAATGCAGCATTGCATTTATCGGTCCTTCTTCTTCCCTGATCAACCGGATGGGCAATAAGTCCGAGGCCCGCAAGACGATGATGGAAGCAGGAGTCCCTGTGGTGCCTGGCGGCAAGGAGCCGGTGCACACGGCTGAGGAGGCGCTTAAGCTTGCAAAATATATCGGCTTTCCGGTGATGATTAAGGCATCTTCCGGCGGAGGCGGCAAGGGGATGAGGATCTCCTATGGAGAAGAGGATTTTGAGACCAATTTTCAGAATGCGCAGATGGAATCGATCAAAGGCTTTTCCGATGATACGATGTATCTGGAAAAGTACATCGAAAAGCCGCGTCATATTGAATTCCAGATTATGGCGGATAAGTACGGGAATGTGGTTCATTTAGGAGAGCGGGACTGCTCGATCCAGCGGAGACATCAGAAGGTTTTGGAGGAATCACCCTCGGCAGCAATTTCAGAAGAATTACGCCAGAGGATGGGCGAGACTGCAGTAAAAGCGGCAAAGGCTGTGGGCTATGAAAATGCCGGAACCATTGAATTTTTGCTGGATAAAGATAAGAATTTTTATTTCATGGAGATGAATACCCGTATTCAGGTGGAACATCCGGTAACGGAAATGGTCAGCGGCCTGGATTTAATCAAGGAACAGATCCGGGTGGCAGCAGGAGAAAGGCTGAGTGTGACGCAGGATCAGGTGTGCCTGCGTGGGCATGCCATCGAATGCCGGATCAATGCCGAGAATCCTTCCAGGAATTTCATGCCCTGTCCGGGAGTGATCACGAATGTGCATACGCCGGGCGGCAATGGCGTGCGGGTGGATACCCATATTTATAACGATTACAAGGTGCCCGCCAACTATGACTCGATGTTAATGAAGCTGATTGTCCACGGGAGGGACCGGCAGGAGGCGATTGCCAAGATGCGCAGCGCCTTAGGAGAGCTGATTATTGAGGGAATTGATACCAACCTTGATTTTCAGTTTGAAATCTTGTGCCATCCGGCATATGAGGACGGAGATACGGATACCCATTTTATTCCAACGTATTTTCCGGAGTATTGTAAATAAGAGGTAACAGTTCAAGGGTTATCTGAACTGTTATAATATGAGAAAGAAAGGGATGTTCGGTCATGTTAAAAAATATGTTCAAAAAGACATATACCATCATTGATACAAAGTATAAGTCTCAGAAAAAAGAGGAGGAGCCGAGCATCCCTCAGGGGCTTTGGCGGAAATGTAATAAATGCGGTCAGCCGATCTATGTGGAGGACGTGACGAATAATTTTTACGTCTGTCCGAAATGCGGCGGATATTTCCGTGTTCATGCCTGGCGCCGGATCGAAATGCTGATGGATGAGGGGAGCTTTGAGGAGTGGGATGCTGATATGGAATTCTCTAATCCTCTGGATTTCCCGGGGTATGAGAAGAAGGTGCAGGCAGCGAAGGAGAGGACAAAGCTGAATGAGGCGATCGTGACCGGAAAGGGAAGAATCAGCGGTCAGGAAACAGCATTCGGTGTTTGTGACGCCAGGTTTTTGATGAGCAGCATGGGACATATCGTGGGAGAGAAGATTGCCCGGATGGTGGAACGTGCGACAGCCGGGAAGCTGCCGGTGATTATCTATGCCTGCTCCGGCGGGGCAAGGATGCAGGAAGGGCTTGTATCCCTGATGCAGATGGCAAAGACTTCCGCGGCTTTGAAGAAGCATCATGATGCCGGCCAGCTTTTTATCAGTGTACTGACGGATCCGACTACCGGCGGTGTGACGGCCAGCTTTGCGATGCTGGGGGATATTATTCTGGCTGAGCCGAATGCATTGATTGGTTTTGCCGGTCCGAGGGTGATCGAACAGACCATACGGCAGAAGCTTCCGGAGGGATTCCAGCGCTCAGAATTTCTTCTGGCTCATGGTTTTGTGGATAAAATCGTGGAACGGAAGGATCAGAAGGAGGTACTGGCACAGCTTTTGCGGCTTCATCGGCAGGATGCCGGTATGGACATGTCAGGAGAGTCCGTGACCGAGCCTCTGATGGAGGGGAATGCGTTCAGCCTGGAAGGGCAGGAGAAGAAAGGGCGCCGTAGAGAAAAGAACGGGGGTAAACCCTCGGCAGCAACAGAGGGGAAGACAGCCTGGGATACGGTACAGCTTTCCCGCGCGGCAGGACGTCCGGTGGCTACGGATTATATTGAGATGATTTTTGATGATTTCGTGGAACTGCATGGTGACCGGTATTTCAGCGATGACGGTGCAATTGTAGGAGGCATCGCTGCCTTTTGCGGTAGACCGGTGACAGTGATCGGCCAGCAGAAGGGGAAGAACACCAAGGATAATATCAGGCGCAATTTCGGCATGCCCTCTCCGGACGGCTATCGAAAGGCGCTGCGTCTGATGAAGCAGGCAGAGACTTTCAGACGTCCCATTGTCTGTTTTGTTGATACTCCGGGAGCTTTTTGCGGGCTGGAGGCTGAGGAACGCGGACAAGGAGAAGCGATTGCACGGAATCTGTTTGAGATGGCATCATTGACAGTGCCGGTGCTTTCTGTTGTAATCGGAGAGGGAGGCAGCGGCGGAGCATTGGCCATGGCGGTAGCCAATGAGGTGTGGATGCTGGAAAATGCGATTTATTCTATCCTGTCGCCTGAGGGCTTTGCCTCGATTCTGTGGAAGGACAGTAAAAAAGCTCCGAACGCAGCCGAGGTTATGAAGATTACAGCAACGGATCTCTACGAAAAAGGACTGATCGAACAGGTAATCCCGGAGGAGGAGCCGGCGAGTGAAGATAACCTGCAGGTACTGGCAGGAATTATGCAGAAAAAAATGAAAGAATTTTTGATCAAATACGAGGCAATGGCACCGGATGAGATTGCCGGACAACGCTATCAGCGATTCCGGAATATATAAACGCGGCGAAAGGGGAGGAACAGGCATGAGAAAATGCAGTCCATTAGTAATTGGAGATATGGTGGCAAAGCATCCGATAATACAAGGCGGTATGGGAGTAGGAATCAGCCTTTCCTCTCTGGCTGGAGCAGTGGCAAAGGCCGGCGGCATCGGGATCATCTCCACGGCTCAGATTGGATTCCGGGAGCCTGATTTTCTTAAAAATCCAATGGAGGCCAATATGCGGGCAATCCGGAGTGAGTTTAAGAAGGCAAGAACAATTGCACCCAAAGGAATTATCGGCTTTAACATTATGGTGGCAACCAGGAATTACGCCCAGTATGTGAAGGAAGCAATCAAGGCAGGGGCAGATATTATTATTTCCGGGGCGGGACTTCCGGTGGATCTGCCGGAATACCTGGCAGAGGCAAAGCGGCTGGCAGCAGAAGCGGGGGAAAATGTGCGTACGAAGATTGCTCCGATTGTCTCTACAGCCAAGTCGGCAGCCGTGATCTGCAAGATTTGGGACCGCAAATACAAAAGGATTCCGGATTTATTGGTGATTGAGGGGCCTTTGGCCGGCGGACATCTGGGATTTACCCGGGAACAGCTGAGCCGTTACGGCGCGGATACCGGGAATGTGCCGGAAACGTATGACCAGACTGCGTATGATGAAGAAATCTGCGGTATCATGAAGGTGGTAAAGCAATTTGAAGAGAAATATTGTCAGCATATTCCGGTGGTAATCGCCGGCGGCATTTATACCCATGAAGATGTACAACATGCAATGGATCTGGGAGCGGATGGCGTACAGGTGGCCACCCGCTTTGTGACTACAGAAGAATGTGATGCGCCCATGTCCTATAAGCAATCGTATCTGGATGCCGGAAAGGAGGATATTGTGATTACCCAGAGTCCGGTCGGAATGCCGGGAAGGGCGATTCGCAATCAATTCCTGGATCAGGTTATCGAGCAGATGGCCAGCGGGCAGAAGGCGAAAATCGAACACTGCTACCAATGCCTGGAGCATTGTGACCCGAAAAACATTCCGTATTGCATTACCAGGGCTCTGTCGAATGCGGCCGAGGGGGATCTGGATCACGCACTGCTGTTTTGTGGCAGCAATGCCTGGCGGTCAGACCACATAGAAACGGTGGATGCGGTGATGTGCGATCTTCTGGGGATTCCCGCCTTGTAAGTGAATAATTCTGAAATGTTTCATAAATCCGGATTCCTGTCCATAGATTAAAAGAAAGAGTATAGAAATGAGCTTAAAATGTTAAATTATCTATGGGGCTTTATGATTCTGACCGGAATGCTGTGGGGGATTGCGAATAATAATCTGGAGGCAGTGACAAAGGGACTTCTGGATTCTTCGGCCGAGGCGATCACCCTTGGCATAACTATGGCAGGAATTATGGCTTTCTGGAGCGGAATTCTGGAGGTGGGGAATCGGGCCGGACTGATCGAATGGCTGTCAAAACGGCTGGGACCGGTGTTAAGCTTTCTTTTTCCGGATATTGAAGAGGATCATCCGGCAAGACTTCCGATTGCAGTGAATATCGTTGCTAATATGCTGGGGCTGGGAATGGCAGCAACGCCGGCAGGGCTGGAGGCTATGAAGCTTTTGCAGCAGGAGAGAGGTTCCAGAGAGGAACCGGATCGCGCCAGTGATAATATGTGCACCTTTTTA
Source organism: Lachnospiraceae bacterium (assembly GCA_910575255.1). Taxonomy (GTDB): domain Bacteria; phylum Bacillota; class Clostridia; order Lachnospirales; family Lachnospiraceae; genus Brotaphodocola. Next base: position 18,350 of record CAJTEM010000029.1, on the reverse strand, counting down.
ATCATTAATATATCTTCTCTGCAGCTGGTTCCGGTCAGTATGATTGCTTATCGGAGCCAGTATGGCTCTGTGGATCCGGCGGCGGTTCTTGGTCCGGCATTGCTGGCTACCGGCTGCTCGACGCTGGCAGCAGTTATCTTCTGTAAGCTGATGGCATTAAAAAGGGCGGTGAGGAGAAGATGATTTCTTGGATCTCCCGGATTCTGGTTCCGATGATTGTCAGCTATATCGTGGGTTTCGGGATGCTGTCCCGGCGGCCGGTATTTGACGATTTTCTGGCGGGCGCAAAAGATGGACTTCAGACCGTAATCCGGATTGTACCGACTCTGACGGGGCTGATGACTGCAGTGGGAGTCTTGCGTGCTTCCGGATTTCTGGATGCGCTGACTATTTGGCTGGCTGTTCCGGCTGCCTGGCTGCATGTACCGTCTCCTCTGATTCCGCTGACTTTGGTACGACTGATTTCCAATTCGGCAGCTACCGGGCTGGTACTGGATATTTTTACCCGTTATGGCCCGGACTCCTTTCTGGGGATGGCAGCATCGATCATCATGAGCTGTACGGAGACCGTATTTTATTGCATCAGCATTTATTTTGGCTCGGTTCATGTGACAAAGACCCGCTATGTGCTGCCGGGTGCAATGCTTGCCACAGCGGCCGGCATTGCGGCGAGTATTGCCATTGCCTTTTTTATTTCATAGGGAATTGCGTCCTATGAAATAAAAATGATCCGCTTGGGATCGCACTGCGGCGGAGAGGAATTGTGTCGCTTAAGCGATCCGCCGCAGGCGGAGAATCTTGCTTTGCAGGATTCTTTTTATAAATTAGACACAAGCTTGTAAGAATTTTCTAAGGAATTGAAGGTTGCTTGTCTGCACAAAATCATGTATAATCATTGGGAAGCTTTTGCCTTCCGAAAGAGTGAGGGAAATTTGTGGATACTTATGAGACGCTGAACGGCGTATTGGTCAATTTGTTTCGGGATGTGATGAATCTTGAGGAGAATGCGATCATCACTTCCGAATATAGTGATATTACCAACAACGATATGCATGTGATAGAAGCGGTCGGATTGGGAGAGCCCAAGAATATGTCTGCCATTGCGAAGCTGCTTTCCGTGACCGTGGGAACACTGACCATTGCGATGAACAGCCTGGTAAAGAAGGGGTATGTGAATCGGGAACGGGGAAAAGAAGACCGCAGGATAGTCAATATTTCCCTGTCGGAAAAAGGTAAATGTGCGTATCGCCATCATGAGGAATTCCACCGTCATATGATTGACGAGATTTTAAAGGATCTGACAGAAGAGGAGACAGAAGCTCTGGTGAGATCACTGTCCAAGCTGGAACAGTGGTTTCGCAGATTTCAGGAGGATTGAAGGAGGCATTTTTCCGTTATGAAAAAGGCGAGTGTGCGATTAATCAGAACTGTTTTATGTGTGACAGGAGCCATGATGATATTATCCATGGCCGCCTGTACCCCGACTCCCGAGAAGGGACGTACCGGGCAGGTGAAGCAGACAGAGGCAGCCGGTGGTGTGGCCACCAACAAGAATCCGGATCCGACGGCTCCGGATCTGGAGGTGGTTTCCATTTACAGTGTCAGCAAGGATGGTTCGAAGCTGGAGGGAACCATGGATGCAGTGGAGGAGCTGGATCCTCAGGTACTGACAGATCTTCTGATTCAGTACGATGTGCTGGAGGAAGGCACAGAGCTGATCAGCTTTGCAGCAGAGGGAGCTCCCAGCAGCGAGGAGGTCGGACCCGGGGTGGTAAAGATTCCGGGAGTGGAGATCGAGAGTGATACCAGGGAGTACGGAACACTGAATTTAAGCAAGCTTCCGGATGCAAAGGACGAGATGCTTCTGCAGGCAGTGGCGAATACGTTTCTGGAGAATCTGAATGTCGTGTATCTGACGATTCAGGTAAATGGAGAGACTGTAGCAGAAAATCTGTCAATGATGGATGCCGGACAGTAACATGGATTTCCGTGAGGGTGTCTGCGGATTATCAGCGTGTTTTTGACAGACAGAGGCAGGCTTCTGATAGTGGATGACATATCTGCTTTGCAAGGCGGATATGTCATCCATTATCAGAAGCCTGCCGTTTGTTTTGTTGCTTAGCTACTGCTTACGGGAGATCTCGTAAGGTCCGCCTGGTCGGTTTCCTATGATTTCTGTTCCTTTAACCAGGTGGTAAAGTAGGCCTGAATCACGTCAAAGGGAGCGTCTCCGATATCCAGGAGGAAGGTGTGGAAAGCCTTGGGATCGAATTTACTTTTCAGTTCCTTTTCTGCGGTTTCCCGCATATTCATAAACTCCATACAGCCTACATAATAGGAGAGGTAATTGGAGGGATTTTCAATCATGGCGTTGTAGAGGGCATCTGTCAGGGTTCCCGGATCCTCGTAGTAGTCCAAAAGGTATTCCCGGACCTGTTCCTTATCCCAGCCCATATAATTGATATACACATCCAGACAGGCATGGAGACCTAAAGAGGCCAGGGAGTTGGCAGCCAAAAGCTCGCTCATCTCGGGCTTAAGCCCGTTGTCCAGACCGTAGGAGAGATGCTCCACATAGGTAGCCCAACCTTCGCTGTAGCCCCGAAAAGACAGCAGCTTGCGGATGTCGGAATTGCAATGAATATGGAAGTATACGTTTTGGTATAAATGTCCCGGATAGCCCTCGTGAGCCAGGGTGTTGTATAGCTCCTGGGATACAAACCGGGGATTCTCATTGATAAATATCACATTATCCTGATAATCATCCATGGGAGAAACCAGATAAAAGGCAGGACTCAGGGAAAGCTCCAGTGATTTGGGAACGGACTTCAGAGTGTAGCTGCACTCTGCCAGAGCGGGAAATTCCTTCAGGGACAGGGTTTTCAGCTCTTCCATGATACTGCCTGGCTCGGTCTGCCGGTAAGTGACGGAATCGACTTCATCGAGCAGCTCTGGATGCTGGCGTAGCAGCAGGGAGGTTTTCACGAGCTGCTTGTTCATCATAAGCTCCATGTCCCGCAAGAGATCCTCGATTGACGAATAGGAGGTTCCGGTGGACGAATAGACCAGATATTCATAAAATTCCTTTCCCTGCGGATAGTGGCACAATCCTTTTTCGTTGGTACCAGTACCGCGAAGCTCATTCAACTCTTCAATCAGCATTTGATAGGCAGGAATAAAGGAGCTTTCCAGCAGGGCTTCATTCTGCTGGCGGTATGCGGTCTTCTCTTCCTCCGTAAGATCGGGAAGGGTGTCCAGACGGCTGTTGAAGGTATCGATCATAAAGTTATCACCCGGAGTAAGCAGATAGCTTTCACACGATTCGATCACATGATCCAGGGTTGTGTTGCTCATCATCAGTCCGGCTTCTGCTTTTTGGCGCTGAAAATCCATTAATTGCCCGTAGTAGTCCTTGATGCCGCCTAAAAGGGACAGGTAATCCTCTACATCTTCTTTTCGGTAAAAGGCATATTCAGAGAGAAGAATGGGAAGCTGGGCCTGAACGCCGATGGTCACAGCTAACGGCTGGCTGTATAGCTCCAGGCCATAGCTTTTCTCCTCTGTATGCAGCAGGCTTTTCAGAATACGGAGGGTGAGCCGCTGATCTTCGGTCAGAAGCCCCGGATCGTAGCCGTCCAGGGTTTTCAGCAGATTCTGCTGTTCCTGACGAGCCTCTTCCATGGCCTTCAGTCCGAAGTCGCCATACAGAAATTCTGCGCCGGCGATTCCGTAGGCAGAGGGATCCTTCAGTTTAAAATGCAAATCCAGCAGACTATGGCTGACTTCGTCCTGAAATACGGTTTTCATCAGCTCATCAAATTCTTCTTGAGCCTTGAGCTGTGATTCGTCAAAATGTTCGTAGCTTTCTGTGGTTACCTCAGAAAAGGGAGCGGCAGTGGTCGGGGCGGGGCCTTTCGATGGCCGGGAGCAACCACTGAGCAGGAAGGTGCAGAAAAGCAGAAAAACCAGCGCCATGCTGGTTATACGCTTTTTCAAAGGCAAGGGGCGATTCTGTGTGTCTGATATCAGATTCATAGGGCATCCTCCTGAATTGTAAGATAGGATAAATACAGGAAACGTCATAGAAAATTCATGGCGTTTCCTATAATAATAAACTATATTCAGGAAAAAAACAACTTATTCATGGGAAATGGGCACGGTAAACGCAAGCTTTTGGTTACTTTTCGCGGGGGAGGGTTCCGAAAGGTACGCTCTGGAAAAAGGGTTCCCCGGCTTACGGGTTTCGGATGCAGAAACTCTAAGCTTGCTCTACCCGGCCTTTACCAATGGCTTCCAGGGCTTTTATCGGGGATCGCAGTGGCCTGTGCCATCGGTTGGAGTGCAATGCTTCTGGCTGAGGTTCCCTGCTATTTTTGGAAAGGGCGGAAAAGATAATGTTTTGGAAAAGAAAAAAGGCTTCAGAAGAAATGTATGACAGAACCGGAAAGATACCGGTTATTCGTGCGAGCATTTGTACAGGGGAAAAGGTGGCAGGCTTTAAAGACATAAAAAGCAACCGGTTTGAGGATTTGATGGTGATACGGGATGAAAAGGATCTGCAGCTGTTTATCAAAAAATATGGGGTAAACAGAGAAGACATCCAAAAGGAGTGGTAACCTTCGGTTGTTTTGAAATATTGGAGGGGTTTTCTAATATATTGCAGAGCTTCTTCAGAAGTTTTCGGGAAGCTCTGCAATATAGGGAAAACGTTTATTCTTCGGAATTTAGGCAAGGCTGTACCAGGATCCCATTGACCTCAACTCCTCCGTCAACGGCAATCACCAGACACTGGCGGCCGCCGATCTCACGGGTCTCAATCAGATCGGTACGTTCAGGATTCACCTTGACAATGACATCCGGTGTCTTGACCTCAAAGGCCCGGGGATTGGCTATGTTAGTGGCATAAATGGAGGCTTTTTCACCGGCCGCCTCATCAAAGTTCTTATCAAAGTCCTGCAGCTGTTCTTCCTCGACGCCGCTGCTTTCCAGGAGAGCCTTAACCTGATACTTGTCCAGTATCAGCGGTTCCGGCGCATCTTTATGCTCTTCCAGCATCTCATTCAGATTCTCATGAATCGTCTTTACCGTATCATAATCGCAGGCATCCCCCAGAGTTTCTTCAATGATTGCCTGGAAAGTTTCCTTCTGGAAGTCAGCGGCAAGAGGCAGTGGGCATCCAAAGAGCCGTTCGATAAAGGGCTCATGAAGGTCATTGGCATTTTTAGAATAATACAGGGAGCTGTGAATGTCTGTGGAACGGTCATGAAAGGCCGGGAACAAAAATCCGAGATCCGGCATTCCCACTACCCAGTCCCGTGTGCGGTTCTGAAAGGTATTCTGCAGTTCATTATAGCTCAGCCCCGGCTTGGACAGATCGACCGGGCAGATGCAGCAGAGAATATAGCTGTATACTTCATCTGAGGCATCCTCCATATCAAGCCCGTCCGAGGTGCGGCCGGGAATATCATAAGCATCATGAATCAGCAGAATCAGATAATTGCCAGTGTATTCATAGATATCGATAACACGGTCATAGAAGCTGTCCAGTAATTCATCGTCCTGAAGTCTGCTGTTGCGCAGACGCAGCAGGAATTCCTGAGTTCCTCCCTCCTTTTCCGTCTCAAGGGGAAAGTCCAGCGTGATCAGATTCTTGCCGATGGTACCGGATAGCGACTTGCGGAGAATCTCAAAATATTTAAACATATCTTCTTCCGGCAAAGAAAGGAATGCCTCTTTGAATTCTGTCTTTTTATTCTTTTCGCCATCCACATAGCATCCGCAGATTCGGGAAATCGAGCATCCGGAAGGGGTAAACTGGCGTTTGATTTCGGAAATTTCCTTTTTTATCATGGATCAATTGCCTCCCAAATATAGAAAATAGGTTCGCAATGCGCTCACCCTTACATTTGCCAAGATTATACCATAAGTTTACCATAAATCCAAAGCTTTTGTGAATCAGTAGACGAAAATTTGTTTTTGTGGTAAAATATCCGCAAAGCAAAATGATATTTTACGCTCCCCATTACAAGGAGACACAAAATGAAAGAAACCATTAAAATAAAGGGTCAGCTCAAATTCTACCTGTCCTGGCCGCTGTTATTATCGTTGTTTTTAGTTGTAGGGAATCTTGGGGTGGCTGCGGTCAGTAAAGCGGGAGGGCTGGTGCTCATGCCCTTTACCTTGTGCTATGTTGCCATTGCTGCCTGGATTTATCTGTACCGGAGAAAGCGGGTGCTGGGTGGTCTGGTGGAATTCTCAGCAGAGTATGCCTGGATTCAGAAGCAGCTTTTGTCTGACATGGCTGTGCCGTATGCTCTGGCGGATGAGGATGGACGCCTCTTGTGGAGCAATGATGCCTTCCGGGAGATTTTGAATGAGAAAAAAGCACTCCGGAAGAATCTTATCACCCTGTTTCCGGAGGTAACCAAGGCAGATCTGGGTTCGGAAGAGCCGTCACATATCCATACCTCCTATGGAGAGGATAAATTCCGCATGGATATTCGCCCTGTCTATGTCACTGAAGATGAAGAGGATGAGAATGCCATTGTATCCGGGACACAGAAGATGCTGGCTGTTTATCTGTTTAATGAGACGGAGATTCTTCGGTATAAGCAGGAGATCACAGAGGAAAAGATGGTGGCCGGTCTGATTTATCTGGACAACTATGATGAGGCTTTGGAAAGTGTGGAGGAGGTTCGCCGTTCTCTTTTGACAGCCCTTATTGACCGGAAGATTAACAAGTATATCGGGGCTTTGGACGGGATTGTCAAAAAGACGGAAAAGGATAAATACTTTTTCATGATTAAGCAAAAGCATATGGAGCAGATTCAGGAGGAGCGATTCAGTATTCTGGAGGATGTGAAGGCAGTAAATATCGGGAATGAAATGGCGGTGACGTTGAGTATCGGCATTGGCATGAACGGAGAAAGCTATAGCCAGAATTATGAATATGCCCGGGTTTCGATTGACATGGCACTGGGACGGGGCGGAGATCAGGCAGTAGTGAAGGATGGCGGAAGGATACAGTATTATGGCGGAAAGGCTCAGCAGCTGGAGAAGTCAACCCGTGTCAAAGCCCGTGTAAAGGCGCATGCCCTGCGCGAGCTGATGGAGACGAAGGATCGTCTGCTGATTATGGGACACAAGCTGGGAGATATCGATTCCTTTGGCGCCTCTATCGGAATCTATCGGATAGCTTCTTCCTTAAATAAAAAGTCGCATATTGTGATTAATGAGGTGACAACTTCGGTTCAGCCGATGCTGGATCGTTTTCTGAACAATCCGGAATATCCGGAGGATCTGTTCCTGAACGGTGCTCAGGCGGCGGAGCTGGTGGACAACAACACCATGCTTGTGGTGGTAGATGTGAACCGTCCCAGCATTACGGATGCACCGGAGCTTCTGCATATGGTGAAGACGATTGTTGTGCTGGATCATCACCGGCAGAGCAGCGAGGTGATTACCAACGCCGTGCTTTCCTACGTGGAGCCTTATGCGTCGTCTGCCTGTGAGATGGTAGCTGAGGTGTTGCAATATATAGCGGATGATATCAAGATCAAATCATCGGAAGCGGATGCCATGTATGCCGGCATTGTGATCGACACGCTGAATTTTACCAATCAGACAGGCGTGAGGACCTTTGAAGCGGCAGCTTATCTGCGGCGCAATGGGGCGGATGTCACCAGGGTGCGGAAGCTTTTCCGGGATGATATGGCAGAGTATAAGGCTAAGGCATCCGCGATCACTTCGGCAGAGATTTACCGGGAAGCATTTTCGATTGGCATCTGTCCGGCAGAGGGGCTGCAAAGTCCTACGATCGTAGGCGCCCAGGCGGCGAATGAGCTTTTAGATATCAAGGGAATCAAAGCGTCTGTGGTGTTGACGGAATATCATGAAAAGATCTATATCAGTGCCCGGTCCATCGATGAGGTCAATGTTCAGGTGATGATGGAGCAGCTTGGCGGCGGAGGACACCGCACGGTTGCCGGAGCTCAGCTGGAGAAAGCCACAGTGGAGGAAGCCAAGAACCGGGTGAAAGAGGTTATTGACAGTATGTTGCAGAAAGGAGATATATCATAATGGAAGTAGTACTGTTGGAGGATGTAAAGGCGTTAGGAAAGAAGGGGCAGATTGTTAAGGTGAATGACGGCTATGCCCGGAATTTTATTCTTCCCAAGAAGCTGGGAGTGGAAGCCACAACAAAGAACCTGAATGAGTTGAAGCTGCAGAAGGCGAATGAGGCAAAGGTCGCAGCAGAACAGCTGGCAGCAGCGAAGGAGCTGGCAGACAAGATCGGGAAGCTTTCGGTGACACTTTCCATGAAGGCCGGTGAAAGCGGTAAAGCATTCGGTTCTGTTTCCAGTAAGGAAATTGCGGCAGCGGCGGCGGATCAGCTGGGGATGGAGATCGATAAGAAAAAGCTGGTACTGCCAGAGTCTTTAAAGACCTTCGGTACCCATGAGGTGCCTTTGAAGCTGCATAAGGATGTGACGGCAAAGCTGACAGTAAAGATTGTGGAAGCATAGGAGAACCAAGAGCCCCGCATAGCGGGGTTTTCTCTTCGCCGGAGCGTGTTTGAAAAGACGGGAGGAATAAAGACGGATATGGAAGAGGCCTTGATGAAGCGGGTGCTCCCGCATAATATTCAGGCGGAGCAGTCGGTGATTGGCTCGATGCTGATGGATAAGGATGCTATCATTGCCGCTTCGGAGATTCTTTCTGAGGCAGACTTTTACCAGCGAGCCTATGGGGTGATGTTCCAGGCCATCGTGGAGTTGTTCAATGAGGGAAAGCCCGTGGACCTGGTCACCCTTCAGGATCGCCTGAAGGAGAAGGATGTGCCGCCGGAGGTCAGCAGCCTGGAATTTGTACGGGATATCCTGAATATGGTTTTTACCTCAGCGAATGCCAGATCGTATGCCCAAATCGTACGGGAAAAGGCTGTGCTGAGACGTTTGATCAAAGTTACGGAGGAGATTGCCAATACTTGCTACGCAGGGAGAGAATCGCTGGAACAGATTCTGGCTGATACGGAAAAATCTGTATTCGATCTGCTGCAAAGCAGAGACTCGGCAGAATTTATCCCGATTCGGCAGGTAGCTCTGAATGTGCTGGAAAAGATTGAGATTGCCTCGAAAAATCCGGGAACCGTAACCGGAATTCCCACGGGCTTTATTGACTTGGATTATAAGACCTCTGGTATGCAGCCGTCAGATTTGGTACTGATTGCCGCTCGTCCTTCTATGGGGAAGACGGCTTTTGTACTGAATCTGGTGGATTATGTAGCAGTGCGGAGAAGTCAGCCCTGCATGATATTCAGTCTGGAGATGTCTAAGGAGCAACTGGTGAACCGTATGTTGGCGATGGAGTCGAATGTGGATTCCCAGAAGCTGCGTACAGGTAATCTGACGGATTCAGACTGGGATGCGGTGGTGGAGGGAATCGGGGTAATCGGGAATTCCCATTTGTTTATTGATGATACGCCGGGAATCTCAATTACAGAGCTTCGTTCCAAATGCAGGAAAATGAAGCTGGAATATGGCCTGAGTATGATTATTATTGATTACCTGCAGTTGATGTCCGGGAGTGGACGTACCAACGATAACCGGCAGCAGGAGATCTCCGAGATCTCCCGATCCCTAAAGGCTCTGGCCAGAGAGATGAATGCACCAGTGATCGCACTGTCTCAGCTGAGCCGGGCGTGTGAGACCAGGCAGGATCACCGGCCGATGCTTTCTGATCTGCGAGAATCCGGGGCGATCGAGCAGGATGCCGATGTAGTGATGTTTCTGTACCGGGACGATTATTATAACAAGGATACAGATACTCCCAATATTGCAGAGGTGATCATAGCCAAGCAGAGGAATGGTCCGATTGGAACCGTGAATCTTTTATGGCAGCCGGAGTTCACAAAGTTTGTGAATCTGGCAAGATAAGAGAGCGGCCGCAAACTTGCGGCAGCTCTCTTATCTTGCTGTCAAAGCTTTTTTCCGCTTCGTCCAAACTTTTTTTTCTTAAAAAACGGAAGTCTGGTTGCGGCAGCTTCTGCTTTCCCCTTGCTTTCCTTCTGATAGGCACGGAGTGTTTCATCCAGGGTCTTGAAACGTTCCTCGGCGCGTTCATCGTTGACACGCATCATATATTCCAGCTCCTGGATCATTTTTTCATTGATCTGGCGACTGATTTCGTCACTTAATGTTTCATTATTTTCCTGAATGGCCTGTCCGACTGCCCGGCCGATGATCTGATTCATAATTTGCTGAAATTGCTCCATCTTTTCTGGATTGACGGCGATTGCCGTGGATTCCTGGTTGGGTATGCTCTTTAAACTCAGATCCTCTTCCATCTCGTCCCCTGCACTTCCTTCTTTTAAAATATTTACTGCATTTTGTTCCAATACCTGATCCGGGTTGATATCTTCATCGCCATCGATCATTTTTTTTAATACCTGTTCAATGGCTTTTAATTGATATCCCTTTTCTTTTAGTTCTTTTATTTTCTGAAACAGTCGGATATGTAATTCTGTGTAATAGCGATGGCTTTTCCCATTTCTGGGGATGTCAAGCTGAAGCTCGTCCTCCCAATAACGAAGTACGTGGGATTCCACCCCGACCAGTTTCCCGGCTTCTGATATGGAATAGCGTGTTTTGTCCATTTTTTTCTCTCCTTATGTTTATTCCCGCGAGCAATGAGTCAAGTGCCGTGCTTGCGACGCGAAGCGTAGACCACATACCCCGCTGCTCTGCAGCGCAGCAAGCTTGATGTCCTGTTGCCTGAAGCGGAGGTGTTGACTGTGAAAACTCCGTACTCTGGTTTGATGGCAATGCCCAAAGCAATCGGAAAAAGTGCAGGGGCAGACCATAGTAACAGCTCAGGATTCCATGACTCTGATACTATCATATGATTTAAAATTGAGAATTATGCTTAAGGATAGAAAAAAATATTTAAATTTTATAATAAAGTCAAAAATCAGATCCGGAGGGCAGCCTCGAAGGCTTCTCTGGTTGCTTCCAGGGCACGGCGCGCATGTACGGCGTCTCCGATCACGAATACTTCCCTACATACGTTCTTTGCAGCCTGGCTGAGCGGATCGTAATTCTGATATCCGAGTGCCAGTACCACGGTATCAAAACCGCGCAAAGTTTGTTCACAGCCGTCTTTGGAAGTATAATCCGCTCCGTCTTTGTAAAAGCGGGAGATCCTGGCACCAGTAATACAGCTGACAGAATTCTCATTCAGGCTTCGAAGGACATATTTGCGATGCTCTGCGATCATATCGGTTCCTACCGTATTCTGGAGTTCTATGACGGTAACTTCATGCTGCAGCTCTCCGAGAAAATCTGCTGTCTCGCATCCGATCATACCGCCGCCGGCAATCAGTACCTTTCGGCCGCAGGCAGATTTCCCTTGCAGCACGTCGCTGGCCGACACCGCGCCTGTATTTTCAATTCCCGGGATGGGAGGAAGGAACGGAACGGCACCGGTTGCCAGAATGATAGCATCCGCTGAAAGCTCCTTCAGCATGGCTTCGGTAATCCGGGAGTTCAGATGAATCCGGACACCGGCCTTTTCACATTGCACGATAAAGCTTCGAACCATGCCGGAAATATCTCCTTTTCCAGGCGGAAAGGCAGCGATGCGCATATTGCCGCCCAGCTTATCGGATGCCTCATAAAGATCAACCTGATGTCCGCGCAACGCACAGATTCTGGCGGCCATCAGACCGCCCACGCCGCCGCCGATCACAGCGACTTTTTTTCCCTGTTCGGCGGAAGTCAGTTCGGCTTCCCGTCCCACCAGAGGATTCGCCAGACAGGTGATAGTCTGTCCCTGGTACATATTGGCGACACATCCCTGCAGACAGGCAATGCAGGGAGTAATAGCCTCTGTTCGGCCTTCCTGAATCTTATTTACCAGTTCCGGATCAGCGATACTCTGGCGACCGAATACAATCAGGTCAGCCCGGCCCTCCCGGACGAGAAGCTCCGGATAATAAGGATCCGTAAAGCGTCCCACAATCATAACAGGAATGCGGACAGCCCGCTTGATTTCCGTGACATAATCGGCATTAAATCCACCGTGGATACAAGTAGGGGCCCACATATATTCATCCTTAATATGGACGGCCCTTGAAATATGGAGGGCATCGACACCCAGCTCTTCCAAATAGGCGGCGATTGCCGCAGAATCCTGAACCGTCAGTCCCCCAGGCATCTCATCCTGGCAGTTGATACGACAGAGGACAGCCAGTCCTTCGGCCTTTTTCCGGATATTCTCCAGGATCAGCTTTACGATGCGGATCCGGTTCTCAAAGCTTCCGCCAAATTCGTCTACCCGCTTATTCGTTCTTGGAGAAAGAAAGCTGCTGAGAAGATATCCGTGGGCGCAATGAATCTCCACGGCATCTATGTTGACCTTCTTTGCCCGCAGTGCGGCATCTCCGTAGCGCTCAATCAGGGCATAGATTTCCTCTCTGGTGATTTCCAGTGGGATGTCACGTCCGCAGGCCGCCGGAATCGGGCTGGCTGATTTCAGGGGAGCGCCGGCAGCTTTGGCATTCCCTTCGGCTCCTGCGTGCTGAAGCTGTACCGAAACCTTGGCACCGTAAGAGTGGCAGACCTCGGCCACTGCGGCAAAGCTGGGGATCACAGAATCATCAAACAGACAGGATTTCCGGAGCCCTCCTTTGGCACTGGGATCGACAACTGTGGCTTCAATCGTAATCAGACCGAAACCGCCCTTGGCTCTCGCGGCATAGTAGGCTTTGGACTTTTCACTCAGAGAGCCATCGGTATTGGCCATATTATTGGCCATGGGCGGCATCACGAAACGATTTTTCACGGTCATGGGGCCAATCTGAATCGGCTGAAATAATGCTCTTTCTTTCATAGTACAGTAACTTCTCCGTCTTTTATTATTATAAAATTTATACTTGGTATGGAATTATTATATAATAAACAGGAAGGGAAGAAAATAAGAAATGTTCTGTTATACTGTTACTTTTTGCGGAATGGGGGTCCAAAAGGTACGCCTTTCCTAAATGAGCTGACATTGTTTCACAGGTTAGTTTTTTTGATGCCGGCAGGCGTCAGCGCAGGAACAGCTTAACTTACTGATATTGTTTCACTGCACTGACTTTCCAGATGGGAAAGGATCTGCTGCTTGTATTCCAGAAAACGCCTGGAGAGCGGAAAGTCCTTCCCCCTTGGCCGGGGTTCCTCAATCCGGATTTCTCTGGTAATATGTCCGGGCTTTCCTGTCAGGAGGCAGACACGGTCTGACAAAAGGATCGCCTCATCGATATCATGAGTGACAAACAGGGTGGAAAGCTGAATCTGTTCCATCACCTGCAGATACCAGTCATGAATTGCGCTTTTGGTCAGCATGTCCAGGGCAGAGAAGGGCTCATCGAGAAGGGCAACCTGTTCGGAAAAGAGATAGGTCCGCAGCAGAGCAGCTCGTTGCTTCATACCGCCGGAAAGCTGGGCCGGATATTTTTTCTGGGTGCCTTCAAGACCAAACTGAGAAAAGTATCCGGATACCCTTTTGCGGGCGTCTTTTTTCTTCATTCCCTGTATCAGCAGGGGAAGAGCCACATTGTCCTCTATGGTGCGGTAGGGGAGGAGCAGATCCTTTTGAAGCATATAGCTGACCTGCCCTGGCCTCCCGGTAATATCCACATTGTTTAAAAGGATTCTTCCTTGATCAGGCCTGCTTAAGCCGGCGATCACATGAAACAATGTGGTTTTTCCGCCACCGCTGACACCTAACAGGGAGACAAGCTCCCCTTTATTCAGTTCCAGAGATATATCCTCGATCACGGTTTCCTGGTCAAAGGACTTGGTAATCCTGTCTACTCTAAGAACAGACATAAACATTATCCTCCTTACTGAGGGAGATAGTCATTGGAAAATCCAATATTTTCCGGAAGCTCAGGATCCGAGAGGTCGTTTTCGTTAAGCCAGGAATAGAAGCCGTTCCAACGAGCCGGATCGATATAGCCCCATTGTCGGGTATCTGCAAGGTATTGGGCAGAGAGATATTTCTGGCTGGCTGATACCAGTTCTGTATCCAGTTCAGGTACAGCCTGACAGAGAATATCAGCGGCATTTTCCGGATCAGCGGCAGCATCCTCATAGCCTTTACCAAGGGCGGTCAGAAAGGCTTTGGCAGTATCCGGTTCCTCCTTCAGGAATTGTTCACTGGCAATTACCACCGGAGTGTAATAGTCAAATACCGGATTCAGATCAGAAAAGGCAAAATAATCGGTCTCCAGTTGCTCCAGCTCGGTCTTTATTCCTGCCCAGCCGTAGAAAATCCAAATAGCGTCCACAGATTTTGTCTTCAGGGCAGATACCTCATCTGTCACGGTGTTGGGGATAAGCTCTACTTTACTGAAGTCACCGCCATCTCCTTCCACTACATTCTGAAGTGTGGCCAGCTCAATAGGAGATTCCCAGGTAGCGTATTTCTTGCTCTCGAGACCTTTGGGGGTATCCATGCCCTCCCCCTTACGGGAAACGATTCCGGATGTGTTATGCTGAAGGATGGCAGCGACAGCCTGGATGGGGAGGGCATCGTCACCAACTAGGGCTGGTGCCATGGTATCCTGAAAGCTGACACCGAATTGGGCCTTTCCAGACGCCACCAGAACCTCGGCGCCGCCCTCCGGCGGCTGCACGATCTCTACCTCCAGACCGGCTTTTTCAAAATATCCCTTTTCCTGAGCAACATATAGTCCGGTGTGATTGGTGTTAGGAGTCCAGTCCAGAACAAAAGTGATCTTTTTGAGAGCGGCAGTGTCAGGACGGTTGGTTGAAGCCTTGTCCGATGCTGTTTTACAGGCCGTCAAAGAGAGAGCCATGGCGGCGCTAAGAGCAATAATCTGTCCTTTTTTCATTAAAAACCTCCGTTTTTTCCTGCAGCAGGTATTTGACGATGTGTCATTTACCGGCTGGATTCTGCTTCCAGGGCATACATAGTTTCTGTAAAAACTCGACTCCATGCATCAGAAGCAGGCTGATGAAGGAGATCAGAAAAATAACCGCAAACATTTTATCAAAGGAAAATGCCTTTTTGACCCGTGTCATATAGACACCCAGCCCGCCAAAACCGCCCAGCCACTCAGAGATCACTGCGCCGACCACAGCATAGGATGCGGAGATTCGCAGTCCGGAAAAAAACGGATCCATAGCTTCCGGCAGCTTGATATAGAAGAAGATCTGCTTTTGTCCGGCACCCATGGCCTGCAGCAGGCTGACTGCGTCCGGGTCAGCTGACCGAAACCCGGTCAGAAGCCCCACAGTGATGGGAAAGAAGGTGGTGATAATAATTAATATTACCTTTGGCATCATCTCATATCCGAACCATAACACCAAAAGCGGGGCAATGGCCACTGTGGGAATCGTCTGTGTCAGAACGACCAAAGGATAAAGAGCCTGGTATAAAAAAGTGAACCGATCCATAATTACAGCCATAAAAAAACCAAGCAGGATTCCCAGAACCAGGCCGACAAAAGCTTCGGACAGGGTAATCACGGAATGTTCCATGAGAATGGGAAATTCCGTGATAAGGGTTTTTCCCACCTGCAGGGGGGAGGGGAGAAGGAAGGCGTCGATCATCCCGGATCCGGTCATCAACTGCCAGATCAGAAGAACAGCCAGGACAGCCGAACAGGACCAAAGTTTACTGATGGTGCTTGGTGACTTTTTTGTCAATGGTCAGTACATCTCCTTCCGGGCGATAGGTTACTTTGATATAGGCGGCCACGGACGGGGCTCCGGCACGGATGGCGATGTGCTGGCATTCCTTGACAATATCCATCAGTTCATCATAATCTCCCTCAATAGCAGTCTCAAAGGGGCCTACATAACAGTTCAACCCGGTGCTTTTGATATAGGCGATTACCTCATCGACAACGCGGATCAGCTCCTCGTCGTTGGCGGCCTCTGGTAATGATTGAATAGCTACGCTTGCGTTCATAATAAATACTCCTTTCCAGATATAAGGTGTCCTGCCGGGAAACAGAGATGGGAAATAAAAAATCCGCCTGGAGACCAGACGGAGGAGATAGGTTCACATGATAAACAATGCTGATGAACAGATTCCTAAAAGGCTTTCCTACGCTGGCATTATCCAGATCAGGTTCCAGGGTTTAAAATAAATCCTATTTTATCTCAGCCGGAGGATATTCCAGCACCCCTTTAAATTGTCATAACCAGTCTATCACAGCGGAGGGAGAAAGTCAATCGAAAGTTTTCAGAGCGATTTTTTCCCGTTGTCCTTGTCTTTCCCCGTTGTTTTGCATCCTCCGATAGATATAATAAGTTGAAAAGCCTTTATTCATCCGCATTAGCGGACTTTTTTTATGTCAATACTTTTGAACTTTTTTGTTGTCTTTTATTGCGTTTTACGTGAAACAATGATATAATACTCTCAGGGAGGTGATTTTTTGTACCTTAAAAAAAGCTTCAATCAAAAGAGAAACAAGACCCAGCTTTCTTTTGTCCAGGGATACCGTGTTGATGGGAAAGTAAAACATAAAGTGATTCAAAATCTTGGATATTTGGAGGATTACCTGGACAAATATAAAGACCCTGTAGCACATTTCCAACAGATCGCAAAAGAATGGAATGAAAAGCAGCAAGCACCGGAAACCATTGCCGTGGGACTTTCGGAAAAACTCCCGGATCAATGCCTCAACCGAAAAAATCTTGGCTATGCCATAATTAAGCTTGTCTATGCAAAGCTCCAAATCCGTGAATTTTTCCAAAATAAACAGCGCCAGATCCCCGCAGAGTATAACCTGAACAGCATTTTCTCACTGTTGGTATTCAACAGGTTCCTGTTCCCCTCATCAAAAAAGAACGCTTTTGAGACAAAAGGCAGCTTTTTTGACCGTTTTGACTTCTCGCTGGATGATGTCTACCGGGCGCTTGGCTATTTTTGCAGATATTCACAGGATCTCCAAAGACATCTGCATGCCAGAATCTCCTGTCTGATTGGCAGGGATTCTCAAAAAGCCTATTATGATGTCACAAACTACTACTTTGAAATACCCTACGAAGATGAAGACAGCCCGGACGCGGAAAGAAAGGTGAAGCGGAAACGCGGGCCGTCAAAAGAACACCGCAAAGACCCGATCATACAGATGGGGCTTCTTATGGACTCCAACGGCATCCCAATGGCGTTCCACACCTTTTCCGGCAATGAAAGCGAAAAAACAAATATGCTTCCGGCAATACGGGAAGTCAAAAAAGATTTCTGCCTCGACAGGATCATTGTCGTCGCCGACAGGGGGCTCAATACCAGTGACAA
Source organism: Lachnospiraceae bacterium (assembly GCA_910575255.1). Lineage (GTDB taxonomy): Bacteria > Bacillota > Clostridia > Lachnospirales > Lachnospiraceae > Brotaphodocola. Next base: position 1,034 of record CAJTEM010000029.1, on the reverse strand, counting down.
TACCTTTCTCCTTTCCGGGGTCAACGCATCCGATGGGAAAAACAATGACGGCTATGTCTATGGACAGAGTGTCCGGGGGGCTGACGCGGAATTCAAAAAATGGGTGCTGGAACCGGACGGATATGTAATAACCACGGAAAAAGATAAAGATGGGAAAGAGATTCCGTTCAAACATAAATCCAGGCTGTACGCAAAAGAGGTAACAGAAAAAGATTCCAACGGCGTGCGCAGGCTTAAAAGGACCATTTATCAGAAACAGATGGTATATTATTCCGAAAAATACGCAAAAAAGCAGCGATATGAAAGGGAAAAAGCGGTTGCGAAAGCAAGGGATCTGATCAAACATCCCGCAAACTATACAAAGGCGACCAGCTATGGCTGCACCGCATACATCAACAATATCTCCTTCTCGAAAGATACCGGGGAAATCGTAGATGGAAAAGAGCTTTCTATTAATGAAGAAAAAATTGCCGGGGAAGCGCTGTATGACGGTTACTACTCGATTGTCACAAGTGAAAAGGAACTTTCCGACCAGGAAATACGCGGCATCTACAAGGGTTTATGGGAAATAGAGGAATCCTTTAAGATTATCAAGAGTGAATTCAAAACCAGACCTGTCTTTGTTTCCACGGAAGAACATATACAGGCTCATTTTTTAATCTGTTTTGTAACTCTGGTGATTATGCGCGTCTTAGAACAGCTCACAGGAAAGTGTCATTCTGTCAGACAGATCCGAAATTCGCTGGCAAGCTATTCGTGCTCCTACCTGGACCAAAACTATTACCTGTTTGATTACCGGGACGATGTCATTCTAACCATGGAGAAGACCTTCGGTCTGGATCTAAGCAAAAAGATTATGCCGCTTTCAGAGATCAAGCGGATATCCATGTATCAAGATATAGAAATATAAAATTTTTATAAACTCAAAATACCAAGAAAAATACAACAGTTTTATACATTTCAGAAATACCCTGAACACCGCTATTCATGCGGTTTTCAGGGCATTTTTTACACAATCCCTTGCAAAATTCAGG
>CAJTEM010000028.1 GCA_910575255.1 Lachnospiraceae bacterium | reverse complement strand
AAACGCAATAAAAGACAACAAAAAAGTTCAAAAGTATTGACATAAAAAAAGTCCGCTAATGCGGATGAATAAAGGCTTTTCAACTTATTATATCTATCGGAGGATGCAAAACAACGGCGGGACTGAGAGGGTTTTATGGCACAGTAAACACAATGCAGCAAAATGCAGCAAACGCAATATTATAGAAAAAATTGGTTGCAAATAGCATTGATTAATAGTAATATAGACGCAGAACGATAGTAGCAAGCATAAGAATATCTGCAACTGTTTGCAAGTTAACCGTGTGCAAATCCATTAGCGTTTGGATTGTAGGATGAATAATGTTATATACAGGGGAAAGATGATGGCATTTGAAGTGGGTAGGGAATTCGACTTAAAAAGGATTCAAAAAGAGCTAAATATAAAGCAGAAAAATATCGATAATTGTCCTATCTCGAAAAGCGAATTAGGAAAAATTTATCAAAATTATCAAAACACGATTCCATCTCTGGAAAAACTGAAAGCAACCATACTTTCCATATTAAATGAAGAGCTTGCAGGAACAGTCCACTCAATTCGGTGCCGTATAAAAGATGCCGACCATCTTATCGAAAAAATCATCCGTAATGTGAATAACAAGCCAGATAAATATAAAGAGATCGATGAGAGTAATTATAATAAAATTATCACGGATTTAATAGGGGTAAGGATTATTATCCTGGATAAGCGTGATTGGAGAGACGTCCATGACAGTCTGCTCAAAATATTCCGCAATATACCAGAGCGGTACGTGCATGCTCCGAAGGATATTATAGAAAACTATGACAGGTATCTTGAAGAAGCTACAGCAAAAAGAAAGGGTCTGGAGAACAGCTACCACGCAGAAGAACCTGTTGTATATGTAACTTCTCACGAGGACAGGGATATTTATGTAGATGCTCATTTAAAGATCGATTATTCCAAGTCACATTACCGGTCAATCCATTATATCATACGTTATGAGACAATATATTTCGAAATACAGGTAAGAACCCTTTTTGAAGAAGGCTGGCTGGAATTTGACCACCGTATTAAATACCCATATGATCAGAATAATAAAAAGAAGCAGGAATATGCCAGTGTCCTAAGTAGTTTGGCAATTGCTGCGGATCGGTTGATTTCTTTTTATGAGAAGTCAGATTTTGAGCAAGGTACCCCGGAAAATACTGAAAATACAGAATGGGATACTGTTGAAGATGCAAATACAGATGGACTGGAACTAAAAGAAAAACTCAAATTATTATTCTGATTAAGGAGGAGAACGAAATGATTATGAACAATTTTCCTGCCAAAAACAAGGTTTTGAATTCTGTCAAGGCTGAAGAAGGCGCTTTTCGCCTGTTGGAAAAGATAGACAGCGGGGAATTATCCATGGATCTTCTCCCCAATAAGTTCAACAGATTCACAGGCACTTTAGAGGAAAATGATTATATATCATATTTCTTTTTTCTAAAATCTTCTAATGGTAAGAAGATTCTTAATATGCTGGAGGAAGAAGATGGAAAAGACAACATTCAGCTATGATGAGATTGTAGAATATTTTGGAAGAGAAACTATATCAGATCGTTTTAAATACTTATACGATAAGATGCAGGAATATATTAACGAACGGGGACAACAGGCAGACCTTCTAATTAACCATGATATTTTGCACCAGGTGCTGATGGATTATTTTACAGATGTTTATCGCCTAAAAACCTTTCATAAAATCGAGCATATTAACCTTTCTAAAATTGTTGCTTATCAGGTCTTTTGGATATTAAGGAGGAAGCCATTACAGGTTCGGCATGATTCTACGAATGCCAGACTGGTTTTTGCCAATGAAGGTTTTCTGACTACATACATAGCTCATGAGTTATTAATGCCAGATGAGACATCCCCTTTGGATGCCAAGCAGGAGGAACAATTTTTAAAGTATTTAAAACACATTAATTACCACTTGAAGTATAGAAACATTGATAAACAGTGCCTGGAAGCAATGTTATATTCTTTTGAGGTGGGAAAGATTCTTACATAACTATATTCGGCGGGAATAATGGCAACATAATAGGAAAACAAAAAACATATAACAGGGGGCAAAAACCCCTTGTTTTTTTATAGAAAAATACTTTTCTCCCTTTTATTAACCTTACAGCGCCTCCCTCAACCGCACCTCACAGTTCTTCCGAAAGAATGCAACCCCATAACAATCAATCTTCCGATACCCTTTGATCATCTTTTCAAAATTATCAACGCCGATCGGCAACGGTCTTTTCATTGATTACCCCCTTTATGTTTTTATATATTATAACCTATAATCTCCCGCTCCTCAATTCCATCCCCCTAAAAACCCTTATTTTATGCCGCTTTTTGTACCACTTCCTATAAGGGAAAATATAAGAAACTAATTCCGTGAAAACTACCTCTTTTGTCCCTTTTTATCGACCACAAAAAAGTATAGCTAACCATGAAAATAATATATTTTGCTCCTATCCCCTACTCAGACATTAAACAGCGTCCCCAATGTCTCGCTGAGGAAATCTCCAGATATCATGAGGTCTGGTACATCGATCCAACCATAACAGGAATGCGGTGCCTGAAAAAGAGAGACTGGGATTTTCACTCTTACCAATATGATGTAAATCCACGGCTCCATATTTTCCGCCCTAACGGGCTGTTTGCCGCCCATATCCGGCTTCAATACTATGACAAACTTCATATTAATACCTGGTTTGAGCGGCTGCAGCTGAGAAAATTGCTCTCCCATGCAGATCTTGTGTGGATTGGATACGAGGGGTGTTATCGTTTGGTGAGAAACAGCCGGATATTTTCAGGCAATGATTCATGTTCCCCAATATTGGTTTATGACAAGATGGATGACAATGTTGCGTTGGAACAAAATAGCTCTGTTAAACATTTTTTGATACGAATGCGAACAAGGCTTGAGAAAAATGCGAACATAATTTTTGTAACATCGACAGCTTTTTATCAAGATTTATACGCACGCCATCCTTATGTTCATCAAGTGCCAAACGGAACCTGTTTTGAACAGAAAACGCCCTTACCAATCCGCAAGCCACCTCTCCCTCCAACAAAGAAACGTCGGTTTGGCTATATTGGCACAATCGGACATTGGTTTGATCTGGAATTGATTCGTAGTTTGGCCATTGCCTTACCTGAATGTGAAATTGTTTTAGTTGGTCCTGTATTAATTGAAAAAATCAGCATTTCTAATGTTCATTATTATGGGACTATTCCGAAGGATCAGGTATCAGAATGGATCCAGTGTTTTGATGTTTGTCTATACCCATTTAAGAACAGTTCATTTCTGGACACAATTGATCCAGTTAAAATTTACGAATATTTAGCCATGAATAAACCTGTAATTGCTGTAGACAGTCTTGAATTGAAAAAATACAAAAATTTCATATATACATACAAAACAAAAAATGAATTTTTATTTTTATGTCATCAAAAAAATTTATCCTCTCCCTTTTCCACTCAGGAGGAGATCAAAACCTTTTTTAATAAAAACAATTGGAAGCAAAGAAGTGATCTGATACTTTCACTGATTGCTGATTATGGAGATACGAAAAATGATCATAAAAGATATCTATAATTACAGAGAAATGATTGTCAGTTTAGTTAGAAAAGATCTGAGAGGACGTTATAAGGGTTCTGTTTTAGGTTTTTTATGGACATTCGTCAATCCTCTGCTACAGCTTATTGTGTATAGTATCGTTTTTTCAATTATTGTAAAAATGGGAATAGATAATTTTTCTATGTTTCTCTTTGTTGCATTAGTTCCATGGATTTTTTTTAGTTCCTGCATTACCAGCGGTTCTACTGTTATATTACAGCAGCAAGACTTAGTTAAAAAAATTTTTTTTCCACGTGAGGTTCTTCCTGTTGCATATGTAACCAGTTCATTTATTAATATGTTATTTTCATTCATTGTTATTTTCGTTGCTATTATTGTTACTAATCACGGAATCAATCCTGCCGCCTTATTATTTTTACCACTTATTATGTTGATTGAATATATTCTGGCATTAGGGTTTTCTTTTGTTGCTTCTGCCATAACTGTATATTTCAGAGATTTAGAACATATTTTAAACAATCTTTCAATGGCTTGGATGTACCTTACTCCAATATTATATACTCAGGAAATGGTTCCGGAACAATACAAACCGCTATTCAATCTAAATCCAATGACTCCTATTATTATTGCATATAGAGATATTCTATTCTACAAAAGGATACCTTCTTTAAATACACTAATTGGAGCATCCATTACAGGTGTAGTCAGCTTAATATTAGGTTTTATATTATTTAATAAGTTAAAAAAAGGATTCGCAGAAGAAATGTGACTCATTAGATATGCTATAGGGAACTGAGAGGGACAATAGATATAATGGAAAATCCAAACGCTATAGAATTACAGCATATTTCAAAAAAATTCAAAATATATTCCGACAAAGGGTGGGGATTAAAAGAGCGAATTTTGTTTAAAGACAGAAATCGCTATGAAGAGCGGGTAGTGCTAAATGACCTTAGTTTTTGTGTAAAAAAAGGGGAGTCTATTGGAATAATTGGAAAAAATGGATGTGGAAAAAGTACCACATTAAAACTTTTAGCAAAAATTATATACCCCAACAAAGGAACGGTTTCAATGCACGGAAGAGTATCAAGCCTTATTGAATTAGGTGCCGGTTTTCACCCTGATTTAAGTGGAAAAGAAAATATTTATACGAATGCATCTATTTTTGGCTTATCTAAACGTGAAATTTCGTCCCGCCTGGAAAAAATTATCGAATTTTCTGAAATCGAAGAGTTTATAGACAATCCCGTAAGAACATATTCTTCCGGAATGTATATGCGTTTAGCATTTTCAGTTGCTATTAATGTAGATGCTGATATCTTACTAATTGATGAAATTTTAGCTGTTGGTGATTTGGGGTTTCAGCAAAAATGCATGGAAAAATTAAAAGAAATCAAATCTGAGGGAACTACAATTGTCATCGTATCTCATTCTCTTGGACAAATTGAGCAAATATGTGATAGAACTATCTGGCTGGAAAATGGCAATATACGCGAAGATGGCATATGCAGAGATGTGCATATGCACTATCAGCAAGAAATCGAACAAAAATCTTTTCAATACTCTGAAAAGAGTACAAATAGAAATGTACAAATTATAGTTCCGTCATTTTATGATCCCAAAGCAGTCAGCTGGGGAAATAAAAAGATTTACTTTACAGATGTAATTTTAAGAAACGAAATCGGAAAGGAATGTAGTACCTACAGCACCGGTTCCCGTATTGAAATTCTTTTAAAGTATAAAAGCCTGATCAAAAATCTTAATGTCAATTTTGGCATCGCAATATATCGAAGTGATGGCATTCATTGCTTCGGAACCCATATGGTAATAGAAAAAAACATAACTGCCACTGTATCAGATCAGGGTATTGCATCCGTTATTATTGAAAAATTAGAATTATTATCCGGCATTTACTATATTGATGTTGGCATGATCTCAGAAACAAATGAAGTTTACGAGGAAATAAAAAATGTCAAACAATTCAAACTTATTTGTGATAAGCAAAGACAGGGGATTTGTAATTTGGATACAAAATGGATTGTTGATGGAAAGATATATTAATATTTTTATAGTTTAGGAGACCTTATGATAAATCAAAAACACACCTCCAAAGTAGAAACATGGGATTATGTAGCTGAAACTTATTTGGAAGAGATAACAGACTCTGAAGAAGAAATAGCTGATACCTTAATCTCCATAATCCAATGTTTATGTAATCAATCAGAAAATATCTCTGCCATCGAATTAGGCTCTGGAAGCGGGCATTTATCAACTTTATTTGCAAAGCAGGGAATTGATGTCACACTCCTTGACTTTAGTCCAAAATCTTTAGACTTTGCAAAAAAAATGTTTTCAAAGCATAGTGTTCAAGGAAACTATATATGCCAGGATCTATTTGATCTGCATATTGATAAAAAATATGATATTGTATGGAATTGTGGTGTTCTTGAACACTTTAATGACGGGGAATTAGATGAAATTATACGAAATTTAAAAACAATACAAACCAAGTATTTTATATTCATTGTTCCTAATGCTATCTCTATTCCCTATCTTTTATATCGCCATCAAATGGATAGCACTGATTCCTGGATTTGGGGAAGAGAATTTTTACGGACAGATTATATCAATCGATTTAAACAAGAAGGTTTTAAATATGTCGATTGCTTTTATGTTGGCACTAAGTTTACTGAGTATATCATGAATGTTGCCCTAAAAAAAGATTTTTTATATAAGGAAAATATTACGAATAACATTATAGATAAAAATAGTAATGCTCTTATCGGATTTATCTTCAAAACAGGGGAAGAAGAAACAATGAAGCTAGATTTCATGCAAAAGAATATAGGTGTAACGGAATTAAAAACAAGTGTATTTGAATTACAAAATCGCTTAAATTATGCCAGCGATGTTATTAATACTCTCCATGCAGAAAATGATCAAAAAGACCAAAAAAATCAAATTCTGAAAGATAAACTGGAAAATATAGAAAATGAAAATAGTGATCTGAAAGAGAGATGTATATTACTTCATGCAGAAAATGAAAAATATCAGGCTGAAATAGAAGAATTACAAAAAGCTTTAAAAGAATTCAAAAAAATGGAAGAAGAAAGAATTAAACAAAATGAAATCCCACCAAAGAAAAGCTTCAAATATTTTTTCACCCACTCACTTTTCTCACAAAGATCAAATTAGTATACAGATAAAATAGCTCTTATCATACATTAACATAAATTGGGAGAGGTTAAGAAAATGGAACAGGAAAAACAAATCTTTTCCGAAACAAAAAGGTTGACTTCTGAAACACAGATCGGAAAAGGATATCGATTGGGGCTCGCTATAAAAAGAATTAATATTCAAATTATTCATGGAAATATTGCAGAAAAAATTGACTTTCTCAAATGGTTATTATCCAAATTTTTCAAACAGAAATGTAATTGTAAGCCATTATGTGTTTTTGACAATTTAGAACCATTAAAAAGAAATCTTGACCTTTTAGAAATGACTATAGCTAACCATAGTTCATCCATTATTAAAAAAAACAGCCAACAAGTCTGGATTTTTGATGAACTTTCTTATTCCGGATGCCTTGGAAATACAATAATTGCAGAAATCGCCAAAGCATTTAATGAAATGGGGTTTGATGTGTATTATGCTTTTTTAGAAAACGGAAATTTCCCTTCTATTGCAGAACCCGTTTCTAAAAAAATAAATTTAAAGACAACAAAAATGCGGGATATTGTCTCACTAATTAATAACGATGCTTTATTTATTTTTTCAGAAAATAATGTAAAATTTGGAAAGTATATAGAATTCGGATCGTCCCACAAATTAAAAATGGTTTTTCTGAATAATATTAAAAAAGAGGATGAATGTTGGGTAGATAATGCTCTGTTTGAGCCTAATTTATCCTATCCAAAACCTCCTGATATAAACGAGAAGAAAAACCCTACTAAAATCATTCTTGTAGAGGGTAAAGATATCGATTTTCAATGTCTGAATAATGTTGCAAGAAAGCAATCTCAGTATGAATTTTATGTCCTTGGGCATACACCAAAAGAGAAAACCTCCTATAGTTCAAATATTTATTTTATTGGCCATAAATATAAAAAAGATCTGCCCATGTATTATAAATATGCCGATTTTATTTTTCTTCCCATAAAAAACTCATCAGATCCGCTTGATTGCAAGCGAATGGTATACCGGCATACTGCTATGCAAAAAACAGTCATTACCACAGAGTCCGACTGTGCTTTATTTCCTAATATTATATATTGTAATTCTATTGATGCTATATGCGCTAAATTTCAATCCTTTGACAGTGATAACTTAGTACCTGACGGCTTTAGCATTAATTATAATTATTATAAATTATGCAATAGAATATTGGATCTATTTCCACGCAAAGAGAACAAAATAAGTATAAGTGTTATCATACTTAACCGAAATAATAAATCTGTAATTTTCAGATGTGTAGATACTCTTTTGCAGTTCAATACCTATGATTACGAAATCATCGTAGTTGACAATGACAGCACAGATGGATCTTATGAATTATTGCTGGAAAAATATCAAAATAATAAATCTGTAAAAATTGTAAAAAATAATAAAAATGGCTGTTCCTCTGGTCGAAATTTAGGAGTTAAATACTCAAACGGGGAATATATTTACTTTTTAGATAGCGATCAATGGATTATCGGTGATCACTGGATGGATACTGCTATAAATATTATGGCCAAACATGTCGGCATCGGTGCTGTGGCCTGGAATGCAGGATGGTTTTATCCGGAAAAATTATCTGCATTAATAGTTGATTATCTTCCGGATCGCGGCATAGAACCAGATATGCTATATAGAACAGACATTGGTTTACTAGCTACCAGCGGACTGCTCATGAAGAGGAGTGTGTTTGATATTATTAAGGGTTTTGATGAATTCTATGATCCCACTTGCTTCGAAGATACTGACCTGTCATTTAAAATTCGCAATTTAGGTTACGAAACAGCTTATACGCCATATATGCTTATTAAACATTTGCCGCATCAAACAACTAAAAGCGGAAGCAAACATCATAAAGAACTTATGAAGCGAAATGAGTTATATTGTAAAAAAAAGTGGGAGGAAATCGATCCTACCCTATTTGAATATTATTATTAGAAGGATTATGGTATGAAAAAAATCAAAGCATTCCTATTACAATGCAAGTTTTATTATTGGCTAATGGCTCTTAAATATTATATAGGTAATCATTTTATTGCTAATATACCAAGCTACCGTTTACGCCATTTCTATTACAGGCATTTCACAAAAATGCAAATTGGAAAGGATTCTAATATTGCAATGGGGCTATTCGTTACTGGCTATCATCACCAGTGTATTATACATATAGGTGATAATTGTGTAATTAACAGAAAATGCTATTTTGATGGCAGACATGGTATCTATATAGGAAATAATGTCAACATATCCTTTGAAACAGCTATTTTAACAACACAGCATGATTATAACGACGCGTATTTCAAAATTCAGGCTAAAGAAATAATTATACAGGATAATGTCTGGATTGGCGCAAGGAGTTTTATTCTTCCTGGCATAACAATTGGAACAGGTGCCGTAATAGCAGCAGGCGCTGTTGTAACAAAAGATGTTCCTCCATACACAGTAGTGGGTGGTGTCCCTGCAAAAAAAATAGCAGAAAGAACTTGTGAATTAAAGTATGTCTCTAATTTCAAACCATACTTTGATACAGACGTAGTTGATGATTCGGATTATTTCAAAAACCAAAACTATAATTCTTAATACGGCACAAAGGAGGATTTTTCCTGTATGCAAAAAAAGCAAATTTTAATTGTTACTGTCTCCCCAATATTTCCACCTGATTCTGGAGGAAATATGTATCGGGCTAATACTATTCTTCCCCTAGCAAAGGAGTATGACCTACATTTAATAGCACACGGAACCGCTGAAGATCTTGAGGCTTTACCAAAATATGAAAAAGAATATGAAAAATATTTTAAATCTTTTCATTTTGTCTTTAATCTCAAGCAGCCTTTTAATATGAACAAATTAGAAAAAATCAAACATTATTTGTTTCATATTATCCATGGAATGCCCCTTATGGATTGCAGCTTTTATACAAAAGAAGGAGTCAAATACGCCAAAGAAATTATTAAAAGATACAATATAGACATAATTGAAACTCATAACCTTCACACCTGTTATATCAAAAAAACCTTTCCACATATACCTTCTCTATTATGTTCACAAAATATTGAAGGAAATTTATTTCCCTTTTGGATTCATGAAAGACATCAAAAGTGGAAAAATATGATAATTAATACAATTGCAAACATAAGCAGAAAAAACACTTATGAAATCGAAATAAAAAACAAGTTAAAATATAATGCCATGTCCTTTATTTCCCAGGAAGATATGGATATGGTCGATGATTTTACTGATTGCAAAAAGGTGTTTTTACCTATGCCATTTGAAATTCCCCCTTTTATGCCACCGGTAAAAAAAGAAAAATTTCATCTTTTATGGTTAGGAGGATTCGATTGGTTTCCGAACTTAGAGGGGATGGAGTGGTTTATTGATCGTGTTCTGCCATTGTTTTCATCTGATGATTTTCAGGATATAGAAATACATATTGCAGGAAAAAAACCAACCCCAAAAATTCTATCCATCCATAATAACCAGAATATTTTTGTACACGGATGGGTAGAGTCGATAGAAAAATTATTATGGAAAACGGATTTGTTGATTGTTCCGATTTTATCCGGAAGTGGTACCCGTATCAAAATAATAGAATCCATATGTCATGGAAAAGCAATACTAAGCACTACAAAAGGCGCGCAAGGTTCTGGTCTTACGGACGAAATTAATATTATGATCAGAGACGATCCAAAAGAATTCTATGAAGCAATAATTGATTTAAAAAACAACTGGACCAAAGTAGAAAAGCTGTCTCAACATGCATATGATTTTGCCAAAAGAAATCACGATTTAAATAAAATCATTCAAAAAAAGAAGGAAATATACGAATACATTACTAAAAGGTAACCGTTAGATTATCTTATGGATTAAAAAATAATGATGAGAAAAATTTTAGTTGTTTTTGGCACAAGACCAGAAGCCATAAAAATGTGTCCTGTTATACATGCGCTAAAAAGCTTGGGTGGGTGCGTTAAAGTATGTATAACCGGACAGCATGGAGATATGCTGAATGAAATATTGGATATTTTTCATATTGTACCAGATTATGATTTAAAAATCATGAAACCAAATCAAAGTTTATTTGATATAACAGTTAACATTTTACAAAAAATAGAAATTATTTTAAAAAGTGAACTTCCTGATATCGTTTTGGTTCATGGAGATACGTCTACTGCGTTTTCTTCTGCATTAGCCTGTTTCTATTTGAAAATTCCTGTTGGTCATGTAGAAGCTGGTTTAAGAACCGGAGAAATTTATTCTCCTTTTCCAGAAGAGTTCAACCGAAGCGCAGTCAGCCTTATCTCACAATATGATTTTGCTCCTACTGAATTAGCACAACGAAATCTTATCAAAGAAGGTAAAAAACCCGAACAAATTTATGTAACTGGCAATACTGTTATAGATACGTTAAATTTTACAATTAAAGCTAATTATAAACATAAGGAATTGCAATGGTCTGCAGGAAGCCGTCTCATATTAATGACTGCCCACCGCAGAGAAAATGTCGGCAAACCTATGGAAAATATGTTTAAAGGAATCCGGAAAATTTTGGACGAGTATCCTGATGTAAAAATAATTTATCCCATACATCCAAACCCGAAAGTTCTCACCATTGCAAATAAGATATTTCAAAATTGTGAAAGGATTCACCTGATAAATCCCTTAGATGTCGTTAGCTTTCACAATTTTATGGCAAGATCCTATTTTATTCTTACAGACTCCGGAGGCATTCAAGAAGAAGCGCCATCTTTAGGGAAGCCTGTATTAATTATGAGAAACAGCACTGAACGTCCAGAAGGATTAAACACCGGCATTCTTCGTCTGGTGGGAACTGATTCTGAGTCAGTATATCATGGATGTAAAACATTACTGGATGACAAAAATAAATATGCAAGAATATCCCAAAAAACTAATTTGTATGGAAACGGTAATGCAAGCGAAAAAATAGCACAAATACTATTAACATAATTCACTTATTACTGGTAATCCATATACAATATGGAGGGTCATATGAAAATAACTGCATTAATCATGGCTGGTGGGAAAGGCGAACGTTTCTGGCCCAAGAGCAGGACAAATACTCCCAAACAATTTTTGCACTTGGCAGATAACGAGCTAAGCATGATTCAGTTAACCAAAGCCAGAATATCCGCCTTAGTTCCTAATGAAGACATTTACATTGTTACAAATAAAAATTATAAAACCTTAGTTTTAGAGCAGCTTCCAGATATCCCAAAAGAAAATATACTTTGTGAACCTGTTGGTCGTAATACAGCTCCGTGTATCGGCTTAGGTGCTTTATATATTTTAAATAAGTATGATGATGCATTGATGATTGTATTACCGTCTGATCATTTAATAAAATTTTCTGATTTATATATTAATGCTCTTAAAGATGCTTGTGAAGTGGCGGCTCATCATGACAACTTAGTTACCATTGGAATCACTCCCGATTATCCGGAGACAGGTTATGGATATATTAAATTCAATTCAAAAGTTACAGAAGGACGAGCCTTTTGTGTAGAAAGGTTTGTAGAGAAGCCCCGTCTGGCTAATGCAAAAGAATACCTGTCTTCCGAAGAGTATTTGTGGAATAGTGGAACTTTTGTTTGGAAGATCTCTTCCATTATGAAAAGGTTTGCTGAATTATTACCTGAAACCTATATTCATCTACAAAATATACGAAATGCAATAGCTGAAAAAAATGAACAAGATGTGCTGGAAAAAGAATTTTCTTTAATGGATTCTGTCTCTATTGATTATGGAATTATGGAAAAAGCCAATGACATTTTTGTGGTTCCTGGAACATTTGGGTGGGACGATGTGGGTTCCTGGCTTGCCGTTTCCAGAATAAAAAAAAGCAATGATGAGGGAAACGTCGTAGAAGGTGATGTTATTACTATTTCTACACAAAATAATGTCATATTGGGCAGCAATAGGTTAATAGCCATGGTAGGTATGGAAAATACGGTCGTTGTTGACACAAACGATGCTATCCTAATTTGCGCAAAAGATAGCACTTCCGAAATCAAAAAGGTATTAGAAACTTTGAAAATTTGCAACAGAAATAATTTAATATAAAAATATTAAGGAGAAATAATATGAGAATTGGTATTTTGGGATTAGGATATGTTGGACTGACTTTAGCAATAGCGGCATCTGACAAAGGCATTGAAGTATATGGTACTGAAATCAATCCTCACATAAAGCAATGCCTGTCAGAGAACAAAGCACATTTTTTTGAACCTGGTTTAAATGCAATTATCAGAAAAGTTAATAATAAAAATTTTTTCTGCGTAAATAGTTTCCCACAAAATTTAAAATTTGATGCCTTCATTATCACTGTCGGCACACCGCTTAAAAATAATAAAAAACAGCCGGATTTTGAATATATCCGAACTGCCTTGAAATCCCTAAAAGGAATATATTCCGGAAATGAATTAATTATTTTACGAAGCACTGTATCTGTTGGAACAACCAGAAATATTGTATTACCTTATTTAGCAGAGATATCAGGATGTCCAGAGGATGATTTGCTTGTATCTATGTGTCCGGAGCGTACTGTGGAAGGAAAGGCTGTGGAAGAACTGACTCATTTGCCACAGATTATCAGCGGTAATAATGAAACAGCGCTTAATATTGCTCAAAATCTGTTCAGGAAAATAACACCTTATGTTATCCCTGTCGACAGTTTAGAAGAAGCTGAATTGGTAAAATTATATTGTAATACATACAGGGATATGACGTTTGCCATTGGCAATGCTTTTTGCAGGGCCGCACAGATGTTTGGAGTTAATGGTATGGATGTGATTAAACATGCGAACCAGGGATATTCCCGATCAAACATTTGCCTTCCCGGTTTTGTTGCTGGCCCCTGCCTGGAAAAAGACGCTTATATCCTTACTAATAATATGGAAAATTGTCCCAGTAAGGAATTTATAATGTTTGGACGTAAGTTTAATGAATCTTTAGAGAACATGGTTGTTGAATGGGTTGAGAAAAAAATCGGTTCTGGAGATGGAAAAAAAATAGTGGCTCTTTCAGGATTAACCTTTAAAGGAATTCCAGAAACTTCTGACTTAAGAGGATCCAGTTCCATTTATATAGCAAGAAAGCTGAAGCAACTGGGGTATGTATTACATCTCCATGACTTTGTTGCCATACCGGAAGAAATTACTGCTCTAAATTTAGGAACCTATTTTGAAAGTCTGTATAATGCATGTGATCAAGCTTTACTCTTGCTGGTTCTAAATAACAACAGAAAATATGCTGACATTGAAAAGAAACCTGAAATTTTAAATTCCAAAAATAATTTTTCTATTTTAGATACCTGGGATATCTGTACAAACTTAAAAAATGAAACGGATATCAATATCTATACATTAGGTAATATGTATATCGACTAAATTATGAAAAAGGAGCTAAGAAATATGAACGCAATAATAACAGGTGGTGCTGGATTTATAGGTTCTTATTTGTCAAAAGAACTCATTCAAAGGGGTTTTAATATTGCAATTTGGGATAATCTGTTTCGGGGAAAATACAGTAATATCAAAGAATTATTGGATGAAAATAATCTGTTTTTTAATATTGATATGTCTAAATATGAAAATATTGGCCAAATGGCAGATTTGCTTCTTACAAATGAACCAGAATATATTTTTCATTATGCTGCAATAAATGGTACTCAATATTTTTACGATATTCCGGCAACAGTATTAGAAACCAATGCTAATATCACGTACAATTTAATGCTCGCTTTAAGAGAAGCAAAAAGGCGCCAAAATACTTTTCATACAAAAATAATATATGCCTCATCATCTGAAGTATACGGCGAACCCCTGTCTCTGCCATCGAAAGAAACGGATATTACTTATGTTGTAACATCCCATATTCGTGATAGTTATGCTGCTGCCAAATTAATCGGTGAATTTTATGTGAAATTGATCAGTGAAGAATTAGGTTTAGAATGGATTACATTACGTTTATTTAATGTCTATGGCCCCAAAATGATCGGAACAAAATATGGACAGGTAATTCCTGAATTTATAAAAAGACTCTCTGAGGGAGAATATCCTTTATCAGTATACGGGAACGGAGAACATATGAGATCTTTTTGTTATGTAACTGATAATGTAAATAATACCATTGAATTGGCATTATCTTCCACTAAAAACGAAATTTTTAATATTGGTAATGACCATGAAATTTCTATTTTAGAATTGGGAACTTTAATCATGGAAAAAATGCAGCTTACCCCCAAATTTATTTTCCTGCCTGAACGTGAAGGTGACCATAAAAGGCGTTGTCCTGACACCACAAAAATACATGCCGTCATCGGGCCAAGAAAGTATATTTCTTTGGAAGACGGTCTTGAAATGATGTTAGGGAAACATTGATTAAAGCATTTCCTTAAAATTCTAAATATTTTGGAGATAAATTTATGAGTGTTACTTTTTATCCGAAAAACGAAGATAAGAGATTGCCTGCAAATAAAACTGCATATGCACGCACCTTAAAACCGCCAATACAATATCAAAAAAAATCCTGGGGAACTTTTCAGGTATTAGATCTGGATACTGAAAGTATGACTATCAAAATCACTTTAAATCCCGAGTGCCAGATGTGCTATCATAGCCATGACTATCGCAATGAGATTTGGGTCATTCTTTCGGGTAGTGGTAATGTCATTGTAGATGGATTGAAAGAAAGAGTAACCTCTGGTGATGTTATTAGTATAGAAGCCCAATGTAAGCATACTATTATTGCCAAAACCCAAATGCAAATGGTAGAAATACAAATGGGTAAAAGGATTGATGTTCATGACAAAATTAAATATAAATTGGAGGATTAAGCCATTTTTATTATCTCCAACAGGAAAGGATTACTTATGGGGAGGCAGCCGCCTTCAAACCAAATTTAATAAAGAAATTGCAATGACCCCCCTGGCCGAAACCTGGGAATGTTCAACGCATACAGATGGGCCTAGTTTCGTCGCAAGTGGAATGCATCAAGGAAAAAGTCTGTCACAATTACTGTCTGAGCATCCGGAATATCTGGGAATGCATTCGAAAAACAAAGGGAGCTTACCAATTTTGATTAAGTTTATCGATGCCAAGGATAACTTATCAGTTCAGGTACATCCAAACGATGACTATGCGAAAAAAAACGAACATGGGCAGTTAGGAAAAATGGAAATGTGGTATGTACTTGAGGCCAAACCGGGTTCTCAACTGATTTATGGTTTTAATCATGATATGACAAAAGAATGCCTTCGTAATAACCTGCTAAATGGCACTATAGAAAAACATCTTCAAAAAATCAAAGTAAAAAAGGATGATGTTTTCTTTATTAAAGCAGGAATGGTTCACGCAATCGGAGCCGGAATATTAATTGCCGAAATCCAGGAAAATTCAAATCTTACCTACCGTCTTTATGACTATAATCGCAAAGGAATGGACGGAAATCCTCGGCCACTTCACATTAATAAGGCATTAGATGTGGCAAATTTAAAACAAAGTTTCAAACCACAGCAACCACTGAAACTGCTTCATTACAAAAAGGGTGGCATGTCTGAAAAACTATGCCATTGTAAATATTTTCAGGTTGAGCGATATATACTCAACACGGAATCTGTACGAGAGCTGGCAAAATTTCCAACCTCAGAAAATTCTTTTCAGGTGTTCTTATGTCTCGATGGATGTGGTATTCTGTTTATGGAAGATGGGGATCATCTGAAAATTTTTAAAGGGGATTGTTTCTTTATTCCTGCTAATTCTATACCACTGAAGTTTCATGGAAAAGCACGATTCCTAAATGTAAAATGTTAAGAGGACTAAAATAGCAAAATGATAAATGAAAAAATCAGCCAGGAATATAAACGTTGGCAGAAAATGACAACAGACGATAAAGATATCCAAAAGGAATTGTCATCTATTTCTGATAATGCAGAACTTATAGAAGATGCCTTTTTTCGAAATCTGGAATTTGGAACCGGAGGATTACGAGGTATAATTGGTGCTGGTCCCAACAGAGTAAATATTTATACAATAGCAAAAGCTTCTCAGGGATTGGCAAACTATATAAAAAGATATAACCCGCGGGAAAATTACAGAATTGCTGTCAGTTATGACTCCAGAATTAAATCAGATTTATTTGCAAAAATTACTTCTGAAGTATTTGCGGCAAATGGATTCGGGGTATATTTATATGATGAGTTAATGCCAACACCCTGCCTTTCTTTTGCAGTCAGAGAATTGCAGTGTATTGCTGGTATTATGATTACTGCATCCCATAATTCCTCTGAATATAATGGATATAAAGTATATAATTCTGACGGATGTCAGATTACAGCAAAAGAAGCCCAAGAAATTACAGCGGAAATCGAAAGCACTGATATCTTTTATGATATTAAGCAGACAGATTTTTATGAGTCTTTTAAACTAGGAAAAATTCAATATGTCCCTCCAATGATTTTTACAAAGTTTATCGAAAAAATAAAAGAACAAAGTATGCTGACATCTATCGAATTCGTTAACCGGGATTCTTCTATCATATATTCACCGCTTAATGGAACGGGCTTAAAACCTGTGTTACGAGTACTGAAAGAGTGTAATTATACTAATATTATTGTGGTAGAAGAACAAAAATATCCAAATGGAAATTTTCCTACCTGCTCATATCCCAATCCAGAGACCAAAGAAGCAATGAGTCTGGGAATAGAGTATGCAAAAAAATATAATGCCGATCTGTTTCTGGCTACGGATCCTGACTGTGACCGTGTTGGCGTTGTTGTAAAAAAGAAAAACAAGGAATATGTTCTTCTTTCTGGCAATGAGACAGGATTGCTTCTTTTAGAATACATCTGCAATAAACGAAAAGAAAATGGTACGATGCCGGAATGCCCAGTAATGATAAAAACAATTGTAACAACCGATATGGCTGAGCAGATAGCAGAACATTATGGTGTAAAAACTATTAATGTACTAACAGGTTTTAAATTTATTGGAGAACAAATTGGTCTTCTGGAGTCTAAAAAAGAAGATGTAAATTATATTTTCGGATTTGAGGAAAGTTGCGGATATTTAAGCGGAACTTATGTAAGAGACAAAGATGCTGTAAATGCAGTGTTTTTGATTTGTGAAATGTTTGCCTATTATCAATCGAAAGGGATTACACTCTGGGATAAATTACAAGAATTATATACAAAATATGGATACTATCTGGACACATTATATTCTTATCCGCTTAATGGAATAGCTGGTCTCCAAAAATCGCAATATATTATGCAAATGCTTCGGAATTCTGTTCAAGAACTGGGCAAACGACGTGTGATTAAATGTCTTGATTATTTAGAAGGATTGGAGAGCTTGCCAAAATCCAATGTATTAAAATTCATACTGGAAGGAAATTGCTCTGTAGTAGTTCGCCCTTCCGGAACCGAACCCAAAATAAAAATATACATCTCAGTATGTGCTGAAAACGATTTAATAGCAAAGGATATAGAATCAGAGCTAAAAATGTCTATTAAAGAAAAACTGGACCTGCCTTGTGGAAATAACTTGATGCGGGAGCTTGATAGGGAAAGGAAGATGTAATTGAAAAAGGAGATAATTCATGATATGATATTTAACAAAAAAGTAGATGATCTGATGGATACGGGAAATCAAGAAGACTGATGCATTACTTTAGATGTTTAAGTTCTGTTGACAACTGCTCTCAAATTACTGAAAAGTAAACGTAAAAGGATATAACCACCCGGAAAGGAAGTATCACTATGTCAGTATCGCAAGCCCGGCAAAAACTCATTACTCTAGAACAATATGAAAATCTCCCGGATAATATAAGAGCAGAAGTATTTGATGGGCAGATTTATTATACGGCCAGCCCATCCCAAATTCACCAAACAATCCTTACGGAACTTCTGGTCTCTATCCGTTCCTACCTCAGAAAAAAAGATGACAATTGCTAGGTATTTCCGGCTCCCTTTGATGTAAAACTCTCTGACCATCCGCTTACGATTGTTCAGCCGGATATTATGATTGTCTGTGATAAGGATAAACTGGACGGTAAACGATGTAATGGAGCTCCCGATTTCATCATTGAAATCATATCGCCCAGTAACCCATCTGATGATTACATCCGTAAGCTGTATTATTATAAAAATTATGGCGTCCGTGAATACTGGATTGTTGATCCCATAGCTCAGACAGTCCTAGTATATTTCTTTGAGCAGAATTCTTTTAATGTCCGGCAATATTCTTTCCGGGACAAGATCAAGGTCGGCATCTATGACGATCTATGGATTGACTTCACAGAGCTTGGGCTGTGATCCGCCCATCAGAAAAGCCTCCTGAACATTCCAGGAGGCTTTTCTGATGAGACCCATTCTTTCCCTGATTTCCCGCAGTCTTTTGCATATCTCTGGCTTTCCTCTTTCAAAAGTAAGCGCTTAAATGTTGGGCGGATTGAATAGCCCCATTTGTTACCCCATAATAGTAGAGTAAGTAGGAAATAATCCGTACCTGTTCAGAACATTTCATATCTGATAAAATATTATTCAATCGTAATGACTTTCAGGATAATGTTCCACTGTACTTTGACAACAAAAATCCACTTAGCAGTTTATACTAAGTGGATGCATCTTTTGACTGTTTTGTACGGTAGCTCACTGGTATGGATTCCGACCAGGGTAATAATGGAAGGATATCTTCTCTGGTTGGGAATGGACCCAACCCTTTCATCTGTTCCAGCAGATAGGTCAGGTAATGATAGGGCTTAAGTCCATTCAGGATTGCCGTCTCTGTTATGCTGTATACCGTTGCGTTGGCCTCTGCCCCTTTTATGCTTTTGGCAAAAAGCCAATTGCGACGGCCAATCGCAAAGTTTTTTATGGCTCGTTCCGCCGCTGTATTATCGATGCTTAGATGCCCGTCTTCCAGGTATCTCCTTAAATACTTCTCCTGGTTGATTGTGTATAAGACTGCTTCTCCTATCCTGGATGACCGGTTTACCGCATCCTCCAGGGAATGCAGCCACTCAAAAAAGGCATCCAAAAGCGGCTTCGACTGCTTCTGACGCTCCCTGTATTTTTCTTCCACGTTCTTCTCGCGGATCCGATCTTCGATTTTATAAAGCATTCCGATCTGTTCCATCGCCTGGTATGCCGTGGTCTCTTTCAGCTGTTCTTTGCTGAACTCTTTCTTCAAGGGGGTCAGCGCTTCCTCAAAGCGCCTCCGGGCGTGAGCCATGCACCCTGTTACCCTGATGGGTTCCGGGAGACCATAGTACGCCTGGTATCCGTCACATGTCAGGTAACCCCGGAACCCGTCCCCCAGAAACTCCCGCGGATGGTATCCTCCGCGGGTCCTCTCATACTGGAACAGGACCATCCTCGGTGAGCCGCTGTACTCATCTGTAAGATATACCCACATCCAGTTTTGAGTGGAGCCTTTCTGATCCGGCTCATCAATCACCTGCACCCGCGTTTCATCACAATGGATATATCTGCTTCTAAGAAACTCCTCTTTCATAAGGTCATAAACTGGCTGCAGGTACTTCTGTGTACATAGGATGATCCAGTTTGACATCGTCTTTGTTGACAGGTTGAAGTCATATCTTGCAAATTCCCTCTCCTGTCGTGCCAGTGGCATCCCATTTACATACTTGGCATTCATGATCCCCGCAACCAGGGATGGCGTCGCAATGCTTCCCTTTAATAATCCCGGAGCCTTCTCTGGACGTCTCATCGTTCCGCATTTCGGGCAGCTGTAAACATAAGTGATTTCTTCTGTCACTTCAAAATGGGCAGGGATAAATTTTAAGTATTTCACCGTCTCCTTAAACGCCGTTTTATATCTTGTGCCGCAGCCGGGACAAAACAGCTCCTCTCCCTCCAGTTTATTCCGGATCACTTCTGTAGTCTCAAAAGCGGAGAGGTCCTCTTCTTTCTTACCGGCTGGCCTTTTGCGTTTATAGGACTTTGGATGGATTTCTTCCCCTTCCCATTCTGCCTCATTTGGGCCCGATTGTGCTTCCGCTTCATTAAACAGGCTCATCTGGGTATACCCATCCGCGTATTTTTCACTGGAGGGGCCAAACTTTTTCCTCTGTGCCAGGGTCAGACGGTCGGAAAGCATGGCATTCATAAACTCCAATTCTTTCGTCTTTTCTTCCAAAAGCCGGATTTTATCCTCCTGTTTTTTCTGATAGGCCTGCATGGCCTGCATCAGCTCGATGATATTCTCTTTGCTCATGTTCTGCAGCTGTTTCTCTGAAAAAAGCGGTTCCATTCTCTGATACTCCCTGGCGTTTTTTGTCTAAAAAGAGTATACCACATCCTTCGGCTGTTTTCGAGAAAAACGCTTCGCAAAAACAGAGGAAAAACCATGGAAAATCCATGGTTTTTCAGCTTTATGAGGGTTGACAGGCCTCTGTCCGCACAGCCGCTATAAAACAATCTTTGGATGACGTTCCCTGAAAGCGCCTTTGGGTTCTAGAGACAACCCGTCACAAAGCCAATGGATTTCTTTTAGTGTGACTTTTTTCAGTTCGTCCGGCGTATCAGGCCAATGAAAGGAATCTCGGTCCAGACGTTTCATTAAGATCCAGAAGCCGGAACCATCCCATTGAAGAATCTTGATGGATGTACGTCTGCGATTACAGAAGGCAAACATACAGCGTGAATACGGATCGAGATGGAATTTCAGTTTTATGATGGCCGCCAGCCCCTGGTAGCTTTTGCGCAGGTCTGTCACTCCGCATGCAAGATAAACGGTTGTTGTGCCTGTCAGATCAAGCATAGGTTTTCAGTGCATGGAGCAGGGAGGCCAAAAGCTCTCCAGGACATCCGGCGCCGATCTCAATCCAGACACTTCCTGTCAGGTGGATTATCACGGGGGCATGGCTCGCTGACAGGTCGCAGGAGAGTTCCCGTTGCGAGGGCAGTCTCGCAAAAACAGGTTCCAGTTCGGATTCCGTTTCCGTAGGCTCTGTTTGTTTTTTCAGCCAGTAGCTAAAGGTTGACAGTGAGATTTGATGCTCCTAGCACCACGCTTTCCGTGATAATCCACTTGAGTAAAAATCCTGGATACGTTTTATCCAGAGTTCTGCTTTGGATAGTTCATTTTCAGCCATATACAATACCTCCATAAATTTGGAACTATTGTAGCAAAATTAAAAATGAATTTACAGATACAGATTATTTCTTACTTACGAAGAATGTAACGTCACAATCTCCAGCCTGCGTGAGCAGGTGGAATACCTGACCCGGAAACTGTTCGGCACTTCCAGCGGAAAATCCAAAACGGTCGCCGGGCAGCTGAACCTGTTTGATGAAGCCGAGCAGGAGGCACAGCTGCCCGTGATCATCCTCTATAAATACACGGAGACCAGGACAAAATTCAATGCCATGGAATTCCTGGGAAGTTTCAGCGGATACCTTGAAACGGACTGCTACCAAAGGATATGACAACCTGCCGGGCATCAGGCGCTGCTGCTGTTGGGCACATCTGCGGAGGTACTTTGTGGAGGCAGTCCCCAAAGGGAAGGAGCTGGATTACAGCACCCCGGTGGCCCAGGAAGTCCAGTACTGTAACAAACTGTTCAAATATGAACGGCTGTCGCGGGAGAAAGGGCACACCTCTGACCAGAGGAAGGAATACCGGCTCCAGAAAGAAAAGCCCGTACTGGATGCTTTCTGGGCATGGGCCTCATCGCAGGTGCCCGAAAAAGGGATCCGCTTTGAGAAGGCGGTGAACTATGCCCAAAACCATAAGGAGCAGTTCATGATATATCTGGAGGATGGCAGGTGCAGCCTTTCCGAGAATTCAATCCGTCCGTTTACAGTGGGGCGCAAGAACTGGCTGTTCAGCGACACCCCTAAAGGGGCTGAAGCCAGCGTAACCGTATATACTATGGTTGAGATGGCAAGGGCACATGGTCTGAACATCTATAAATATCTGAAATATCTGCTGGAGCGTCTGCCTGGTACAAAAATGGCTGACAGCGCCCTGGCTAAACTGGCCCCATGGAATCCGGAGGTAAAAGCTAACTGCTCCGGGGCAAGGTAGCATATATCTGTTAACTATGAATAAAGTAAAATGCTCACAGTGCTTGAGTGCTTGCACCGGGGTAGTTATTTCTATTATGTTCAATGAATGGAAGGAGAATTATTCAATGCTATCTGAGAGAAATATTCTTGAATATTTTTTAAAAAACAACATCCTTAAATAGTTTCTTACAGATCTCTTGATTGTCTATGTCATCTTTATCTATATCAAAATTATCTTTCCGCTTATAAAAAAGATAAAAGAAGTTGTCTCTATCTCTCTCCTTTGCCTCTATCGCGGATACTATTTTCCCTACAGCAGCAATTTTTTCTCCATCTTTCGTTTGAAAAACAATATTTGTTGCCGAGAAATCAGGTTTTCCAAAGCCACTGTTAAATTGCGATGCCATCAATATAACGAAATTACAGCCAATCCCCTTTTCGTTTGCGTAACCTTCCAAAGAATGCACTACTTTTAAAATCATCTCTTTATTCTCTAATTGAACCTTTTTTGTTTCTGGATCCATATCAGTAGAGATTAAAGTTTCTTTTTCCTTTTCCAGTTTGGCAATCAAAGAATCATCTATTACCCAGGAATCAGTACTTTTGATTAGATATTTTGCTGTAACACTCATGGCCTGTTCAAATTTTTCTAATAAACATCCTCCTGAAGCCATATCTAATACGAATGCTTTATATTCAGCTTCTGATTTCCAAACAGGGTGCCTTCGTATTCTTCGTTCAAAAAATTCTTCACATAATTGGCTATGGAAAGAATTCTTCATTAAATAGATAATATCGTCATCACACAACAGGGAAATAGATAAACCATTTTTAAACTGCTGCCCCTTTTTACTTAATGACTCCAATGAAAACAGCTTCTTTTCGTTATCATCTATTTTTTCACTTAGATAACCAATAATATGTTGGAGGATATATGCTTCATAGAGCACAACAGGATGTGTCTGAATCCATTTCCTTTCCGCATCATGAGCATAAACTACATTCTCGATAACACTGATAGCATTCTTATAATATGCTATTCTATACTTTCCGTTATCTTTTGATATTGTAAGGGAAGAAAGAAGACGTTCAAAATCAATATTGACCGTATCAAAACCCGTAATATACGCATCCCGAATAAGGTAATCCAATTTATCTACATCTATCACTTTAGAATTGAGCATTGATATAAAGCAATTCTTTATATTATTTTCTGTTGTTTCTTCTGAATATTTGTATCCCGTAATACAACGGGCAAAAAACTCTTTCTGCTCCATGCTATCAAAAAAAATCTCAAATTCTAAAATACCAATTATTGCACTCATAATCTCATGAGGCGCTGCCGCAGAACTTGAATCATCTGGAATGTCTTTTGAAAAATTCTCATTTCCAATAGCTTCTATCAGTTTGCTATGTAATTGTGTATAATCATGATCTTTTCCAAGGTAAAATCCTTCACCTGTATGGGAAAATGGAGCATGGCCTACATCATGTAATAAGCATGCAAGCTTAAATAATTCTCCAATCCCTTCTAAGTCCATAGGCGAATTGACTTTTTGATGCACTTCTTTTATCAGTTGATTAACTGTTAATTCCCCCAGATAGAAGACTCCCATTGAGTGGACAAAACGATTGTGTACTGCGGAGGAATAAAGCGGAGAATAGCTGGTCTGTATAACTCGACGCAACCGTTGAAATACAGCTGTATCAACAATGTTTGTCATATAGGTAACAGGAATCTTAATGTAGCCATAAATAGGGTCTTTAACTCTTTTGCAGTCTTTCATGACTATGCCCCTAATACTTGTACCGATCGTTGATTCATAAATGCCAGTAATACATCCAAAGCCAAATATCCTCTAAACTGTTGGATCAAATCCTCTATTTCTTTATTTTCCCTTAATTTAATGCCCCTTTTTCCGTTTTGTTCGCTTTCTTCAAAAAACTCAGAGTAATTTCTGAAAAATGCATTCGTATTTTCTCTTGATAAAATGAGAACAGCCTTTTCTCCGTTCTCCTTTAAAATCTGAACTACCTCTGCCCCATACATTTCAATTTCGCTGTAAGTAAGAAATCGCCGTCCACCCTTTTTCAGCATCTCAATCATTGCATTTGCTGCTAAGTCTTCAATTCCAATGTAAAAGCACATCTCCACCACTCCTTCTTGTTTATATTTGACATTTAAGCCGTAACTGCATAATTGCGGCCTTTATCTACAGTAGGATAAAATCAACGCTTCATTTATTATAAAACGTTTAAAGAACCTATATATTTTAAACAGTAAATGCATTTGCTTTCAGACAATTTATCCCCAAAAAGAAAACATTTACTTAAAATAGTTCTATTTTCCACTTAAATTATATGTTACATGTACCCGGATAGTGTTATCTATTATATCATCTTTTTATACAAATTACAATCGGACGTGTTGCTTACCTAAATTGACGTAAATTGAGCAGACAATGTCTGCCCAATTCACATAATAATCCGATGTATTTAGATTTTCACCAAACATCTCTTCTTCCAAAACGCCATCCCCTGCCGGATCACCGTCTTAAACCCGGAGCGCTCCACCTTTTCAGCATATTGCCTTTTTTCAATCTGCCTCAGGGCATCGAGACATTCCCGTTGCATCATACCTTTCGACTCAGCCGCCTTGGCCTCAATTACGATCGCCCGGCGGTTCTTTCTGTCTTTGATCACAAGATCCGATCTTCCCAGACCATTTTCATAGTTGGATTCCACCACATATCCGGCATTGGAAACTAATCCGGTAATAAAGGCATGATAAAAGCTTTCCTGATAGTCAAAATAACTGATGGTATCAAAGAGCAGATCCGACAAAAGGGTAGTCAGCTTGTTCTCATCGGCATTCCATAAGGCGGAAAATAATTCCTGCCTGTCGTCCATGAATGACTTTTCCGTAAACCAGTTCCGGACACTTTTGCGGAAAATCCCCATGATCTCGCGGTTAGGAATCCGCAATGCATACTGCCTGGTATCCAGGCCGGCATTTGCGTCGATATCCTCCCGTGCTTTGGTCAAATACCCGGTCAGATACAGCAGGCTCCACAGATTCTGTTCTGACGATTCTATTCAGTCATAGGTAAGATTTTCTTCTATCGTTTTCCTGAGGTTCCGCCTGCCAGCAAGGCTTCAAACTTATCATTGACATCAAAGCTTGTATGGTCAAGAAACGTACGGATAATCGAATTGTCACTGGTATTTTCCCAGAAGCATATACATGCCAAGAGTCTTTCCAGACCGTCTGGGACGCGTGATCAATGTTACCTGAGTTGCATCCGTTTTTAGCAGTTCGGCTATCAGCGGACTCTTATCGATAAAATAATAACCATTTTTCCGGATATCCGCAAATCCGGAACGCCCTACCGGGATTTTTACAGGAACCAAGACTTCCCCTCCTCTGCTTTCCTGTCACTTATCGTCAAGCTGCACTTTACACTTCTTTTTCCAGCAAGCGATTCCATACTTAAGAATCGTAGTCATCCCGTCCAATTTTAATCTCGATACATAGTCCTTAGCTTTAATCTGTTTTAAGGCTTCCGCACAACTAAAATCCAGATTCCCGTTATGGGAATACCTTATTTCAATCACAATGCCTATTTGTTTTTCCTCGATCTCCACAAGAATATCGCTGAAGCCCTGCCCGGACTCTGCATTGGAATTAATATCCCAGTCTTCACGGTAACTTAAAAGCCCTAAAAGTATACCATGATAAAAACTCTCCTTTTTTCCTTTCTGTACACTGGTATCCCGAATGCTGATGGTTTTCTGCAAATACATATCCAGGTACGATTCAATGCTTTCTGCATCCGCTCCCATAAATGCGGCACAAAACTCTTCTAATTGGGATGTGTCCCTTCGCACTTCATCCTGAAACCATTCCTCTATCTGTTCCGTGAAAATTTTTCTGATCTCAAGATTCGGTATGGTCAGCCGAAAACTCCCATCATCAAATTTCCCCCGCTGAGTCAGGTATCCGGTCGTGAAAAGCACACTCCAAATATTATCCACCTTTTTATATAAATCCCGATAGGTCAGTTCCTGATTTATCTTCTTAACCACACTCTCCCCCGCAATCAGTTCTTCAATTTCCTTCCGGGTTCTGAATTTTGCCATTTTGAGAAAATGCTTTATAATATCATTTCCGCTTGTATTGATCCAAAAGGCCTGAGGAATTGCTCCGGGTTCTGACCGTATCAAATTTACATAATTTATCACATCCCAGGGACAATATACGTCTGCATTGCCAAAATGGTATCCGTCGTACCATTCCTTCACGGATTGATACTTTTCTTCACAATCATAATATACCAGAAGCCTTCGGACATCGATGTCCGAAAATCCAAAATATTCGTCGTACTGCACATTGGTAATCGAGAACACGCTGAAATTATTTAAACCGGTAAAAATGCTTTCTTTTGCAATTCTCAGGCACCCGGTTAGCACGGCAAAATGAAGATTATCATTACTTTTTAAAGTCCGGCTGAATATTTTCCGGATCAGGTTAAGCATATCTTCATAATATCCAAACTGCTGAGCTTTATCCAAAGGAACATCATATTCATCCACAAACAGGAGCACCTTTTGCCCATAATGCTTTCTAAGTATCGCAGATAAGGTAATAAGACTGTTTTCCAGTACATTATCTGTCATAATAAAGCCCGTCTGTCCTACATCCCCTACATAAGTCAATTGTGCATATTGCTTTTTTTCCAACTCGGACAGCTTTGCACTTTCCAATATATATT
This sequence comes from Lachnospiraceae bacterium, assembly GCA_910575255.1. Taxonomy (GTDB): domain Bacteria; phylum Bacillota; class Clostridia; order Lachnospirales; family Lachnospiraceae; genus Brotaphodocola. The sequence continues at coordinate 35,546 of CAJTEM010000028.1, read as the reverse complement.
GGAAACGCAATGCTTCGCTTCCGATAATCGAACACAGCATATCCCGTGCACCTTTATAATCGGAAGCGCTGACATCTTTAAGGCTGATGGAAATCACCGGGAATTTCCCCATATATTTTTTACATAGTTCGGTCTCTGATGCGATCTCCAAATCATCAAAAAGGCGGCTGTCACAACCATATTCAAAAAAGTATCGCAGCATACTCATGTTAAGAGATTTACCAAATCTTCGCGGGCGTGTAAACAGGTTTACTTTCGTCCAATTCTTTAGCAGCTCTGCTATCAACCCCGTTTTATCCACATAGTAGAAATTCTCCCTGCGGATTTCTTCAAAATCCTCAATACCGACCGGGAGCTTTTTCAAAATTTTCACCCTGGCGTAAGCCTCCTTCCTTTCTTCTGTCCTGATCGGAACAACCCCAGTGCGGAAAAAGATTACATCGACATTTCCTCAAAATTCTGATATGACCTATATTTTTATCTTAGCATAAGGCCATTTTTTTATCAAGGCAGGTTTCGGAAATACCCATTCTTGTGTGCAAATACAGGTACTTATGTTCTGTAAAAGTGCCGATTTCCTGGCTACTTCTTGTAAGGGAAATTATAAGAAGAGGAATTTGTGTATCTAAGTTATACATTTTTAAAATAGAGATACCAGCTTTCCCCATAATGAAAATAGAGGTTCCTGGTAATGAAAAAACGCACCAAACAATTTTCGATATTTTTTTTAACATATGTAATCATAGCAGTTGCCTTTTTTTTAATAGGTGGAGAGCAGATCCAGTACTCTCTCATTGAAAGTAATATTCAACCTGTTAAGGGCATGTTTCCAGAACTCTCAGCAGGAAATGTTTTGGAGCAATCGTTCTATTCTTCTTCTGATACATTGGATCAAATATCAATTATGACCGGAACCTATGGTCGGGAAAATACGGGAACATTAGAATTTTCATTATTAGATGGAGAAAGTCATCAGTCTTTGAATCAAATAGCAGTTCCCGTATATGATTTGGTTGATTATGGAATGTTCACTTGGAAATTTGATAAAGAATTATTTGGTGTAAAAGATAAACTGTTTATTTTCCGCGTTGAATCAACATGTCCGGAAGGACAGGCTCCGACAATATGCTATTCCGAACCGGAAAACGGAGTTGCACCGGCACGGATGAATAATGAATTAAAAGATGTCCAGTTTACTTTTCAATTTTGCGGAAAATTATATAGCTGGTTTGGACAGAGCTATTGGATGTTGGTTGCCGCATTAGGCGGAGTGTTATTGATATATGTGGTAATCACTATATATCGGGAATCCCGGGGAAAATATACACTTCCAATGTATATGGAAGGAGTCTGGAAAAAATACGGTTTTTTAATACGACAATTAGTTGTGCGGGACTTCAAAATAAAATATAAGCGTTCTGTATTAGGTTATCTTTGGAGTTTTTTAAATCCGCTCTTGACAATGCTTGTTCAGTACTTTGTTTTTTCGAATTTATTCAAATCTGATATTAAGAATTTCCCGGTGTACTTGTTGTCCGGGACGATTCTATTCAGTTTTTTTCAGGAAGCAGTTGGACAAGGATTGATTTCTGTTCTTGCTAATGCTCCTCTAATTACAAAAGTATATATGCCCAAGTACATTTATCCGATTACAAAGGTATTATCCAGCTCGGTTAACCTTCTGATTTCTATTATTCCATTATTGATTGTAACAATCATAACGGGAGAGAAAATCACGTTGGCAATTTTACTGCTTCCATTTGCTATATTTTGTTTACTGCTGTTCTGTATCGGATTATCCATGCTTCTTGCATCAGCGATGGTTTTTTTTCGAGACACTCAGTATTTATGGGGAATTGCTACCCTGATTTGGATGTATGCTACACCATTATTTTATCCGGACACAATTATTCCAGAACAGTATCGGATTATTTTAAAACTGAACCCTTTATACCATTTTATCAAATTTGTAAGAACTGTTTTAATTGACGGAGTGTCGCCGGAACCTCGCAGATATTTTTACTGTTTGGTATCTGCCCTCTTTATTTGTATTGTTGGTAGCATTGTGTTTAAAAAGAGTCAGGATAAATTCGTTCTTTATATTTAGGAGTGTATTTTGAAAATGATAGATGTCGAGCATGTGACAATGCGTTTTCGCATGGCAAATGATAAAGTAATGAGTTTAAAAGAATATGTGGTAGCCATATTAAGGAAAAAATTAATATATGAAGAATTAACAGTTCTTGACGATGTGAGTTTCACTGTAAACAAAGGTGAAGTAATGGGAATTGTCGGGAAAAATGGCGCAGGAAAAAGTACATTACTTAAAATAATTGCAGGTGTTTTAAAACCAACTGCTGGTAAAGTAAATACGTATGGAAACATTGTTCCAATGTTAGAGCTTGGTTCTGGATTTGACCAGGAATTGAGCGGACGAGAAAATGTTTATTTAAATGGCGCTATTCTTGGGTATAGTAAAGAGTTTTTAGATAGTAAATATGATGAAATTTTGGATTTCTCGGAACTAAAAGATTTTATTGAAATGCCAATTAGAAACTATTCCTCTGGCATGTTGATGAGACTTGCATTTTCAATTGCTACGGTAGTCAGGCCAGAAATACTAATCGTAGATGAAATTCTAGCTGTGGGGGATGCCGGTTTTCAAAATAAAAGCAAAGATCGGATGCTCGAATTAATGAGCGGAGGCACTACAGTATTATTTGTCTCTCATTCCATTGCGCAGATAGAACAAATGTGTGAAAGGGTTGTTTGGCTGGAAGATCATAAGATAAAAATGGTTGATACAGCAGCGGTTGTTTGTGAAGCTTATCGAGAATATTGGAATCAGCATTAAGGTGAATAAAGTGATAAAAGTGAGATGTTCAATTCGTAAATGGATGAAACAAAGGATGGGCAAAAGAACAGGAGCCAAAACCGATACTTACTCTAATATTGTAGAAAAGTTGATGATTTCAAATCCGTATAAAATATCCGTTATAATACCTAATTACAATTATGAACAATACTTAATAGAACGAATTGATTCAGTACTTTTTCAGAGCTATCCAATTCATGAACTGATTATCCTTGATGACTGTTCCACAGACAACAGCGTAGAAGTTATTCGCCAAAAGATAAAACATATAAATACAGAATTCCCTATTCGTTTGATCTGTAATGAAAAGAACAGTGGTAGTGTTTTTGCCCAATGGCAAAAGGCGTTTACCGAGGCAAGCGGTGATTATATATGGATAGCAGAAGCAGATGACAGCTGCAGCCCTTTGTTTCTGGAAACAGTGATAAAAGGATTTGAAGATCCAGGAACGGTCATTTCCTATTGCGAATCATTAACTATGGATGAAAAAAACAATATATTAATGGGAGATTTGAGACCATGGATTGACCAGACGAACTGTGGCAAATGGGATGATAACTACATTCGGAACGGTATTACGGAAATTACAGAGACCATGTGCATCAATAATACGATAGCAAATGTGTCCAGTGTAGTCTTTCGAAATGGAAATTACCAGGATTTTTTTGAAAAAGCAAAAGAATTCAGACTGGCTGGAGATTGGTATATCTATATGCGGATACTGGAATTGGGGAAAATTGTTTATAATAGCCAGTCTTTGAACTACCATCGTATGCAGTCACAGGGGATGACTCTGTCTACAACACACAAAAAGGAATATGAAGAAATCATACGCATTCAAAATTATGCCTTGGAACACTATCCGATTTCTGATGAAACAAAGAAGAAAATGCTAGATCGTAGAGAAAGAGAGCGAATTCGGTTTGGACTGTAGAAAAGAGTTATCCATTATTATCCCTGTGTATAAAACAGAAAAATATCTTTCTAAATGTCTGGATTCGGTTTTAAAGGCAATTGACAATCGAATGGAGGTTTTGATAATTAACGATGGTTCCCCTGACCATTCAGAAGAAATCATCCTTCGATACATAGAAGAGAATCCAAATGTATTTCAATATTATAAGAAGCAAAATGGCGGACTCTCTGATGTGAAAAATTATGGACTTACGAAAGCTAAAGGCGATTTTGTGATTTTTCTTGATTCAGATGATTATATTGAACCTGGTATATACAGAGATATGCTCAGCAAAGCTCATCAAGAAAATTCTGATGTTGTGGTCTGCGATATTTTTATGGATTATGAGGACGGCACGCCGCAAAAGCGGGTGTTTTGTTCCTCGGGTGAATCGAGCTCATTATATTGCCAGATTCTTGACACTTGGGTAATGCCAGCTTCATGGAATAAGCTAATACGAAGGAATCTTTATGATGGCTTGGAATTTCCTGTGGGGATGAATAATGAAGACGTTTGCGTTACGCCAGTTATTTTGAGTCGTGCCCGTAAAATAACCATTATTCGCACTCCATATTATCATTATTTCCAGAGAAATGGTTCGATTCAAAATGGTCGATTCAACGAAAGCAGATTTGTGATTTTGGATGCGGTAAAACTTGCTCTTGAACGTATGGGGACAGAGAGTGCATACAACCAACAGTTATTAAAGGATACTTTGTTTTATCACCAGATTCTTGCTATCGCCATGTACCCAATACGGGAAATAGATAATATATATGAGAGAGAAAGACTCCTTTCCGCCTTCATGGAACGTGTATTTGAGCTTTTTCCGGATTTTATGGAATCACAATCTTTTTTGAGATTGACTAAAAATAGAAATCCTTTTATGAAATTTTATGGAAAAATATCATTGAAACTTTTAAACGAGAAAAAATACCATGAGGTTAGCCGATTTTGGGAAATTTATAACTGGTGTTTTAAACTTTTAAAGAGGGTTGGTTTACATTGATGATAAATAAAGTATTAATTACAGGCGCTAATGGCTATATTGGCAGTCATTTCGCAAATCATCTTATTCAATTAGCGCAGTTTCAAGTCATTGCTACTGATATATTAAATACAAATTTAAACAAGGAGATATTTTTTATTCCCTGTGATTTAACTAAAGTCAGCAAAAATGAAAAACTATATCAAACTTTTAATGCTCCGGATATTTGTGTTCATCTAGCATGGAGAGATGGCTTTGAACATAATAAAACAACACATTTAGAAGATCTTCCCATGCATTTTAACTTTTTAAAAAATCTGATTGATCATGGTGTTGCTCATATAGTTATAGCCGGATCTTTTAGAGAATATGGCAAAGTAAATGGTAAAACAGAGCCTGATAGTATCATTGTACCAGAAAATTTATATTGTCTATCTAAGCTGACTTTAAAAAGAGCATTGGAGATATATATCCATGATAAAAATGTATGTTTACAATGGATTCGCCCCTTTACAGTCTATGGTGATGATGAAAAGAATCATTCTTTGATGAGCAAAATTATCTGTTGGGAAAAGGAAGGAAAAAAATCATTTCCTTTTACTAATGGTGATGAACAATATGATTATATCCATATTTCAGAATTATGTGAACAGTTAACGGCAATTATTTCTCAAAAAGAGGTAGATGGAGTTATTGATTGCTGTAGTGGAAAGGCTACACGACTAGGAGATAAAATAGAAGAATTCATTAAGGAGAGAAATATGGGGATAAGACCTCAATACGGGGCATTTCCTACCAGGGAGTATGACTCTCCTGTCATTATAGGAAATGACACAAAAATCAAAAAAATCATGACTGCCAGAAATGGAATAAAATAGTGGAGGAGTTGGTATGAACCGTTTAGCAATCTATGTCTTCTGGGAAAAGGAAGGAATTGTTCGTAATTATGTTCTTACATACCTGGCTGGATTGAAAGAAATCGCAGAAAAAATATATGTTGTGGTAAACGGGAAAATAACATCTGCAGGAAAAGATACTATACAAAAAATGGGGATATCTGTTATTGTCCGAGAAAATATAGGAGTCGATTTCTGGGCCTATAAGACAGGATTGGATGCAGAAGGGGGTTTGGATAAATATGATGAAATTATCTTGGCAAACTGTTCCTGCTATGGTCCTGTTTATCCTTTTTCCGAAATGTTCAAAAAAATGGACAAATCATCTGTGGATTTTTGGGGAATCACCGAATGGCCCCTGAATGAGGCAGGTTATACAGGAACCTGGATACTCTCCTATTTTATGGTTTTCCGTAAAAGGATATTCTTATCTGAGGACTGGAATTCCTGGTGGGATAATTTATGTCCTGTTTATTCCCGAGAGGAATGTATTGACAAGCATGAAATTCCGTTTACTAAGTTTTTTGCAGATCGAAATTATTCTTATGACGTGTATTGCCCAAACACTACGGATTTTATTGATTCAACAATTGAAGCACCAGATTATCTGGTAATTAATCAAAAATGTCCGTTAATAAAAAGGAAAGCTTTTTGTACTGAGTATATTCGATTTTTAGATTATCATAGGGGGAATGCTTCTAAACGTGTATTTGATTATATAAAAGAGCATCACTTATATAATGTAAATGATATTCTTGATGATTTACTGGCAACACAACATTACGCTCATATAAAAAACTGTTTGCATTTTAACTTCTTTCTTCCCTCTGATTATGAGATTGGTAAATTAGAGAACCCGCCTAAGGTTGCTATCTGTTTTCATGTGTATTATGAGGATTTATTAGAGCATTGTTTTCAATATATGCGGGGAATTCCGGACTATATAGATATTTATATTACCACACCCAAAGAATCTTTGATAAGCGAAATTCAAAAAAATATTGATTATTATCAAATTCACAATGCTAAAGTAAATCTTATTAACGCCCGTGGCCGTGCCGAATCCGCCTTTTTGGTTGCCTGTAAAGACTTTATTCTAAACTATGATTATGCATGCATTCTTCATGATAAAAAAAGCTCCTTTCTTAGACCGGGAATTCTGGGGAAAGAGTTTGGATTTCATAATCAAGATGCTTTGGTAAAAACGAAAGAATATATAAATAATATTATTTATACGTTTGAAAAGAATCCACGTCTTGGAATTTTGGAACCCATTAATCTGTTATATGGGAGCTTTCAAAAATTATATGGTGATGAATGGGGGCCTAATTTCCTGGAAACAAAAGAGTTTCTTCATCGCGCACAAATTGATTTACCAATTGCTCAGGATGTTCCGCCGATATTTCCAGCTGGCGCTATGTTTTGGTTTCGCCCTGAATGTATGAAACTATTGATTGATATGGATTGGAAATATGAGGATTTTCCAGAGGAACCGCTTCCTCTCGACGGTTCTTTAATTCATATAATAGAACGTGCATATCCTTTTGTTGCTCAGCATGCAGGATACTTGATCGGATGGGTTTCCGATATAGAAGACGCAGAGATCCATTTAACAAATGTTTCCTACCTGTATCGTGACAGAAATATAAAATTAGAAGAAACTCGACTTAAATTAAAAGAAGTTCATACTGAGTTGGAGGAAGCGAAAAATAATGTTACGGTTATTCACACAGGATTGAATTATGCGTTAAGGGCTTATATTTATAAACATTTGCCAAGGCCTGTTAAATATTTGTTCAGCAAAAACAAAGAAAAAATATAATCAAATCGAGGGAAAAATGAAGATTGCCGTATGTTTACATTTATATTATATTGATTTGTTTGAGGAAATCCATAAATATTTAACAAATCTATCTGCTCATCATTTTGACCTTTTTGTGACAATGCCAAGAGAAAACAAAGCGTTTTTGCCTACGCTCCGAAAATATTATCCGAAGGCGCATGTTATTATAACTGAGAATATCGGCTGGGATATTTATCCTTTTATAAAGTTTTTGAATAGCTTTCCTGTTGAGGATTATGATGTATTATTTAAAATCCATACTAAAAAGGACATTCCGATAGAGTATTCCTTGAATGGCATTGATTTAAGCGGAAATCTTTGGAGAAATTATTTATTAAAGGCAATACTTGGCTCTCCTGCAAGAGTAGAACATATTTTGAGAATTATCAGCCGTCATCACCACATTGCAATGATTGGTGCACAAGAGGTTTTAATTACTGGCAGTGATAATATTTCTTTAGATTTGGATTTAAATGCACTAAATTCTTTGATGTATAAACTTCGACTTCCTATCAGAAGCTATGAATTTATTGCTGGTTCTATTTTTGCAATCAGACCTTTATATCTTACCCCAATAAAGAAATGTGCTTTTACTGCACATGACTTCCCTCCATACTCTCCCAGAGACTGGAATGGGTTGCCATATTGTTTGGAGCGTGCTTTTGGCTGCATGATTTCTTCCCAGGGTGCTTGTGTTGTGGGTTTACCATCATTATAAAAGGTGACACAGAGGCATAAAAAGATTTGGCCAAAAAGGAACAAGCACAGTGGAATTATTATCATGAATTCTGGATTCAACATCAATTGAATTGTTTCGTTAAATGTATAGTAAAGTCAAAAAGGAGAAAACATGGGAATATCAAAATATGATATACCGATGGATATGATTGTCAAAAATCAAGGATCTCAGGGGAAAATTTTGGCGCAAATATCTCCTGGCGCATTTGTACTTGAATGCGGATGTTCAACAGGGTATATGACAAGATATATGACAGAGGTCATCGGAGCAAATGTTTATATCATTGAATGCGATGAAGAGTCATATAAACAGGCCATACAGTTTGCAGAAGATGGGATATGCACAGATTTGTCAGAAAATAAATGGTTAACGAAATATAGTAATCAGAAATTTGATTTTATAATTTTTGCAGATGTGCTTGAACATTTATTCGATCCAGAATCTGTATTAAAAAATTCGACATTACTGCTCAAAGATGATGGCAAAATATTAATATCCATCCCCAATGTAACGCATAACGATATCATTATGAGTATGTACGATAATCGTTGGAGGTATTCTTCCGTAGGATTGTTAGATGATACCCATATACGCTTTTTTGGAGAAGAAGATTTAGATCTGTTTATGAAAAGGGCTGGTCTGGATATTATTCTTCAGGATGCCGTTATGTGCCCTACGTTAACAACTGAACAAAAATGTTACAATCAATCACTGAATAGCCTATTTATAGATTGTTTAAAACAGCGTCCCTTTGGTGAGGTTTATCAGTTTATTCTTACCGCCCAGAAAAGTGATTATGTGAAAAAGAATAATATATCAAAACAGGTTATTTTACCTAATGTTGAGGAAAGACTTTCTAAAATGTATTTTGCAGAGTCTTCTGAGTTATTGTCAGAATCGAACTGTATATCTAAAAAATATTTTGTTAATGAATACTATCATTATAATTTTGAAATCCCTAAAATGGGCGTAAACGTTATACGATTTGATCCCATAGAAGACAATGCCTGTATCGTCAAGGATTTAGAAATATATGCTAATGGGACAAAAGTTAATACTTATCCGATAAATGGTGTCAGGTGTTCTGTCCAAGATATTTTTTGTACAACAGATCCTCAATATTATATAGAAATTGGCAGGGATTTTTTTGGAGTTATTAATATTAAAGCGTGGATAGTGCCAATAAACGATCTGAAATTTTTAGAAACTTTAAATCAAATCCTAAATGTATTTCAGCAAAAAGCAAACGAATGTAATCTTTTGAGATCGTCAGTAAAGAAACTTGAAAATGAAAAAGACGCTTTAACTGCTAAGTTTTCTCATGAATTAGAGAATACCAAGAGTGTTGTAGAACACATTTGCCAAAAGGTTACCGAAGTCAATACGATAGAACAAGCCTATTTACAATTAGAAAACAATTATAAACAATTGGCGATTGATCATGCAAAATCAAAAGCGATCGAGAAAGATTATTCTAAATTAACAACTAATTATGAGCTGATACAAAAAGAATTGATTATGGAAAAAGAAAAATACAAAGAACTCATAAATTCCACGACATGGAAGATTAGCTCCCCTATAAGAAAACTTATAGATTATTTTAAAGGGAAAGCAAATAAATAGAGATTGGATTTACTATATTATGAAAAATATAAATTATAAATATAAGCTTATTATATTAACAATTATATATGGGATGCTTTCTTTTCCATTTGTCTATTCTGGTTTTGGGAATAGTGCTGATCATACGGGAATATATGTATTAAATCAATTTGGGATTTCTACATATAAATTTGGCAGTGAATTATATTTTACATATGGTCCTCTGGGCTTTTTGTCTTTTCCTATGATGATAAAAAATAATATTGTTATAGGATTTGCTTTCTATTTTATGCTTTTTGTAAGCCAATTATATTTCTGGATTCTTTTGTTAAAGAAATATAAAATAAGTTACTCCATTATAATTATAAACCTATTAATGGTATTGTTTTCAAAATTATCCAGTTCCGCAGACTACTACGTATGTTATTGCGCCTTTTTAGCCTTAATCGTTTTATGGCGAGAAAATAATAAATATGCGTTGGCTTTTGAAATAATCTTGTCAACAAGTTTATTTTTTATTAAATTTTCTGTTGCTATCGCTGTTTACCTAACGATTTTTTTATATGTGATTACTCAATATTTTAGGTTAAAAAAATGGTATCCCAACATTTTATTGGTATCAATAATTCCATTGTCAATCGTTTTTTTTATTCTCTATAATCCTTCGATACATTCGCTTTGGATGTATATGAAAACAGCTGCGTATATTTCTTCTGGTTATAATGTAGCTATGTCTTTATCAAACTTAAATATGTATATTGTATGGGGTATTGCATTAATTGCCTTTTATCTTGGTATTATGCTGAGTCTATTTCTTAAAAAAGGGTTTAATAATGCATTCTTATTATTATGGTTTACCCCCGCATTATTTACTTATTATAAGCATGGATTCGTCCGGGCAGATGCTCATTTATATAATGCTATATCAGGTGTAATATCGATATTCTCTATTACACTCTTAGCTTTAGATTTTGAAGAAATCGCCAGAATTATGAAAGTAAAAGATTTTTTTTCAAAGGCTATAGTTATAATGACTACCTTTGTTTTGATAATTCCTATACTTTGTTATGATCCTTTCACAAACCCTGTTTTATATACCAAGGATAAAATCAGCCAAATTCCATTCAGGGTTGAGCAAATAATGAACAGGAAAAATGCATATGACGGTTTACACCCTGTACCTGAAAGATTTGTCGAAATTATTGGGAAAGAAAGTGTAACAACATTTTCTTCAGAAGCAGCATATTTAGCTCAATATAATATGACCTATATACCATTACCAACGGTTCATCCTTTCATGGCGTATACTCCGGAATTAGATAAAATATTAGCAGATTTCTTTGAGAGCAAAATAGCGCCTCAATACATAATACTAAATTTCTGGACAATAGATAATCGTATTCCATTATTGGAGACACCGGCTTCCTGGAAAAATGTAATACAAAATTATGAAGTTATTGAATATGATGAAACAACAAATTGGTTTTTATTAAGAAAGGGAAATAACAAAGAGGATAAAAACTCAGTTGCGGAAGCAACTGCAATTGTTAAGAATGATTCTACAATAGGTGTAGAAGATTTTTCAGAAATCTTTGTTGATTTTGAATTAAATTGGCTCGGAAAATTAGCAAAGATATTTTGGAAAATAGATCCTGTTAATATAAAAATCAGGTATATGGATGGAACAGAACGTACCGGCCGAATTGTACCGGAAAATTTAGTAAATGGACTTTGTATTAATTCACTTCCTTATGATAAAGAAACTGTAATCAATACCTTTTCTAATGAAAACGCTCCTCGGATAAACACAATAACATTCAGCGGTCCTGGCCTTAAATTTTATAAAAAGCAATTAAAAATCCGAGGAGTTATATTTCAAGATTAGTATCAAATCAATATGAAAGATGGTGTTTACAAATGAAGTTTAATTCACTAAGTATTATATTGCCTACATTGACCGAAACAGATTCTTTTGTTGCGGCAATCACAATGATTTTAGAAATGAATAATCACTGTGATATAGAAGAATTTATAGCTGTTGTTTGTGATAAAACAAGAAAAGAAAGTTTAGATAGTATTAAAACAGGGCAAAAGATAGCAGCTGCGGCTGGAATCCCCTTGAAAATATTATGGCAAAAGCAACCATATTTTGGAGGTGCGATACGAGATGGATTTATGTCTGCAAAAGGCAGTCATGTTTGTATGGTTACTCCAGATTTAGACACTGCACCGGAAAAACTGCCAGAAATGATTGCTTTAGCTAAAAAATATCCTGGTGATATCATATCAGGTTCTCGTTGGCTTAAGGGCGGTGGTTTTGTTCGCTATAATAAAATAAAGATGATATGGAATTGGTGTTCACAACTATTTTTAAAAATTCTTTATTTGGCACCATTAACAGATTTTACATGGGGTAATCATTTGGCACCTACATCTCTGTATCAGTCCATAAATTTTCAGGAATTGAAACATCCTGTCAATGTTGAAAAAGTTGTTATCCCTTTACGGTTGGGAATCAAATTCCACGAAGTACCAGCCATTTGCCGCATGCCAGAAAATGACCAAAGTGTAAACTCATTTTGGGCAAATTTTGAATATTTAAGACCAGCAATCAGATGGAGATTCGCAAAAAAATCGACAATGATAAAAAATACTCATTATCGTGAAAAACAGCATAATAAATCTGTTAATCAATAGGGGGTGTGTTAATGCTTCAAGACAAAATATATGTTGCCGGTCACACAGGATTATTTGGTTCTGCAATTATCCGGACGCTCCGTAAGGCAGGCTATTGTAATATCATAACCGCTGCACATAAAGAATTAGATCTAACAGACGGGCAAGCCACTTTGAATTTTTTCGAAAAAGAAAAACCTGATTATGTATATGTGGCGGCAGCTAAAGTAGGAGGCATTAGCGCCAATAGCCGATATATGGCAGACTTTGCTATGGAAAATTTATTAATAACCTGCAATATTTTATTTTCGGCGCATAAAACAGGTGTAAAAAAACTTCTTTATTTGGGTTCTTCTTGTATTTACCCAAGGGAATCTGCACAACCAGTAAAGGAAGATTATTTGCTGACGGGATTGCCAGAACCAACAAATGAAGGATACGCCATTGCCAAAATTGCCGGGGTAAGGATATGCGATTATTATATGGGACAATATGGTGATTCTTTTATTAGTTGTATACCTGCTAATGTATATGGACCAAATGACAATTTTAATGAGAAAAATAATCATGTAATACCTGCTTTATTGCAGCGTTTTCATAATGCCAAAAAGAATAAGCTACCTTATGTCGAAATATGGGGAAGTGGAAAAGCAGAGCGTGAGTTTTTATATATTGATGATGCCGCAGAAGCTTGCTTATTTGTCATGCAAAAATATGATGGTCCAGGAACAATAAATATCGGTATGGGAAAAACAACTTCTATCAGTGAATTGGCAAAAAGAATAAAACAGGTAGTTGGCTATAATGGTGAAATTATTTTCGACAAGTCAAAACCAGATGGTATGCCCAAAAGATTATTAGATAGCAGTAAAATCCTAAACTTAGGTTGGAAACCAAAAACAGATCTGGATACAGGGCTGCAACGAGAATATTTATGGTTTTTGAATAACATTGAAGGAAGGTAAGATTGTATGATAAATATACCATTGATGAATAATAATATTATAAAAGAGGATGTAGATGCTCTGATTGATTTTTTAAAAACAACAGATCGTTTTACACAAGGGCCTAAAGTACAGGAATTCGAAGATCAATGGAGTGAATGGTTAGGGGTAAAACATAGTGTTTTTGTGAATTCTGGCGCGTCCGCTAATTTTATTACTATGTCAGTAATCCGAGATCTTTATGGTATTGGAGAGATCATTGTTCCCCCGATTGCCTGGAGCAGTGATATTTCATCTGTTTTTGCCGCAGGACACACTCCCGTTTTTGTTGATGTTAATATGAATAATTTAGCCATGAATGATGATACCATTCTCGACCATATTACCCCGAAGACAAAAGCCGTATTTTTAACACACGTACTTGGCTTTAACGGTTTGACGAAAAAATTAGTGGATGAATTGCAAAAGAGAAATATTCCGCTAATTGAAGATGTCTGTGAATCTCATGGTGCTTCGTTCAATGGTAAAAAATGTGGCTCTTTTGGATTAGCATCCAATTTTTCATTTTATTACGCTCATCATATGAGCACAATTGAAGGCGGGATTATTTGCACTGACGATGATCGATTTTATGAATATTGCCGTCTATACAGAAGCCACGGAATGATCCGGGAAAGCACAGATGAGGATATGAAAAAAGCGGTTTGTTCGGAATATCCACAGCTTCGGCCAGAATTTTTATTTGTTGTTCCTGGTTATAACATGAGAAGTACCGAGTTAAATGCTGTAATAGGTATAAATCAATTGAAACGTTTAGATAAGAACAATTCTATCCGTGAGAAAAATTTTGAATTGTTTTTAAAGAACCTTGATTCTTCAAAATACTACACAGATTTTTGTACGACTGGTTCTGTCAATTACGCATTTGTTATTTTATTAAGAAATCAAGATCCAGAACTGTTTCAAAAGCTAACAAACAAATTACTTGATAATGCAGTAGAATTTCGTCGCGGCACGGCTGGAGGAGGGAATCTTGCCCGTCAACCATTCGTTCTGAAACAATTAACTGATTTTGATCCAAGTACTTTAAAAAATGCGGAATTCATCCATCAATACGGGTTATATACAGGAAATTATCCAGATTTATCAGAAGATAAGATATTGGCTCTTTGCAATTTACTAAATAGCATTTAGATAATCAGGATAATACATGAAAGGAATCTTATTATGGTCAATAAAGAGATTTTTTCGTTAGTTGGCAAGAAAGTATTGGTTACTGGTGGCAGTGGCTTTATTGGAACAAATATTACACAAAGGCTAGTAAAAGAAAATGCAATTGTCAGTGCCACTTATCACAGCAAGGAACCACGTTTTCCAGTTAATGGAGTTTCGTATATACATGCCGATTTAATTAATAAAGAGGATTGTCAGCTAGTAACCAAAGACATAGATTATATTATTATGACTGCTGCTTTTGTTTCAGGGGCACAGGGGATGCTTGCAAATCCGATGCAATTAGTCACCGACACTGTGATTTTGAATTTGCGGGTTTTAGAGGCGGCATATTTAAATGGTGTAAAAAAATGTATATATATTAGCAGTGGTATGGTTTATCCTTTCAAGAAAGAGCTTTTAAAAGAGGAAGACGGTTTTACTGAAGACCCATTTGAAAAATACTTTACTGGCGGATGGAGCAGACGCTTTATCGAAGTTGTATGCCGCATGTACGCAGAAAAATTAAAAGCTATGGATATCACTGTTTTGCGAATTGATAATTTATATGGACCATATGACAATTTTGAACAAAAAAAATCTCATGTAATGCCAGCATTAATTCGCAAAACTGTAGAAAGGATGAATCCTTTTGAAGTTTGGGGAGACGGAAATGATTATAAAGACTTTATTTACATAGATGATCTTATTGAAGGAATCATATTAGCCCTAAAAAAGGCAAAAGGATACGAAGTGTTTAATCTTGCATCTGGGAAAAATGTAACAATAAAGGAAGCATTGAAAATAATTTTGAGATGCGGAAATTATGAAGATGCAGAAATTATTTATAATACCGATATGCCAATGATGATTCCTTATAAAAGGCTCTCCGTCGAAAAAGCAGAGCGCATTTTAGGTTTTAAGGCTTCTACATCTTTAGAAGATGGAATCAAAAAAACTATGGATTGGTATCGTAAAAACCCTGCAAGTGATTAATTCGATTCTTATGATTATACTGGATATTTCGAAAGTACATACTATAGGGAGGAAGCAATGATCAAAGCACTTATTACCGGAATTACCGGAATGGTCGGTTCGCATTTGGCCGATTTTCTTATAAAAGAAACAAATTGGGACATTTACGGTGTTTGTCGGTGGAGGAGTCCATTAGACAATGTAGAGCATTTATTGGATAGAGTAAATAAAAAGGAGCGGTTATTTTTTGATTATGCGGATTTAAGTGATGAGGTGTCATTAATTAAAATCATCCGGCAAATTAAGCCAGATTATATTTTTCATCTTGCGGCACAAAGTTATCCCCTAACCAGTTTTAATGCTCCGATTGATACATTGAATATAAATATTTTAGGAACATGCAGATTACTGGAAGCAGTCAGGTTGGAAACAGAGCAAGACAATAGTTATTCTCCGGTAATTCATATATGTGCTTCTTCAGAAGTGTTTGGAAAAATTCCTGCTGAAAAAAAGCCTAAAACAGGAATTCATGAAGAATGCTCTTTTCACCCTGCATCACCTTATGCTATTTCTAAAGTAGGAACAGATTTATTAGGACGTTATTATGCAGAAGCATATGGAATGACTGTTGTTACAACAAGAATGTTTACACATACAGGACCAAGAAGAGGAGATGTGTTTCACGAATCCACCTTTGCGAAACAAATAGCAATGATTGAAAAAGGAAAGATCCCTCCAGTCGTAAAGGTGGGAAATTTAGAATCATTACGGACGTATGCAGATGTGAGAGACGCTGTTCGGGCCTACTATATGTTAGTAACAAAAAATCCTATTGCAGGAGAATATTATAATATTGGAGGAACCTACACTTGTCTTGTTAAGGATACACTTCATACTTTAATTGATATGTCACCAATGAGAGATTCCATAACTATAGAAGAAGAAACTGAACGGTTACGGCCAATAGATGCTGATTTACAGATACCAGATTGCCGTAAATTCAAGTCTCACACAGGATGGGAACCAAATATCCCTTACGAACAAACAATGAGAGATCTTTTAGAGTATTGGCGTAAAAGGGTAGAAACTGGTAAAGAATTTCTTACACGATAGGAGTAAAACATGATCATTACACGAACACCATTCCGAATGTCTTTTTTCGGTGGTGGAACGGACTTTTTTGAGTTTTATAATAAATATGGGGGAAGTGTTATTTCAACTACTTTTGATAAATATTGTTATATTAGCACCAGGCATCTTCCACGATTTTTTGATTATTCGAATCATTTTACCTATTCTAAGATAGAACTGCCTAATTCTTTGGACGAAATTGAGCATCCTTTAATAAGGAATACTATGATGTTTATGGATATGCATGAGATTCGCTTATCGTACGATGCTGACCTTCCAGCAAGAAGTGGTTTAGGCACCAGCAGTTCTTTTGCAGTAGGCATGATAAATTCTTTTCATGTTTTAAAGGGTGAACATGCAAGCAAAAAGGAATTAGCAGATGAAGCAATTCATGTTGAAAGGGTATTGTGTAATGAAGCTGGAGGAATCCAAGATCAAATAGCAGCTTCTTTCGGCGGATTTAACAGAATTAATTTCAATTCGGATGGATATTATGTAAATCCTATAATTATGTCTCCGGCAAGGAAGCAGGAATTAAATCGAAATCTTTTGTTATTTTTTACAGGGATATCCAGGTATTCTTTTCAAATACAAATATCCATGAAGGAAAAGATTAAAGATAAGGAAAAGGATTTAAAAGAAATGTTGCTTTTAGTTGATGAGGCTGAAAGTATTCTTACTTCTCAAAAATCTTTAGATGAATTCGGTAAACTTCTGGATTATACCTGGAAATTAAAAAGAGGAATTTCCAGCAATGTAAGTACTGAGTCAATAGATAGTTTATATAAAAAAGCTATATCTGCTGGTGCATTAGGGGGGAAAATTCTAGGAGCTGGTGGTGGCGGGTTTCTATTATTTTATGTTCAACCAGAAAAAAGAAATTCCGTTCTTGCTGAATTACAAAACCTTATACACATTCCATTTCAATTCGAAACAGAGGGAACTAAAGTTATTTATTACGAACATGAGAGTTGGGATCAAAACCAACTAATGTTAAAAAATTCCGGTGAAAAATAGATGGAAAGAATACTTAAGCAGATTATACACTTTTCTATTGTTGGCGGCTTAACGACAGGATTGGATTTTATATTGCTGGCTTTATTAACAGAGATTGTGAAAATTCCATATTACATTTCTAATATTTTTTCTTTCTCTGTTTCCTTAATTATAAACTATTTATTGAGCATTCACTATGTTTTTCTTCAAAAGAATAATCACTCTAAGATTAAAAATATTTTTTCTTTTTTTGGATTGAGTATTATTGGATTAATTATAAATCAGATAATATTAGTTTTATTAACCCAACGATTAGGTGTGTTTTATGTATTTTCAAAAGTGATCTCTACTGGGATCGTAATGATGTGGAATTTTATATCCAAAAAGATCTATTTTGAATATGGCAATAATGAACTATAGCTTGGTTGAAATATTAAAAATTGGAGAATTTAATTTATGGATGAAAAAAGATATCTCGATTTAATACTATTAATCGAGCAAATAGAGATGCTTATAAAAAATCAAGTGACATCATCTAATCCGCTATTAATAGAATGGAAAAACAAAATGCAGATATCCATAGGTGAACTGTATGGATATAAGTCAAAAGAATATGAGACTTTTTGCAATATACGTTTCGAACCCAACATAGTTAATATTCAGGATGATTATAGAGAAAATATGAGACTTTTTTGTGAAAAGCAATTATTACAAGTAAAAGAGGACTGGCAAAATAAACTGAAGATCAGTTCTTCCACTCTTTTCTTTTAATATATAAACAAAAGTCAAGTGTATAGCTATCTTATCAAGAGGAAAGCCGAAAATATGTAAAAGGCTACGGAAAATCAAGGAAAGAAGAGGCCGGCTCCCTTCTTTCCTTGGTATAGATATGCCATTATCATGCAAAAAGATTTAAGCAGTTAATGTGTGAGTCAACTGTAATTCCTACGGCAGTCGAGAATATATTCTACATAGACCGTATCATCCCGTATCTGGTAGAGGCATTCTTTTGTTTTGACAGAAACCATAACCTTTTCAGATTTCCCCAAATTCAAAATCATACACTCAGAAGCCCTCTCTTTCGTTATTTTGAAATCTCATAACAACGCAGCAATGGCGTAAGCAGCAAGTACCGATTACTCGAGAATTAATGCAACGATGTACTAGAACTCCATGAATAATTCCAGATAGAATTCAAGGACAACTTCCCGTCAGCCAAGCTCCTTCCTCGTCCTCTCCACATACTCCCCCCATTTCCTGCGAAATGCCGGATTCCACAGGCATCTGCACAGATACAGTAAGGTTCTGTAGCCATATAAGGGCAAAATCTCCCTTTTGTCCGCCTGCAGATAATGCCTGCAATAATAAATCTCACTGCATACCTGACAGGTATAGGCAAACGGATTCCTCCCGATTCCCCCTGTTGTCGCTTCATGCTTATGAAGGATCTCACTTTTCGGATAATAGATGGTCGACCACTTTTTTTCTGCCATCCGGATCCCTAAAATCAGCTCCTCCTCGTACAGAAACGTATGCTCATCAAAAGGCATTACCTCCTTGGCACACTCCCCTTTTATCATAAAGCAGCATCCCAGAACCGCATATACGAAAAATGTTTCCCTCTCATAGTCATGCTGCCTTCCCCAGTATCGTTCATTATTTGCCGGGGCTAAGACATGTAATCGGGTTCTCAGCATATACTTCTCCCGCATCCCGGTCCGCATCATCATACATTCTCTCTGTGTCCGGCCATTCGGAAGATGAATCTTAGGCCCCACAATCCCGATCCGGGGATCCTGCTGAAGACATTGATACATATTGTCAATACTATGAGGATAGAATCTCACATCACTATTGCTGATCAATATGGCATCACAGGAGTCCTTCATCGCCTCAGCAATCCCGATATTATTCCCTGCCGCATAGCCCCTGTTCTCCTTAGCCTCAAGCAATACCACCTGCTGCCTTTTGCAGTAATCCATTACCGCCTCTGACGGCCGGACAGGGGATGCATTATCCACCAGATAGATTCTGAACGGAGCCCCCGGCCTGTCCTTGCAGATGCTTTCGATACATCCCTTACTGTCTTCCCAGCTGTTATAATTCAGAATGACAATACCGATCATATCCCTATCCCTTCTTTTTATATACCAGATTCCATATAAGCCGCTGGGGAATCAGGCCGACGATCAACGGCCGCACCACATAAGGGAAGGCACCCGGCATCAGTCCCATGGCCTTAAACCCCTTCCAGCGCACAACTGCCTCATTGATTCGGTAGCGATAAAGCCGTTTCTGCTGCATAGCCTCCGGATTAACAAAATATCTCAGCAATGGCTCCTGGATATTATATCCCCGGTATCCACGGGCATACAGCCGCATAAACAGATCATAATCCTCCGTCCGCACAGTCTCCCTGGCTATCCGGTATCCTCCGACAGCTTTCAGACATTCCTTCCTGAACATCGTTGCCGGATGCACAAACTGCGTTCCTCGTAGGAAATCCTTTTTTCCTGGCTCTGCAACACGGTAAAAACGGTTCTTTACAATCTGTGTACCGTCATAACAGTCTACCAGGCTGGAAACAAATCCGAATTCCTTATGATTATCTAAAAATGCTGCCTGCTTCTCCAGACGCCTCGGATAGCTGACATCATCGTCATCCATCCTGGCTATATACTCTCCCTTCGCATGATCCAGGCAGACATTCAAGGTTCTGGCCAGCCTCAGATTCCTGTTGTTATGGAGTACGACAATCCGCGGATCCTTGCCGGACCACCAAAGCAGCCGCTGATAGGTGCCGTCCGAGGAAGCATCATCACAGATAATCAATTCCCAATCCTGAAAGGTCTGGCAGCAGACGGACTCAATCGCCTGATCCATCTGCTGCTCTCCGTTAAAAACCCCCATAATGATCGATATTTTCGGCATGCCTGTCCCCTCTGCTGCTCTTTTGTCGTTTTCTGCTGTTCTTTGCTGTTATTTCGCTTTTTTGATGCTTTTTTGATGCTTCTTTGATTCTTGCTGCTTTTTCTGCCTTTTCCCACTTATCTGATGCTTCTTTATCGCTTTTTACTGCTTCTTCACCCCTTCTGTGCTCTCCTTCAAAAGCATGATCTTTGGCGTCATAATAATCAGCTTCAGGTCAAGAAGAAGGGAATAATTCCGAATATAAGTCAAATCCAGCTTCAGCTTATCATATGCTGTCGTATTATACTTCCCGTAAACCTGAGCATATCCGGTCAGGCCAGCCTTCACCTGCAAGCGGTATGGAAACTCGGGAATCTCTTTTGTCAGCTCCTCGGCAAATTCCGGTCTTTCCGGCCGGGGGCCCACGATAGACATTTCCCCTTTTAAAATATTATAGATCTGAGGAAGCTCATCCAGACGAGTCGCCCGAAGCAGACGGCCGACCGGAAGAATCCTGTCATCCCCCTCTGCCGCCAGGCGTGGAATCCCGTCCTGCTCGGCATCCTGAACCATGGTGCGGAATTTGTATATCTCGAATTCCCTGCCGTCCCTGGTAAGACGGACTTGTTTATAAAATACCGGTCCCTTATCCGTCAATTTAATACACAATCCGATTATCAGGAAAAACGGGACAGATACCACGATCGCAATCAGAGAACCCACAATATCCACAATGCGCTTCACAAATTCCTGCTCAATGCTCAGTCCCGGATTATTGCGGGACAAGAGCAGCGGCGAATCAAACAAATTCAAATCCACGGAGCTGCGAAGCAGAATATCCGAAATCTTTGGTACGCTGTAAGTCCGGATATGCTCTCCGAAGCAGTATTTAATAATGAGATTCCTTTCGTGGGACGGCATATCTCCGACAATAACTCCGTCATATTTTGCCATTTCCTTTATCAGCTTTTCCATGCCGACCCGATAACTGATAATTTTGCAGATCTCATACTTATCCTCACGCGCATTCATCTTTTCCATCAAATGATAGTCGGAATGCTCGCCGGAAATCAGCAACATCTTCCTGGGAGGAAATATCTTACAGTAAAACCATTGGAAAAAAACGGTCCAACAGCTGATTAAAACCGCATCTGCTATCAGAAGCAGGATTAATGGTAAGGGTGTGGTAAACTTTTTATCCTGTACTGCTATCTGAAAATATGTAATCGTATTTGTAAAAACAACAGCCAGTATCTGGGAATAGATCAAATTCCCCTTTTTCAGGAATCCAACCTTAAAGCCACCGTACATCTTCATGAAAAAGATCAGAAGCACGCCGTAAATAAATATCATCATCCAGTTGCCCTTTCGATAAAAGGGCGCCAAAATGACCTTATTATAATAATTAATCCAGACCATGCCATATGTGATAATCAGCATTGCCGCAGACATACTGGAGAATCCCAGCTTTATTAATCTCTTGTATCGTTCAAAAGATTTCATTTCAATCCCTCAAATTCTTTTCACAAGGTATCTTACCCTCAGTAGACAACTGATTTTTGTGATGCGTCCGAAGTCGGCATCTGCCGTTAACCTCACTAAAGTATATCATCAAAAATACGATAGCGCAACTCACGCCTTCTCGAAAAGAAAAGGAAATGTATTAATAATTTATTAAAAATGTAATATCCTTCCTCTATTATCAGAATGGTCTTCTCTAAAAGAAAAACCTGATACAGCGTTGAACTTGCCGAATCTCCAGCCCCATGCTACAATAATAACCATCCCCGGTAACAACCAGCCTCAAAACCACCACAAAATCTCAGGAGTCCCAAACTATGGACAAAACATTCACCTGCCTGGACAAAACCATCAACAAATCAACCATCACCCATTTCCGCGCCTTCCTGCACAGATACCCTGACGTAACCAAATGGTTCCTGTGCAGTGATTACTGCATCGGTGACAAGCACAAAGCCAATGATGTCATCTCTTTTGTCCTCTACCCCTACATCCTTGATTTTAACGACTGGAATCACGTGGTTTCCGGCATGCAGAAAACTGATTTGAAGAATTGCCGCCACGTCTCTGATGCCTTCTGCCAGTTTTCCAGGCAGGGCTATTTCTTCAGCATCAGCTTTATTCTGGAAAAGCCTAATATATTAGACAGGTGGAAAAGCAAATCCTTTTTGGATTCTCTGCTTGGCGGCTATATTGATATGACCGAACGCTGGCAGATCACGACTCCTGTCAATGCTGACAGCTATCAGACTATGAATAAAAAGCTGAGGTCTCTTCAGAACGAAACCCTCCAAAAATCCTTCAACTATTCTTTGTTCGGAAGAGTTATCACCATCTGCTTTCTGGCCTCATATTTACGGTATTTATTGCTTAAGGAAAAGGATAATGTCGGAATGTTCAGCTGGCTTTCTGATCGGGATAATATTACAGACTGGAAGGATGAGATTTATACCGAATTCTATCACATTCTTTCTCACTGTATCTGTGCAAATCAGCTGTCTGCGGATCGGGAACGCATGGTTCAGGATGTATACTTGTCAGATATTCAGAATAACCTGTTCTATGACGGAACAAACAGGATTGCCGACTTTATCTGCGGCGCTCTTGCGGATTTTAACTATAAAGACGGAAGTGTTACCGGTCAGAAGCAATGCACTTTAATCGAGGATGTGATCTCTGATAATGACTTTATAATCGTTTTAAATGTCACAGACCACGGAATTTCCAGAATCACCCACAGCAAGCTTCCTAAATGAGAGGAATGCCGGCAGCAAACCGCTTGCGAAAACAGAAACAAAAGGCTTCTAAAGCGGTTCCCTGCCGGCCTGGCCTCCCCTGCCCAAAGCCGGCAAAATGAGCCTCGTATTGTAAGCTTCTTTCTGGATGCTGCAGCAGCCTGACGATCTCCGATTGCTATCCGAATCACTCTTCCACGATCTTATACTCGCAGCATCCTGGAATTCGAACAATATCATTTCTGGTTTTTCCTGCAAATCTCACCTTACCTGGTAACCATGCGCTTCGATATGGTCTGAACACAAAACCCTGTATGACTCTGTCCTTAAGAGGTATCGCCCTTCCCTCCTCTACTAACACGGGATCTTTAATTTCAATATCTTCATCGGACAGATCACCTGGCAATGTTATTTCACAATTCTCCTGCAGCATGATTCCATCATATACAATGTCAATCGCTTCGTATAATTCATTTAGTTCAATGGGATCCGATACCATCTGCAGTTCAAATTCTATTTCATAATATTCTTCAATAGCCTTTAATTTTTTCATTCCTGACAACCAGAATTCAAACATTGTGTTAACGTGTCGTCTGCTCCTCCACATTTTTCCTGGATGTCCGGATGAAAAGATCATTTGTAATCCGGACTCATTCTCTACGGTAACTCTTACAACATCGGCATCCAGACATTTTTTGACTAATTCAAAGTGACCCAGTCTTTCCGATACACTTCTGTCCAAAATGTGATATCCTATTTCAAAATTAATTAACTTCTCCTTATTATAGATTGCCTCAGCAACAATATACTCACTGTCAAATAAATACCGTGCCAAATCATTGCGGTAGAACTCTGTAACTTCTCCGGTAATTAAAGGAAAAATCACATTGTCAACATATAGTTTTGCTTTATATATATTTCTGGGAACATTGATCATATAAGAAGGTATGCCATAACGCATATCATTCCTAAGCATCGAATCTGTTGTATTTAAGAAACGGCTGACCATCTGCACATTAGTCAGTCCTTCGGCGTTTCTTCCCAGGCAGCTTCTGATATAGGCAAGAGTTTCCTCTGGAATATGAAGCTCAGAATCCTCTGTAATAATCTCGCAAAGATTATTTTCTGTATCGATTAGCCTTGGATCAAAGTTTTTCGCACTGTAGCCTTTTTGTTTTACAGAAAGAAGATTCTCATAAGAAAAATTCCATATCTCAGGCTTATTTGCTAATTCATCAACCTTGGCATCTATCACTTCCAAGTCTGAAGATATCAGATTAACAAAATATCCTTTGAAATCTTCCCCGTCCGTTTCAATGTACGCCACTGCTCTTGTCCACATTGTATAGAACTGAACCTGTCCCAAATCTTTTGACATCTTGCCTGGCTTCTTCGCTTCCATAATTAAAAGACTATGATCTCGAACCCAATCTTTATTCTTTTGTGTATTGGTTCTGTGTTCTCCAAAAAATTTGTCAGAGAAAAATATGAAGTCCGCATTTTTCGCTCCAAGCGCTTTTCCTCCTCCATGTCCGTATACAGGGAACTCTTCCCCTCTCAGTTGAGACGGGTAGCCTAAAGCTTCTGATAACTGTACAAGGAACTTTGAACGAACCTCTGATTCTGACTGGATAACGGATAATCTATATTCATTTACAACAGCTTGAATTGCAGCCTTATCAAACATTTTACGCAAACTCCACTTTCTTCCACCCTTTTATGTGGACAACGAATAACTCTCTGTCCTGCTGCCAGCAATTGAGCAGAGGAGATTTAGCTCTCCCTTCTCACGGAACGTACATGCCGTTCGGTATCCCCCTTTACTGCCGGGTCTTTCGCAATCCTTTCTGCCTCCAGCATGGCGGCAACCGTTTCACTGTTGGGCTGATTGAGCGTAATGTCAAAGGGAATCCGCCCCTCACGGAGAGATTGTCGGACAAAAATATTGAATGCCGTTGTCAGATTCATGCCAAGTTCTCCGAACAGCCTGTCAGCCTGCGCTTTCAGGTCTGAATCCATGCGGATGCTGATATTTGTAGTAGAGCCAGCCATATAACCATCTCCTTTCATTACTCCTGCCCTTGTGCTCAGGGCATAATGGGATATCCCTGCGGTATTTCCTGCTAGAGCATGTCTGAAAATTGCTTTCCGTCAGATGTGCGTCACAATTTGTGGGAGATTTAGTCCGAATGAGGGAGGCGTAGTGGGCTACGTTGACTGAATGAGGGCTAAATCTCCTGCAAAGTGGGGCGTGCAGAGGACGGAAATAGCGAGTGCCGAATTCACCGGACTTTATGCAAGGCTGTACTAATGATTACAGTATATGCTATCTGCACAAAAAATACAATATTTTGCACGAAGAATTAACAGTAAATTCATTTTCGGGGAGGTGAAACAGGAGATGCCGGGTAAACAAAAGCTGCCGCAATTCCCCTGCGGCAGCCCCCGCAGCCTGGCAAATCAATATTGCCCAGACTATTAGCTATCCAATGTCCCCATAAACACCGAAAATTTCATCTCGTCTCCTGTAATCTCAGCTCCCATATAACTTTCTACAAAATCAAAATATCCGTTAGCTCCCATTCTCTTTTCCCACGAATCAATAGAATTCTTGATACGGAGCAGGCAAATAACCGGCTCCGAATAATAATTGCGAAGAAATTCCGGATCCTTCAGGTCCCCTTTTTCATTCCCTGCCATAATCACCTGCACCTCTTCATTCGTAAACGGATCAAATGCCATCAGCAATGCCTGCTCAAGCCGTATGTTATCCTCATTCCTGAAATGTTCCAGATTAATCTCTTCCCCTGTATATCTTGCCTTAATGTCAAATAATACAAGGGCGATAGCCTCCCGCAGTCTTCTGCTGTTTGACAAAGGATATTTTCGATGAATTTTTAACGCATTGCTTTCCAGACAGAAAAGTGTCATGCCATGATCCTCTTCCTCGCCCTTTTTGATTTTTCCGAACTCCCTTTCCATCTGACCATAAATTTTCTCAAACTGATACAGCTGCATTTATCTTTCCTCCTTTTCCTGTGAATACTTTTCTTTTCCATTGAATGATTCTACTTTTTGCTCCCTCTCCCTTACCGCCTCCGAATACCTGGCCAGCCGCCGCTTCCTCTGCTTTGCCTCTACCGCCGCTGACAATACTTCCCTCTCTTCCATCCGTCACCGTTCCCCTTTCTTCCGCTTTTTCGTGGTTCCGCTTTTTCGTGGTTCCGCTTTCGCACGGATCCAGTTTTGTCCATACTCTGGCATCACAATGTAGTGCCCTCTTCCGTTCGTTCGGCGGCATGTCGTCGGAAGGCATCTTTAAAATGCTTCGCATTTGCCTTCCTCCTTCTCCTGTCCCCGTCATTCCACCTCAAACTCAATATTCTCAAATTCCTTGGAATCAAAAAATTCCATAATTGTAATGTCCAGTCCGCTGCAGATTTTAATTATTGTGAAGATCCCGGGATTTTTCGTGGAATTGTTCATGATATGCATCAGGGTTGTCAAAGGGATCGCTGACCGGCTCGCCAGCTTATAATAAGTCATCCTCTTCTTTTTACAAAAAAACATAATTCTGGCTGATAGTAACTCCTGTTCTTTCATAAGTATCCTCCTTCCAAATACGGTACTGCTTATAGTCTATATCGATTCTTCGCACCATTACTTCTAAATAATGCACTAAATGGATTATTTTTCCAATTTTGTTCTGCCTGTCCTGATTTCGCTGTCCTCTCTAAAAGGAAAAATTCCAGAAGGAGGAAACCTTTTTAACTGAAAAACAGGGGCACCACATTTCATGGCATCCCCTGCTTTCACAATCAACCATTAACTCGTTATCTTTTTCTATCCTTTATCCTTTTCACACTTCTGCCAGCTCCCCCATTCTCCCCACCAGCTCCATCGCCTTCTCCATCATCGCCCCGCAGTCTTTATGCACCTTTTTCCGATCAATGTAATGGAAATACGGCGGCTCTCCCATCTGGAACTTCAGAGCACCGGCGTAGTCCTGGATGATATCGGGAATGCCGGCGGTATTAAGCTTCGCGTTCTGGTACATGCTCAGCCGTACCTCCTGGCGGTTCACCTTGACCTCGGTCACGTATGCGCGGTGTGCCAGGGCTTTCAGGGAAGCTACCACCAGCAGGTTGTCTACCGGTTTGGGGATGTCTCCGAAGCGATCCATCAGCTCATCCTGCATATCCATATGCTCCTCCTCATTTTCAATGCTGGAAATGCGTTTATAGATATCAAGCTTCTGATACTCGTTCCGGATATAGGCTGAGGGAATGTAGGCGTCGATATCGCATTCCACCACAGTCTCGAACTCCTCCTCGTCTGCTCTTTGTCCCCGCAGGGCCTTCACTGCCTGATTTAACAGCTTGCAGTAGAGATCATAGCCCACGGCTTCCATGTGGCCATGCTGCTCTGCTCCCAGCACATTGCCGGCGCCGCGGATCTCCAGATCCCGCATGGCTATCCTTATGCCGGATCCAAGCTCCGTGAATTCCCGGATGGCCTGCAGGCGTTTCTCCGCCTCCTCCCGCAGAAGCTTATCCCGCTTATACATCAAAAATGCATAAGAAGTCCGGTTAGAGCGTCCCACGCGGCCGCGCAGCTGATAGAGCTGGGACAGTCCCATCCGGTCCGCGTCGTGAATGATCATGGTGTTGGCATTAGGAATGTCCAGCCCGGTCTCGATGATAGTCGTGGATACCAGCACATCGATCTCTCCGTTTACAAAGTCAAACATGATTTTTTCCAGCTGCCTCTCCTGCATCTGTCCATGGGCGTAGACCACTACTGCATCTTTGGCCAGCTCCTGAATGTGGGCCGCAACTTCATCGATTCCCTTCACCCGGTTATAGACATAGTACACCTGGCCGTTTCTGGCCAGCTCGCGTGTGACCGCCTCACGAACCATCTCATCGTTGTATTCCATCACATAGGTCTGGATGGGAAGACGATCCACCGGCGGCTCCTCAAGTACGCTCATGTCCCGGATCCCTACCAGGCTCATATGCAGGGTCCGGGGAATGGGCGTTGCCGTCAGAGTCAGCACGTCAACATTTTCCTTGAGCTTTTTGATCTTTTCCTTGTGCGTCACCCCGAAGCGCTGCTCTTCATCGATAATCAGCAGTCCCAGATCCTTAAACTTTACATCCTTGGACAATACCCGGTGGGTTCCGATCACCACATCGACCAGCCCCTTCTGCAGATCCGCAATCGTCTTTTTCACCTGCGCCGGGGTCCGGAAACGGGAGAGCAGATCCACCCGCACCGGAAAATCCTTCATTCTCTGCAAAAAAGTATTGTAATGCTGTTGGGCAAGAATGGTCGTGGGGACCAGATAGACGACCTGCTTACTCTCCTGGACTGCCTTAAATGCTGCCCGCAGCGCAATCTCTGTCTTGCCATAGCCTACATCTCCGCAGATCAGGCGATCCATGATTTTCCGGCTCTCCATATCTCGCTTGGCCGCCTCAATAGCCTCTGCCTGATCCTCGGTCTCTTCATAAGGAAACAGCTCCTCAAATTCCTTCTGCCACACCGTATCCGGGCCGTATTGATATCCGGCAGTCTCCTGCCTGGCCGCATACAGCTCCACGAGATCCTTCGCGATCTCCTTTACCGCGCTCTTCACCCGGCTGCGGGTGCGCTTCCACTGTTCGCCTCCCAGCTTGTTGAGCTTAGGCGCTTTGGCATCCGCTCCGGCATACTTCTGGATTCCGTCCAGCCGTGTCGCAGGCAAATACAGATTCCCGCCGTCCGCATACTCAATCTTCAGATAATCCTTGATTACCTTGTCCCGCTCAATCTTCTCAATCCCCCGGTAAATGCCAAGTCCGTGATCCTCATGTACCACATAATCTCCCACTGACAGCTCAGTAAAACTCTGAATCCTCTGTCCCTCATAGGAAGTCTTTTTGCGTTTGCGCTTTTTCCTTTCCGCGCCAAACATGTCACCCTCAGTGATCACTACGAATTTAATCTGTGGATATTCAAAACCCCGGTGCAGATTCCCGTAAACCACCGCGATCTCTCCCGGCTGCACCTGCCGCTCTTCATTGTCCGGACAGAATGCGCTTAAGCTGTATTCCCTCAGGTCACCGGCCAGACGGCTGGCTCTTGTCCGGGAACCAGAAAGGAGAATCACCCGGTATTTCTCACGCTTCCAGCGCTGCAGATCCTTGATCAGCAGCTCAAAACTGTTTTGATAGGAGTTAACATTTTTGACACTGAGCCGGTACTGACCGTTCACTGTCATCCCCGGCAGTTTCTGCTCCAGACTGGTGAGATAGAGGGTGCTTCCCTGCTGAGCCCGGGCCAGCAGTTCCTTCACGGTGTAAAGAAGGTCCGTCTGTCCCGGCAAAAGATATCCTTTCTCCAGACGGTGGGACATACTCTCCCGGAATTCTGCCTCTACAGCCTCACCCTTTTCCCACAGGCGGGGCGGCTCATCCAGAATGATCATGCTGTCATTTCCTCTGAAATAATCCAGAAAGGACACGGTTTCCTCACAGAAATAAGACAGACAGGAATCCATCCCGCTGACCTTCCATCCCTCCTCAATGCCTTCCACCAGCTCCCTGGCAATTCCCTCAAGACGGTACGCCTCCTCTGTTCTCATCTGCTTTCTCAGATTCCCTGCTGCCTCCCTGGCTTCCTTACGGATCCGTCCGGCTCCTTCTCTTCTCTGCTCCCCGGTCAGGACGATCTCGGATGCCGGATAGATGACGATCTCCTCCAGCTGCTCTATGGAACGCTGGCTCTCCAGGTCAAAGGTGCGGATAGAATCCACTTCGGTATCCCACAGCTCAATCCGCACCGGCTGCTCCTCGGTCAGCGGAAAGATATCCAGGATCCCGCCGCGGATCGAGAACTGCCCCATCTCGTCCACCTGTCCGGTTCTCTCATACCCCATCCGGGCCAGACGCTCCTTCCACTTCTCCAGGTCAAGCTCCTCGCCGTTTTTTAAGACTGCTGTCTGACTCTCCAGCTGCTCTGACAGAAGCAGGCGATCCATCAGACCGTCCAGAGTCGTCACAACCACTCCCGACGGATCCTCCATCAGATGGCGCAGCACCTGAAGCCTTTGACGTGTCATCAGATTCCCGTGAATATCCGCACTGTAGAACAGCAGATCCTTTGCCGGATACAGCCACACATCCTGCCGGAAGCATCCAAAGTCTTCATAGATTTCCCGTGCCCGTGTATCATCATAAGTCACTACCAGCTTCCATGCCCTGGAAGGCACTGTTTCCTGAATCAGGTGCACCTTCTGAGAATCCATACAGCCGCTGACCTGAACCGGCCCCTTTCCCTGCTCCAGCTGTCGGTTCAGCTCCTCGTACTCAATCAGTTCTGCCAACGGATTGGCAAACACTCTGCCCATATCCTACCTCCCTGCCTCGCTTCATCAGGCATCCTCCTGCGCCTTCTTCTTCGTATTAAAATGATTCATCGCACGGTCTGCTCCGTCACAGATCATCATAACTGCCGCCTGTGCCGCCTCACGGAAGGCTGCATCCATCAGCTCCTGTTCTCCCTTTGAAAACCGGCTGAGCACATAGTCCTTCAGATCCATCCGCGGCGGCTTCTCTCCCACGCCCACCTTAATCCTTGGAAATTCCTGGGTTCCCAGGTGTGCAATGATATTCTTAATCCCATTATGCCCGCCGGCACTCCCTTTCAACCGAATCCTCAGCTGCCCGGGCGGAAGACTGATATCATCATAAATAACGATCAGCTCTTCCGGAAACACCTTATAATAATCCGTTAAAGCACGCAGGCTTTCCCCGCTGAGATTCATGAATGTCTGCGGCTTCACAAGCAGCACCTTCTGCCCTTCGATCGCCCCTCTCCCGCACAATGCCCGATGCTTCCTCTCACTGACATCAATCCCATAACGATCCGCCAGCTCATCGATCACAGCAAACCCGACATTGTGCCTTGTTCTATCATATTCCTTTGTGGGATTTCCAAGTCCTGCAATCATATACATATTCCTGATCCTTTCTTTCTCCTGCCTCTGTATTGTCAATCTTCCCGCTCCTTCACCTTTCCTCCATATCCTTAAGCCTTACCGTTATCTCCGGAAAAAGATGGAAGGGAATCCTGTCTTCGAAAGAATACAAGCCGTTCTCCCCTTCATCCTCAAACCAGCACACGAACACCGCTCTTTTCTGTGGATCCACAATCCAATACTCCTTTACCCCCGCCGCACGATACTTCATCATCTTAATTCCATAATCTCGATGTTTCGTTGACTTCGAGACAATCTCAATCACCAAATCCGGTGCTCCATAGCAGGCATCCTCATGTAGCTTTTCCCTGTCACACACCACAATTACATCTGGTTCCAGCAACGTTTTATCATCGCACTCCAACTTTACCCCAACAGGAGAAAACAATACCTGGCATTCTCCTCTTCTCTCCTCAATATGGCTTCTCAATTGAAAAAATAATTCTCCTGCCAGCTTTTGATGAACGATCTTCGGCGGGGCCATAAAATAAATCCGTCCATCAATCAATTCTGCCCGAACATGCTCTGGAAGATTCTCCAGATATTCTATTGTATAAACCTCTTTTGCCAATGCTTCATTCTTTCGCATGATCTCTTCCTCTCCGACGAATTCATACATATGCACAGTCCAAGCCTCCTTCCCATCCTCTCCCTACTCAAATAGTATACAAAATGTCGCTGAATCCGTCTATCTTTTTATTCTCGTGGAATTCCCGGCGAACTGCCTGAACGATTATGATCAGAATTTCCATGAAGTCTTTTTATTTTATCATATCCAAACAAAAAAGGGAAGTCCTGAAAGAATTCCCTGACTGCATTCCCCTTGCATTGTTAATTTTCACCGGATGGAGTAAAGTTCCAGAGCGTACCTTTCGGCCCCCGCGAAAAGTAACCTTGCATTTCCTGCCCCTGCATGTTAAACTTCTTATAGCAATCCGTTATATATAATAATAGAAGGAAGTGATCCCATGAGCACCACTAATTATGATGTCATTATTATCGGCGCCGGCCCCTCCGGCATTTTCTGTGCCTACGAGCTGATCGAAAAGCAGCCGTCTCTCAATATCCTGATGATCGAAAAAGGCCGTCCGATTGAAAAGCGTGTCTGCCCCAAGCGGACCACCAAGACCTGTGTGGGCTGCCAGCCCTGTTCTATCACCACCGGCTTTGCCGGCGCCGGAGCATTTTCCGATGGAAAGCTTTCCCTGTCCCCGGATGTGGGAGGCAACCTGCCGGAGATCTTAGGCTATGACAAGGCAGTGCAATTGATTCATGAATCGGATAATATTTACCTGAAGTTCGGCGCTGATACCAATGTCTATGGTGTTGACCGTCAAAAGGAGATCGAAGAGATCCGCCGCAAAGCCATCCAGGCCAACCTCAAGCTGATCGAGTGTCCCATCCGCCATCTCGGTACAGAGGAAGGCTACAAGATCTATACCCGGCTGCAGGAGCATCTCCAAAAGCAGGGTGTGCATATCGAATTCAATACCATGGTAAAGGATATTCTGATTGAAGAGAATCAGGTCTGGGGAGTTCTGACCGACAAGGGCGAGACCTTCTGCGCACCGGAGATTGTCGCCGCCATCGGCCGGGAGGGCTCTGACTGGTTCAGCCATATCTGCGATGAGCATGGGATTGAGACTCAGGTCGGCACCGTGGATATCGGTGTTCGGGTGGAAGTTCGGGATGAAGTGATGAAGTTCCTCAATGAGAATCTCTATGAAGCCAAGCTGGTATATTATACCCCCACCTTTGACGACAAGGTCCGCACCTTCTGTACCAACCCGTCCGGCGAGGTAGCTACGGAATATTATGAGAACGGGCTGGCTGTTGTCAACGGCCATGCTTACAAATCCAAAGAATACAAGACCAGCAATACCAATTTCGCACTGCTGGTCTCCAAGAATTTTACCAAGCCGTTTAAGACCCCCATTGAATATGGCAAATATATTGCCCGGCTCAGCAATATGCTCTGCGACGGCAAGATCCTGGTTCAGACCTTCGGTGACTTCCAGAGGGGCCGCCGTACCACAGAGGAACGCCTTTGCCGCAACAACCTGGTTCCCACCTTAAAGGATGCGGTTCCCGGCGACTTGTCCCTGGTTCTTCCGCATCGGATCATGGTTGATATCCAGGAAATGCTGCTGGCCTTAGATAAGGTCACTCCAGGCATCGCCAGCGATGAAACCCTGCTCTATGGCGTGGAGGTAAAATTCTACTCCAATAAGGTGGTCGTGAACTCTGATTTCGAGACCAGCGTCCGGGGGCTGAGGGCTGTCGGGGATGGAGCGTCTGTCACCAGGGGACTGCAGCAGGCATCCGCAAACGGTCTCTCTGTGGCCAGGAGTATTCTGGACAAGCACCCGGGGGCATTTTGACAGGGGGGTGCTTATTGTCTGCCGGACACATGTATTTGCAGATAGTCAATCAGTGCGGTTTCCAAAAGCCGGGAATCGTTTCCCTTATTATATTATACCACACCAACCAGAACCAGCACTGCCAGGCATACAAATGCCGCAATTCCGCCCAGCGCATTGGTTGTTGTAAAATATTTCAGTCCCTGCCTGGTATTAAAGCCGTAAAGGGACGTAAAGATCCAGAATCCGCTGTTGTTCACATGCCATCCTACCATGGATCCGGCGCCGATGGCCAGGCTGGCCACTACCGGATTCATTCCTAAAACAGGAACCAGTTCAACCATCAGAGCGGCTGCCGTCATGGATGCTGTTGTCATGGAACCGCAGACTGTCATCAGAATCGCGGCCAAAAGAAACGGAATCAGCAGACTTGGGAAGCTGGTGCGGGCAATGATATTTCCGATCACGCTGATGGCTTCATTTTCGCGCAGAATTCCTCCCATCGCGCCTCCCATGGCTGTGATCAGCAGTGCGCTGATGGCGATTTTCAGGGCCCGTCCGCACCAGTTTCCGAACACGATCTCTGTCCAGGCGCTTTGAGCGGACAGCTCTTCGGTTGCCGTGGCCTCGTTCGCCTTTCTCACCACCTTTTCTTTCCGTCCAAATACCAGCAGTCCCAACGCTGCGATACCACAGAACAGAGCCAGAACGGTATCTCCGATGGTGTTAAAAAACACATAGGATCCTGATCCTTCCTGCACCAGCAGCTTTCCGATGGAACCGACCGCAATCATCACTGCCGGCAGAAGCAGCGGCACAAAGGACCATCCTGCACCGGGAATATTGTCTTCCTCAATCAACAGCTCATTCACAGAGGCATTCTCATCTACCGGATGAATCCCCTCTGTATAATCTGCCAACGGCTCAATGAATTCCCCTCTTCTGTAGACCGGCGTCAGACCAAAATAACAGACTGCAAAAGAAAATACACTGCAAACCAATCCCCACAGAATCACCGTTCCGATATCTGCCTGCAAAAGCGCTGCCACTGCCAGAATCCCCGGTGTCGGCGGTACCAGCCCATGAGTCAATGTCAGGCCCAGATTCACAAACGGCGCCACCTGTGTCATACTCATTTTTCTGCGCTTTGCAAGGATTGCGGAAATCGGCGCATTCAAAATAATGGCAATGTCGCCAAACACCGGAATACTCATAATAAATCCTGTCAAGGCAGGCGCCAGCTCCAGCCGTTTTCCCTTAAACAATTTAATAAAAAAATTAACAATACTGGTTGCCGCTCCTGTATCCGAAATTCCGGATGCAATAACTGCCCCGAAAATGATCATGACCCCAATGCTTCCCAGGGTAGAACCGAAATAATTTTTTATATCCGCAAATGTGCCCGTCAGCGTTTTTCCGGATGCCAGACCAATGAACACTGCCGTAAAAAACAATGTCATCACCGGATGCATCTTGAATTTCAAGGTCAGCACGGTCAGAAGCACAATAGCTGCAATCAGCATAATAATAAACATTACAGGTGACATAACATTCCCCTCCCTATTTAGTCAAGTCTTTTTTCCTTATTTTTCAAGGAATTTTTAGTTTCATATCTCAGATGAATGAGCCGGGAAGATGGACATCTCTCTGTATCTGGTACGAAAA
>CAJTEM010000027.1 GCA_910575255.1 Lachnospiraceae bacterium | reverse complement strand
TAAACTCAAAATACCAAGAAAAATACAACAGTTTTATACATTTCAGAAATACCCTGAACACCGCTATTCATGCGGTTTTCAGGGCATTTTTTACACAATCCCTTGCAAAATTCAGGATTCCAGCACCCCTTTAAATTGTCATAACCAGTCTATCACAGCGGAGGGAGAAAGTCAATCGAAAGTTTTCAGAGCGATTTTTTCCCGTTGTCCTTGTCTTTCCCGTTTTCCTCCCCCTGTCTGCCGCTCAAACTCCGTGTCCTGCCCATACACCCCAATCTTGCAGGGAATCTATCACACCGAAAGAAATAGAATATACATTTAAACTTCTCTTTGATGACAGGACATTAAGTATATTGGCTTATAATCTGGAAACAGTCCTGGCAGAAAAAATAGAAACTGTATTATCACGCAGCATTGCCAATACCCGCCCAAGAGATTTTTATGAAATACATATCATCTTTGCTTTACGTGGAAATGAATGCGATAAAACTATTTTGAAACGAGCATTGGAACGGACAAGCACAAAAAGGGGAAGTAACAAGGTGATGGAAAATTATCGTGATATCATGAGGATTGCGGGAGCACAAAGTGCGGAGCAATCCGGTATCAGAGGGGTCAAAAGACCTTTTGACCCCAACATCATATCATTGAGGAGATCAGAAGCAATTTGCAGATGCAGAACTTATGGAAGAAATATCAAAAAAATTATGATTATGCAAAGGATATTACTTTTGAAGATACTTGTAATTCTGTTAAATATATCATGGATTACGTTATGGCAAGGTAAAGAGTACATTAGGAAGATATTGAACCTATGATGAACGGTGAACATGATAACAGCCCATGCCTGGGAAATGATATTTGGGGTTGGGATATTGGCGGCTTTCATTCTTTTCTGTGCAATTCTCTGCAGAAAGAATTGCCGGACGTAAGCTTCAATAATGTGGGACTGTTGGACAATGTATTTTCGGAAGCAGAAGACTTTACGCGTCAGATACAGGGAAAAGGAGAACCGGCGGAATGGATTCCCCGGTCGTAACATCTACTGTCAGAGGTACACGGATGGGAGGATAATTCGCTTTTAAAGAAACACGTATGCCGGGATAATCATCCGTTTCATGAATATCATAAATATCTTCTAAAGTAAAGATCACATCATCCTCTATTTCAACAGCGCATATTTCCTTAAAAACATTTCGGATTGATTCATGGGTTAATGTAAAGCCTTTTATTGTTGTATCCAGATTCATCGTTGCCCTGGTATTCAGTCCAACAATTACCGATATTAAGAATCCGCCTTTTAATATAATAATGTATGATTGTCAAGCTTTATGATACAACTACAAATTAAATTTGATAAAAATAATGTGTAGTTGTCGAACCAACATACTTTATAGCTGTTTTAATTATGCTATGACAGGTCTGACCCATTTGGATAAATATAACGAAAAGAACAAATTGGCGCACCATCGGCCGGACATTAGCACGGTTCTGTACTTTCCCTATATTAGGAAAGCGGTCATGCTGCGAAGCGTGACCGCTGGAATGAAAATATTAAATAGAGAGATTTCTTTCAAAATCTATTTGTACCAGTTTTTTGCCATTAGGCAGCATACGTTCTAAAGTTTTGATTGTATGGTAATCAATTTTGAACATTGCTTTCTACAATGATTGTTCTTCCATTTGATGATGCACCTGTTCCAGTCCGTCAAATGCATGAAGATAGGGGGAATCTGATACCCAGCTATCTTCCGTGTTGATTTGAATAATACATGAAACATACTTTGGGCTTGTCTGTACGATAGCCTTCTGAAAACAATCATATCCGATATACTCAATCAACAGATTTGCAATGACCATATCAGCCTTTGGTAATTTATCTGTTTCATTTAGCAAATCAATACACAGACATTCCAGGATACTGTTCAATTCAGAATACCTTTGAACGACTGTTTGCAGATAAAACGAGTTGATGTCAATGCCATATATTTTATCAAACCTGTCTTTTTGGATATGTTCAAGACCATTACCCCCCGCAATGCCAAGTATCAATATACTTGATACGGGATATGTATAAAATTGACCTTTCATCATTTCATTCATAACCTGTAACTGCATAACCGAATCAAGTTTCATATGATTTTCATAATCAGCTAATGAAATTCCTTTCCATGGATTTTCCATACTCTTACCTCGTCCAATGCAAATTTGTTACTACCGTTGTGCATATATCCTTTATTGTGCCGTCATGAAACGAATGCATTGCACATTCATCCGTTTTCCTGATCTGCATAACGGACAGGTATGGGACAAGTTCCCTGGCCGTTGCACACATAATCCCAATTTTACTTTCTGTACCCCAGTCTTTATTCAAGTCTGCTCCTTTATCACTCATTGTCCTTATTCATCTGCCCCTGTGACTTCAGCAATCAAACGTCTGCGTCCCTCCTGCATCCGCTTTTCGGCATTTTCAAACCAGTTTTCTTCCGCATATTCCCGGAGTGGAAGCAGCGTTTCCTCTCCCTCCTGTACAAAGGGATAAAACAGTTCCAATGTTTCGTTTCCCGGAGAAATCTGTGCAACGAATTTTGTTTCTATCCTTTCCGATTCCGGCTCACTGTTCATTTCCACGAGATATCCATTGATGATTTTCCCTGCAGCTTCCTTCTCCCCAGGCGATTCCAGTTCATCCCTGGCCTGCAGCATCCCCTGGATCAACGGGTCATCAATCGGCTCCCTGACCCGCTTCCAGTCTGCCTGGAATGTCATTCTCCGAACCACATATCCATCCTTTTTACTCTCTTCCGTGACAAAGACCTCACAGTTCTCCAGGTTATAACGTCCCTTCTGGGATTCCTGCATAATACTGGTTACCTGCTCCGCTATTTCCGAATCACAGCTGTCAACAAACGCTTTCTCTTTCGAGCATCCCGCCAGACACATGGCTGTCATGATTAAGATTATCCCGAATTTAACCCCTGCTATGTTCAATTTCTGTTCACTCCTTATCATTTTCTTCCTCGAAATCTGTATCTGGTAAGGGGGCATCTCTGAAATCTGCTATGTAAAAATCCGCCGTCTGCTCCATCTGCACCCTGTACCGGGCAGAATATTTGTCATATACAGCGCATACCAGCATTCCGGCCTGCTTCGCGCTTTTGACAGCCGGCAGAACATCCTCGAAGACCAGACAGTGCTGTGGGGCTGCCCCTAACCTCTGCGCCGCAAGTTCAAATACATCCGGATACTCTTTTCCACGTTTTACTTCATCCGTAGAGCAGAGAATATCAAACAATTCCAAAACAGAATTATGTTCCAGACAGGGAAGGAACAATTCTCCTGGCAGCCCTGTGGCAACCGCCAGTTTTATGCCGCGTTTTTTAAGTTCTATAAGATATTCCCATGCGTATGACGACAGTTTCACATGATGGGCATATTCATAAACAGCCATCTCCTTCCATTCCCTGATGATATCCTCCGATTTTTCGGAAAGACCAAATAAGTCTATTGTATACTGCGCCGCTTCCTCAAAGCTGCGGGCACAGATTTCAGTCACATAGTCTGCCGGAACCGACAGTCCACGCTTCTGCAGATAACAAATGTCAATCTTCTCCCAGACATCCATCGAATCAAGCAGTGTACCATCCAGGTCAAAAATCACGGCTTCAAACCTCATATTTGTCCTCCTCACATAAAAACGCGGCTGGAATATCAAACAGGAAATGAACTACCATGCACAAATCCATTATGTTTCTCTCCACAATGCAGCCTACTTCAAATAAGCAATTCTCCACTGCCCGACCCGTTTCAAAAAATCCCTTTCCAGGCCGTCCGGGTCCAGCTTCCCGGCAGACAGCATCTGCCAGAGACTGTGAAACAGATAGCTGTCAATCTCCTCCAGCAGCATTCCCACTTCAATACCCGGGCGGAATACGGAAAGGTCCACGAACCCCAGCAGCTCACCCGCTGCGTCTTCATATACTTCTTTATATGACTTCCCGGTTGCCTCCCGGATTTCCAAGGGCTCCGCAAAAAGGGCCCGTATGCAAAATAAATATTCGTCAGGTGCCGTTCTCATAAACTCACATCTTGCCAGAATCTTCCGGGTCATGATCTCAAAAAAATCCGTTGTTTCCTTGTAATACTTTAATTCTATTTCACAGGATATCCTGTTGATATTCTCCCAGAGGTATAAATACAGTTCCTTCTTATTGTGGAAATAGTGGAACAGCAGGGACTTTGATATCCCGCCGGCAGCCGCAATCCGGGACATGGATGCCTTTTGGTAACTGCTGTCGGCAAATACCACATACGCAGCATTTATAATCCGCTTCTGCTTTTCTTCCGGCAGCGTAAAAAATTTCCCGTTCATCGAACCCCCCTGTATCTGTTTTTTGTCTATAGTTTTTTCAGCAGTGCTGGTCCCTGTCTGGTAAGGATTACGATACATACCGTTGCAAACAGAGCGAATACCCCTATGGGCAGCGCCAGCGCAGTCCAGGGGGCTGTTTTGCTGCCCAGATAATAGAATCCTGCCGCCACCCCAAGTACCGCCATGGAAGCGAACATTGCCAGCACCGTGGCCATAGACTGCTTGATAACGACCGTTTCATTCACTGCGTCAAGCTTCGGAAAGCACAGGCCCATAAGCATTCCAAAGGCAGCATGCCCTATGGCGAAAAGCAGTGTGGCAATAAGCAGCACCGCCCCCTGCCGCAAAGAAAAACCAAAAGCAATCGAAATACACAGCCCGGCAATTACCGTACAGGGCAGGGTCAGCAGAAGCTGAAAGCCAACTTTAACCCAGAGCAGGGAGCTTTCCTCTATGGGGGATTCCCGCAAAATCCACAGGTATTTTCCCTCCAGGCTGATGGAAGGCGCAGTGATGGGGCAGGTGCAGAGGCAGAAACCAATCACGGCTGCCGCCATGGGAAGCAGCGGTAAAGGATACCCTGCCATTTCCACATAAGCCAACAGTTTCTCTCTCATAACCAGGGAGGCTCCCCCTGCGGCCAGCAGCATAATCAGACCGATACCGGCATTCCAGAAGTACATGGGAGTACCAAAAAAGCGCTGCATTTCCTTTTTCAGCAAAGCCTTCTTCTGTCCGGAGGCAGTCTGTGCCGTGAGTTTGTAATTGCTCTGTACGGACCGCGCGGCAAAAGCAGTCACGGCCTGACGGTATCCCCGGCCAAGGCCCATTACCACCAGAGCAAAAGGGAACACGCAGCACAGGACAAAGACCAGCAGCATTTTCCAGTCTCCCATAATGCCTTCCCCCATCCACAGCATGGGCGCCGCCCAGGTAAGGGAGGCTTTCACTCCGGCGGCATTCTCAGCAAGACTGTTTATCATACCGTTTAGATGAAACGAGAAATAGAACACTGCTGCCATGAATATTCCCATCACAATATTCTGCCCCAACGCTCTGCGGGACACCCGGACAGACAGAAAGGCCACCAGCGCCCCCAACAATACAGACAGCGCCGTATCCAGCAGCGGAAGGGCCAGCACCGCGATCCCCAGCCGCATCCAGAACAGCAGACCAAGACCCACACCGTTTTGTGTCAGAAACGTACAGATTACCCCGGCGGGAACCAGTACGAAAACGGTGAACAGCAGGTTTTCCAGATAAATGGCAGTTACCCGGCTGGCCATCAGCATGGTTGTAGGCACCGGCATACTCAGCAGCAGGTCATTGTCCTTTCCGCCAAATACCACGCCCTTCACCGCAAAGGTGGTAAACAGAAGCCCGCCCACCAGTGCCCCTATGCCCATGAACACAAATACCAGCACTTCCATATTGGATGGCGCCAGCGCCTTCATCAGCATATAACTGTAAAGCCCTGACAGGTACAGCCCCAGAAAGGCAATGAGAAAGACCGCGCCCAGCCCGGTAGCCGCTTTTCTCTTACTGCGTCCCCTGGAATTGGTTGAGGAAAGAAGCATGGACCGGAGGCTGACGTTCAACAGGACAAAAAATTTTTTCATCGCTCTCCCTCCAGTTCTAAAAATACGCTTTCCAGGGAGGAATCCCCCACCAGCTCTGCCGTGGGACCGCTTTGCACCAGTTTTCCGTTTTTGATAATGGCAATCTGATGGCACAGCTTTTCTGCCACCTCAAGGACATGAGTAGAAAAAAATACCGCTGATCCGCTTTGGCATAATTCTGACAGATAACCTTTCATTATATGTGCAGCCGAAGGATCCAGACCTACAAATGGTTCATCCAGAATCAGCAGCCTGGGCCGCCGGATAAAAGCGGAAATCAAAGCCAGCTTCTGCCGCATCCCATGGGAGTAGCTGCCAATGGGGGAACCCAGGCTGTCCGTGAGTTCAAAAGCATCGGAATATTTGCCAATATCCGCAGTACGCTGATCTGCCGGAATGTCATACAGATCGGCAATGAAATTAAGGTAATCAATTCCTTTCATAAACTCATAGATGTCCGGGTTGTCCGGCAGAAAAGCGGTGACACGTTTCGCCTGCACAGGAGCCTTCTTAATATC
This sequence comes from Lachnospiraceae bacterium, assembly GCA_910575255.1. GTDB lineage: Bacteria > Bacillota > Clostridia > Lachnospirales > Lachnospiraceae > Brotaphodocola. The sequence goes on along the minus strand of CAJTEM010000027.1, from coordinate 64,376 downwards.
GTGGCCTTCAATGGTGATGGTGCCTTCCGTAAAGTCCATTACCCCGGCCACAGCCCGAAGGGTAGTGGTTTTACCTGCTCCGTTGTGGCCGATGAATCCATAGATCTCACCTGGCCCAACATGTAAGGTCAGGTCATCCACCGCCTTCTTCCCGCCGGGATACATTTTCGAATAATGTTCAATATGAAGCATTAGAAATCTCCTTTCGTAACTCCGTTTCTTTCAATATGTTTACTGATTTTATTCCAGGTAACGGCAATGCTGCTAATGTCAATATAACCATTATGGTCACAAAATACAAGTATCATTCTTATATTGCATCCATAGCAGTTCTCCTTATGACACTACGGGCCGGACTTTATGTAAAAAATAAGAGCCTCCAAATAAATCAGAAGCTCTTTCCGGCGCACTGCGGCGTAAAAATATAAGATAATAACCTGCCCTCTCTGATTCGCTTTCTATATTATCACCCCATTGACCAATTTTGAGAAGCCCCATTCCTCTTTATCGTTCAGCTATGCTTAATGTTTCAACAGCAACACTGCCTCCCCGGACAATTTCAATTCGGTTTGCATAGCATTTCTCCAGTAATGCAATCAGATCATTATTACGGTTTTCTGTATGTACACTTTCAATCAGCACGGTCTCCGGGGAATAATCAATAACCGATACCTGAAATACTTGCGAAATCTTGAATATCCTGTCAATATCCCGATCCGAGCAGTTATTGATTCTTACAAACATCAGCTCTTTCATATGGATCGCAATGTCTGTGTAATCAACTACCTTAATTACCTCAACACACCGGCCCAGCTGCTTTTTTACCTGTTCAAATGTTCTGTCATCACTGGTTAAGCTGATTGTCATACGGGAAACCGTTCTGTCCTCGGTTGGCCCCACGGTCAGGCTGGCCAGGTTATAGGACTTCCCGGAAAACAGTCCCGATATTCTGGCAAGAACCCCTACATCATTTTCAACAAATAAACAAATCCATCTCTTTTTCATATTCCCTTATCCCCGCTTTCCAGTATCATGTCGTCCAAAGCATTGCCGGGCGGAACAATCGGCATAACATTTTCCTCCGGCTCAATGATAAATTCAATGACAGTAGGTACTTTTAGCGTGTCTTTTGCAGTTTCAAGGGCAGCGGCTATCTCATTTTCTTTTGTTACGCGGATACTGTTTGCCCCGTAGCTTTCCGCCAATTTAAGAAAATCCGGCGTATATTCCGGGCAGTGCTCTGTCGGGGTATTGCAGCTGCCGGGGCAGCTTTTCCTGTACCGCATACAGGTGCTGGAATAACGCCTGTCAAAAAACATTTCCTGCCATTGCCGTACATTTCCCAAATAACCGTTGTTCAGTATGCAGATGGTGATTGGAAGTTCATAGCAGATTGCGGTCGCCATTTCCTGAATGTTCATCTGCATGCCGCCGTCCCCTGAAATAACGATAACATCCTTTGACGGATTTCCGATTTGGGCTCCAATAGCAGCCGGAAAGCCATAGCCCATAGTTCCTAAGCCCCCGGAGGTCAGCATCTGCTTCTTTTCGCTTAATTCCAGGAATTGTGTCGCCCATAACTGGTTCTGCCCCACATCTGTGGCAATGATCGCATTGTCAAACGTATGGTTGATTGCCCTTATCACTTTTTCCGGGGTCAGCCCTTCTGTTTTCATGGAGAGTGGATACTGGCTTTTCCACTGCCTGATCTGCTCCAGCCATTCCTCCGTATCTAATTTCTGCGCTTTTTCAAGCAATGCCAAAAGAGCCGTTTTTGCGTCCGCAACAATGGGAATATCCACCTCTATATTTCTGGAAATCGAAGCGGGGTCTATATCTATATGAATGATTGCCGCATGGGTGGCAAAGTGTCCGGTTTTTCCTGTTATGCGGTCATTAAACCTTGTCCCGATAGAAAAGAGGACGTCACAATGACTGATAGCTGTATTGGCTGCATAGCTTCCATGGATTCCCAGATTCCCGATATACAAGTCATGGGTTGTGGGAATTGCCCCTTTTCCCATGATGGTAGTAACAACGGGAACCCCTGTCATTTCTGCTAGCTTTAGCATTTCCGAATGTGCATGGCTGATGTTCACGCCGCCGCCGACCAAAAAGACGGGCTTCTTTGCGTGATTCAATGTTTCCAGTGCTTTCTTTAACTGTCCCGGATGAACGGAAAGCTTCGGCTTATATCCTCTGATTTCGATTTCTTCCGGGTAGTCGTCACTGCCATATTCCCTCTGTATATCCTTCGGTAAATCGACAACAACAACGCCCGGTTTCCCTGTCCGGGAAATAAGAAAGGCTTTCCTGATGACCGCCGCCAATTCCTCACGTTTGCGGACCGTTACGGCGTATTTGCAGATACTTCTTGTGATACCCATAATATCAACCTCCTGAAAGGCGTCATTGCCAATCAGCCCGGTAGGTACCTGCCCGGTGAAGCATACCAGTGGAACACTGTCATAATTCGCTGTCGCTATCCCTGTCACTAAATTGGTAGCTCCCGGTCCGCTTGTAACCAGACAGACCCCGACTTTTCCCGTGGAGCGTGCATATCCGTCCGCCGCATGGACTAATCCCTGCTCATGCCGCGGCAAAATAACATCAATATCCTGTTCACCGTAAAGGGCGTTAAACAGGTCGATTGCCTGTCCGCCCGGGTAGGCAAACAGGGTATCTACCTGCTCCGCCTTGAGAGCTTTCACAAATAATTCCGCACCTGTAATCATCATCATTGCCTCCTTGTATGCGTGTACTTGCTTGCTTTTAGGTATGATAAAATGGCACTGAATATACAGTACCATTTGTAACAGTTCAGATACCCCTTGAACTGTTACTACCATTTTTACTTCTGTACAATCCCATTTACAAATATCTTCACACTGTTTTTGATAAATTCTTCTCTGCCCACATCCGTAAGGTTCTGACCAAAAGACGCATTTAAAAAGGTATAACCAAACGTGGAAGAAAAAACAGTCATCGCCAGACTTTCAAAATCATAATGGGGGATTTTCCCCAGTTCCTCCATTTTCCTGAAGTATTCTGTCAGAGAAGAAATAAATGCCTGTGGTACTTTCATGATCATAGAGGCAGTTTCTTCATAAAGCTGCGGCGCTCTTAAGCCAATGGACAGATTTACAAAATCCGGAGTGATTTTATCCATATATGCGTTCATAAACATCTCTAAATCCGGCTCTAACTCCCATTGCACATTTTTGAAAAGCTCCGGCGTAACATGCGCTCTCCATTTTTCCTGAGATACCCCATGGAGTACAATATCTTTTTTATTTTGAAATTTACGGAACAGCGTACACTCGTTTACGCCGGCTAAACGTGCGATATCTTTTGTCGTTGTGGCAACATACCCTTTATCACGAATCAGAGACATGGTTGCGTCAATAATTTTTTGGCTTGTTTCGTCCATTCTCCCACCTCTTATAAGCAAGTGCTTGCTATCATTCTATTCTCCTTTTTGTGAAAAGTCAATAGAAAAGATAATCTTATGAGGTATGCTCCAAAGCTTTCCTTAAATCCGATATATATAAACCCTGCTGCTTTTTCAGATATGCCCCGATAAATGGTTTCATAAACCATTTTTTTGCTGTAACATCCTCCGTGAAATCAACCGTTGTTACGTTGCCTTTGCTGGAGAAAATCCCTGTCCAATGCCCGTGCATATTGTCATTCTCCATATCAAATTCTAAACGTCGGCATTCCTCCCTCACTGTAACGGTAAAGGTGGTCTGGTAGCAGGACGTTGTGTATTCCACGAACTGCTTATCATCTATGATTTCAACCCTGCTCAGATCGCTGCGCCACGCCGTATCCTCCAGAGAAGTCACAATCTCCCAAACCTTTTGCAGTTCTGCGTGAAAGTCTGCCCTTATATTTGAAACTGCCATCTTAATGATTCCTTTCTTTCAGGTATACCCTTTTCCACTGTCCAACCCTTTTCAGGAAGTCCTTTTCCAGAGAATCCGGGTTCAGCTCCCCGGTTGAAAACATCTTCCAGTAACAGCTGAGAAGATAACCGTTAATCTCTTCTAACAGCAGCCGCGTATCAATCCCCGGCCGGAACAGGTCCATATCTGCCGGCTCCCGTATATCTTCTGTTCCGTGAAGATAGGCTGTCTTATAATGATTCTGAAGTTCTTCCCTGATTTCCGGGTTTTCCTCAAAAAATGCCCTCAAGATAAACAGGTATATGGTCGGGGCTTCCCTCATAAAGACACAGCCTGCCAGAACCCTCTGGCAGAGGATCTCAAACAAATCCGTGGTCTGCGTATCTCCCTTCCTTACTTTTTCACGGTAAAGCCTGCATGCATGTTCCCAAAGGTACAGATACAGTTCCTTTTTATTCCCGCGGGCAACGAGCCAGGCGGACATGCTGGCATGTCCATTTGGCGACTGCCGCGAGGGGCAAAGACCCTGTAGCTTGCTGCGGGGGCTTTGACTTAAGAAATAATGAAACAGCAGGGATTTGGATACGCCGCCGGCATCCGCAAGCCTGGACATGGACGCATTTTTATAGCTGTTCCTGGAAAACACACCATATGCCGCATTTATGATCTGCTCCTGCCTTTCCTGCGGTAGCGCAAAAAACTTCCCGTTCATCCCGAACCTCCTGATTCCTTTCCCATCCTGGTATTTGCGGAAATCAGACGTCCCCGTCCTTCTGCCTTTACCATGGTTTCCAGTTCCTTCGCCGCATCCTTTCCAATCCACCTCAATGCCTTGCTTTCTCCTTCCATCCACTCGTGCGCCAGCAAAAGCGCCTTTTCATTATAATGAAAGTTCTTTTTTCCGATTTCCCTCAAAGCAGTAGAAACCGCCTTTTTCACATGCTCCCTTCCATCATCCGCATGCTGTGTAACCATCTCCAGATAGCCGTCCACGGTTTCATCCGTAAGCTTCCTGTCATGTATCACGGAAGCTGCAATCAGCACAAACGCCGCCCTTTTTTTATATAACTGCGGTTCCCGTATCCACTTTGTAATAAAAATATCCCTGCTCTTCATCTTCAAAAATAAATTTTTACACAGGTGGTCGCATAAATCCCAGGAAACCACATCAAGGAGCAGCCTTTCCGCCTCAGCATCCGTTGTCGCCTTCGGATTCATCAACAAGACCGCCAGCATCCTTGCCTCGTGGTATTTTGTATTCCACAGTTCAAATGCCAGCTCCTGCGATTTCCCGGCTTTCTTTGCAAGGCCCCTTACTACGGACGTTGCCACACCAATACTATTTTCGGCCGGTATCCCCATCCGAATCATATTTTCCCTGTATTTCTCAGAAGCCTGCGCCCTAAGCTCATTTATCATCTCCTGACCATCCATCGGTATCCTCCTTCCGGTTCCATGCTCTTCTTATCGTACAGGAAGCCAGTATTCATAGACTGCGTCTTCCGGGTCTGCATGGAGATACACCTCAATATCCGGTATCTCTGCGTAGGTGTAGCCGGACGCAGGAAGCCACTGGGTAATGACACGCTTTTCCAGTTCCTGAAGGGTACGGTTCGTTCCCTTCCCTTCAAAAACCGCCCATTTGCATGCCGGAATCTGATATTCTTCGTATTCCCCCGGCTTCTGATCGGAACGGACAGCAATCAGATATTTCCAGTCTTCCATATGATGGATACTGACACCGAGAAGTCCCTCCGGCTTTCCCTCTGCCATGGAGAGTAATCTGGTAAGTGTTCCGTCTGCCAGTGCGGCATCCCATACCGCTGGTATTCTTTCAAAATTCTCTGTCAGTTCTTTCGACAGGGGACAGGACCTTCCCAGTATCCGGAACGCTTCTTTTTCCTCTATCCTGAACTGCAGCGGCGCCCCTCCGTGGATTGCCATAGAAAAAGAAATGGGGGGATATGCCTGAAAGGATACAGGTTCCGTTTTTACAGCAGAGGGCGTGATTCCATGAAAATTCTTAAAAGCCCTGGTAAACGCGGTGGGAGATTCATAACCATACTTCATGGCAATATCCGTTACTTTTCCATTTCCCTTTTGCAGTTCCACGGCGGACAGAGACAGCCTGCGCCGCCGTATGTATTCCCGCAGTGTCATGTCTGTCATATATAAAAACATCTGTTGGAAATAGTAGGAAGGGCAGCCCGCAACCCCGGCTACATCCTCATAATCCAGTTCCCCATCCAGGTTTTCTTCTATAAAATCAATCGCCTGGTTCAACCGTTTTATCCAGTCCATCGCATTCCCCCCTGCTGTTTTAAGTATAGCCTATTATCTCACAAAAAACCTCTCATTTGAACGATACGAATTGATAGCCCGAAAGAACTCACTCCCATTTAAAAAATTTCACCGCTGCGCCTGCGCACAAAATAGTAACAATCCCCATAACCGCTGCCGATACCCAGACAGATTCCGTATGCATCCCCAGAAAAGCCGCCTTCATAAGCTGTATCCCCTGTGCCAGCGGGAAAAGGGCAACGATTTTCTGCATCATCCCCGGCATCACCTCAAAGGGCAGCGTGGCCCCGGAAAAAATCAGCATGGGAAAGTACAAAAGGCAGGCGATCACACTGGCCATTTTTTCATTTTTCGCAATGCCGCCCACCATCATCCCGATGCTTAAGGTGGAAACCAGGGTAAGAAGCCAGCTTCCAAGGAATGCCGCCGGGCTGCCGGGAAGCCTTACGCCCCAGAACACAGCCGCCATGGGAAAGACCAGAGCCATAGAAACCGCGGCATACAGCACATAGATGGTAAATTCCACCCCCAGCAGCATAACCGGGCTGATGGGCGTCACCCGGAACCGTTTGAGGATTTTCCGTTCCCGGTATCCGGCTACCACTAAAGGCAGCCCCATCAGGCCCCCGGCGCAGATGGAGATGGTACAGACCGCGCTCATGGACTGCTCCAGGAACGTGTACTCCGCCCCCGGAAAGGCGGGCTTTGTCTGGTATATGAAACCAAGGATGACCAGTACCACAACCGGCATAATGACGGCAAAAATCACCATGTTCATATTCCGGATATTCAGCTTCAGTTCTGTTTTTAAAAGACTGAAAAATGTTCTCATGCCACAACCTCCTCGTCCGCAAATTTCAAATAGGCATCCTCCAGACGCTCACAGCCGCTCTGAGATTTCGCCTGCTCCACGGTGCCGTAAAAGACGGCCTCCCCTTTTCTCAGAATACAGATCTCATCGCAGAGGGCCTCCACCTCATCCATGAAATGGGAAGTGAGGAAGATGGTCAGCCCTTCACCCTTTAAATCCTCAAGAATCTTCCACACCGTCCGGCGCGCCCTTGCGTCCAGCCCTGTAGTCAGCTCGTCCAGGAACACAATCTCCGGGGTCGGTAGCAACGCCAGAACAATAAACAGCCGCTGGCGCTCCCCGCCGGAAAGACTTTTTACGGCATGACCTGTCTTATCCCCGATTCCGAAACGTTCACACAACTTCCGCCAGTCTGCCGGCCTCTCATACAGGCAGGCAGTTTCCTCGCAAAGCTCGGATACCCTGATTTCCGGCTGGTAATCCCCTTCCTGAAACTGGACGCCCACTTTCTGAAATACAGCGCGCCGGTCCTTTTTGGCATCCCGCCCCAATACCAGGGCGGTTCCGCCATCGGCCTGTTCCGTTCCCAGGATGCATTCGATAGTGGTACTCTTTCCGGCGCCGTTTGCCCCCAACAGACCAAAGACCGTTCCGGCCTTGACTGACAGATTCAAGCCCTTCAACACAGTTCTTCTCTGATAGCTTTTGGTAAGGCCCGTTGTTTTAACAGCCTCTTCTGTTTTCTTTCTCGTTTCGCTCATCTTATCCTCCTTTTTCCGGTAACGGTATGCACCGCTACTGCTGCTTTTTAATTGCCCGAAGCTCGATGTATCCCCTCTCCCCTCTGGGTTCCAGCTGGATGCGGGGGCTTTCCTCGTCCCACTCGTATCCGATCACAGACGGGTCATAATGGTCGATGGCATATTGTACGGCAAGAATCGCCTGGGAATAATCTTCCTCCCGGAAAGGCTCCCCCTGGACCGCCAGATACTCGGAGGCAGGCAGGGAAATGACATCAAACCCCTCCGGGATTTCCCCATGGTAATCCGCCTCTGCCTCCACGCCCTGTACATAGGTGGAAGTGCCGGGCTTTTTATAGGCTCCCGGCAGCCACAGGCAGACCGGCTCCCCGCAGAGGGAATCCATGCTTTTTAATATTCCCCAGACCTCACAGCTCACTTCGTCACAGTATGCAAAATAATCTTCCGCTTTTATTCCTCGTTTGATGATGACCTTTCGCTCCGGTTTTTGGATCACCTGGATAAATACGCTCTGGAGATTTTTCATTTCCATATCCAAAACATCCTTTCTCAGTTCTCCGAATTTCACGCCGTATGGGATAAACAGGGCAATGGGCACCGGATCCTTCAGATATTCCCCCGGCCTGCAGCCGAATTCCCGGTAAAAGGCACGGGTATACCCGTCCACACTGCCAAACCCGCAGTCAAAGGCCGCCTCCGTCACAAGGCACTGTTCCTCCTTCAGCCGCATGGCGGAACGGGAAAGCCGGAGCCTGCGGATATATTCTGCCGGCGTCACCCCCAAAAACTCCTTAAACAGCCGGTAGGAATGCCAGGGGGAAAACAGGGAGACGGCTGACAGCTGTGCCAGTGTGATATCCGCTTCCAGATGGGCTTCGATATAATCCTGCATCCTTTGGACCGCCGCTGTCCGTTCTTTCAAAATAGACCACCTCCTAGAGTGTAACAGTTCAGAAAAGCCCTGAACTGTTACGGCATCCGGCCATTTAGAATCGCCTTTGGCGATGGGCCGGATGCTCGCAACCACAACGTTTTCATACGGTCAGCGCGGTGAACGCGCAGACCTACCTGAACGATTACTTCTGGAATTACTATCATATAATGATCCCCACTTTTTGTCTCGACTTTTTTTGCTGTTTTCGGGTTTTTTAGGGAAACGCTGATTTAATCAGCATTTCCTTAGATAATCAGCCGTAATGGTCTGTCCATATTCCGCCAGCTCCTGCGGGGTTCCGGTAAAGACTACCTCGCCTCCCATCGTCCCCCCGTCCGGCCCCATGTCAATCACGTAATCCGCCAGCTTTACCACATCCATGTTATGTTCGATCACAACCACCGTGTTCCCCTGCTCCACAAAGCCGTCCAGAAGTTTCATAATTGTCTTCACATCGGAAGCATGGAGCCCGGTGGTGGGTTCATCCAGCACATAGATGTTCCCCTTCTGTCCCAGGTATTTTGCCAGCTTTACCCGCTGCCGCTCGCCCCCTGACAGAGTGGATAAGGGCTGTCCAAGGGAAAGGTAGGGAAGCCCCACCTCCACCATGGCGTGCAGCGCCCTGCAGATTTTCGGACGGCCGGAAAAGAAGCCTTCGGCCTCCTCTGCGCTCATATCCAGAATCTCCACAATATTTTTCCCTTTGTATAAATAGGAAAGCGCCTCGTTGCTGTAACGGCTCCCGCCGCAAGCCTCGCAGGTGGTCGTCACCGGGTCCATGAAGACCAGCTCGGTGGTGACAGCCCCCCGTCCTTTGCAGACCGGGCAGGCGCCTTTGCTGTTAAAGGAAAATAGGGCGGCGCTCACGTTGTTTTCTTTCGCCATCTGTTTTCGGATATCATCGAAAAACCCCAGGAAGGTGGCCGGGGTTGAACGCCCGGTGGCTGTCACCGGGGACTGGTCCACCAGGATGACCTGTTCCGGATACTGTCCGGCAAACACGTCCCGGATCAGGGAGCTTTTCCCGGAGCCTGCCACACCGGTCACCGCAGTCAACACACGCAGGGGGATATCAACGGAAACCTGTTTCAGATTGTGCAGGCTGGCATGTTTGACAGGCAGGAACCCTTGGGGCTTCCTTGGCTCCGCCTTAAAGGGTATCTCCATCTCCATGGCCTTCCCGGTTAATGTGCCGGAGCCAAAGAGCCCCTGATAGCTGCCCTGATAGAGAACCTCCCCGCCGTTTTTTCCTGCCAGCGGCCCCACATCGATCACTTCATCCGCAATGGAGATTACATCCTTATCATGCTCCACCACCAGGACCGTATTCCCCTTATCCCGGAGGGCACGCAGCAGCCTGGTCATGCGGTGTACATCCCGTGGGTGCATCCCGGTGCTTGGCTCATCGAAAATATAGAGCATGCCCGTGAGGGCGCTCCCCATGTAGCGCACCAGCTTCAGGCGCTGTGCCTCCCCGCCGGACAAGGTAGCCGCTTCCCGGTTCAGGGAAAGGTAAGGGAGGCCGATCTCGATCATGCGGGTCAGGGTCATAACTAGGCTCTCCGCCACCGACCTGCCCCTTGGGTCTGTGACTGTCCCCAGAACCCGTTTCAGTTCTGTCAACTCCATCTCACACATCTCACTGATATCATACCCGGCAATCTTACAGGACAGGGCCGCCCCGTTTAGGCGTTTCCCATGGCAGAGGGGACAGTCGGATTCCCGGACATATTTTGTCAGCCGGCCTGCAGAAGTTTCCCCAAGTTCGGAGCTGTCCCTTTTTAACAGCAGCCGGCTCATCATGTTGTGGATGCCCTCCACCTGCTTCGACACCCGCTTCCCGCCCGGTTCCTCCGAACCGTACAGCAGAAGGTTCCGTTCCCTTTCGGAATAGTCCTGCCATTTTTTATCCAGGTCAAACAGGCCGCTGTCTGTATACTGCTTCCAGTACCAGTTCCCCACACGGAACGTGGGCAGCTCCACCATCCCCTCATTCCAGCTTTTATCTTCCTTTATAAGAGGAAGGACGTCCAGCGTCATCACCTTCCCCAATCCGGAACACTCCGGACACATGCCCCCCGGATTGTTGAAGGAAAAGCAGGAGGGTGTTCCCACATGGGGTTCCCCGATCCGGGAGTAGAGCAGCCGCAGGGCGGAATACATGTCGCTGATGGTCCCCACCGTGGAACGGGCGTTGCCCCCAAGTGGGTTCTGGTCAATGATGACCGAGGGGGAAAGGTTTTCGATTCTTTCCGCCTTTGGTTTCTCATACTTCGGGAGCCTGCCCCGGACATAAGCGCTGTAGGTCTCGTTCATCTGGCGCTGGCTCTCTGCCGCAATGGTGTCAAACACGATGCTGGATTTCCCGGAGCCGGAGACCCCGGTGAATACAACGAGCTTTTGTTTTGGTATCTTTAAGGAAATATTTTTCAGATTGTTCTGGCATAAGCCCTGAATAACGATATGATTCTGATCTGGCATGATGTTCTCCTTTCTGGCCTTTGGCCTGGTCTTAGTAGTATAACAGCATGCCGGAAAATGTACTCGACTTTTTTTGCCCTTTTCAGAACAGACAAACTTCATTCCCACTTCTTTATTTTCGAGTCCTCCGTCAAATCTTTAACAGCGTATAGTAACAATAAGAACCTCTGGATTTTTCCAAAGGTTCCTATTGCATTATGATACCAATATTTTTTTGTTAATTGAAATCAGCTCGGATAACTCGTCCAATTCAATAAATGTTACTTTCTTTCCAGACAACCTTGCCAAGTGTCTCAAAGTTCCTTTAAATCCTGCATCAATATATTGCGGAATGACTACTGCTATTATTTGACAACGAGCATCTATCATTCCCTGCTCCACAAACTGACGAATTATCTCCTGCCCTTCTCCTGATGTTGATAATAGTGGTTTTCTTATTTTTTCATCATCATTAACAGATTTTCTAGGTCGGTTTTCACTATTCTTTTTTATGATACCCTTTAAATCATATGCTTTATTTCCAATTTTCACTTCCGCAGCAACATCCCCATACTCCATGCCTTTGTGAGGTTGTGGACGATAGCCTGGTAAAATGGTATAAAAAACTTTAGGTAAACATGCCATTCCATCATTTTCAGTACATTTTTCAATTTTTGCATATGAACAGGTTCCAGAACCACATTTCTCATTCATATTTACCGCATAAGCTTTCACTCTATGTGTAAGGGCCACTGAATCATGTTTAAAGCATTCTATTGCTGCAAATGGAATTTCAACTTCTGTTTGCAAATTCTCTGTTCCATTAACAATATATCCCATATCGCCTACAATGCAGATATTATATTCTAAAGAATAGTCTTTAAATATTTTCTGAATATTTTTATTGATCATACTTACCAATATAGATCTTGGAACATACCAATTTACAATCTCACAAGTATCATGACCATCCGCACATTTAATTTTTAAGGGTGCCCCACACTCACATTCTTTTATTATCCCCCTTCCCATCTTCAACTCTGTTCCACATTCAGTGCAATATGGAGTCTCATAAGAATCACAAGTTTTGCAATATATTCTCGGAAACTTGATAAACCATTTACTATTATCCAATACCGATAATTTATCTACCGGAATCTGGAACTCATACTCGTCTCTATCAAGAGAAGCTATAATTTGTGTCAAATACCAATTCAGTTGCGTAATTTCAATTCCGCTTGCCCCTGTCCATTTTATTTCCTGTCCTACTTCTTTAAAAATTTCTTCAGCTGGCTTCCCTTTTAATTTTTCAATTTCCTCCAAAATAATTTTAATCGAATTTTCAGACCACTCAAACAGAACAGAAGCTGGCAAATGTTTATAAATTCCAATACTGCCGTTTCTAACATTATATTTAATCGTAGCATCAATATTCTCGGTAATTGCCGAGATAAAACTCCCAGATGTATCAATTCTCTCAGAACGAATTCTGCTAATCTCTTCTTCTTGATCAGGCGTAATTCCCCCAGCTCTTGACACAATTGTTTTCTCTCCACCTTTTCCCTGCAACACAATTCTGCTTATGGCCTTAGAATTTGTGCATTTGTCAATTGCTGATTTTGGGGGCTTTATTTGTGTTACCGGGTTTTTAAATAAATCAGCAATGTATTTTGTCATAAAAGCCGTCATTTTCTCATGTTTACTAATGCAGGCAAGATATGTTGATGCCTTTCCAATCCATAAGCATCCTCTATGTTGTTCCCATACACTGGCATTTTGCCCATCCTCATTAACATAAGTATATTCTTTGCTATAAACATATAAAACTTCTGTACGGTCCTCATATTCTTTTACAGATAAAATTTTTAATTTTCTATATCCAGAAACAGAAAGATATTCCTCCTCCACATTTTCCAGGGAATTAACAATACCATAATCTGAATCTTTCAACGATGATTGAAATGTCCATAACGTAAACGTTACTCGGTCACCATAAATATAATCATTTACATATTGCTCTATTTCCTCATCCGAAAGGATCCCATAAGATAATATCTTATCTATTATTGTATTCTTTTCCTTTCCGTTAACTTCTTTTTCTTCTATTCCCTTTTTTACTGCAATATCAAGTAAAGCATACCAAGGCAAAGTTCGTAGTTTTTTGTTTTTTACTGATGTATCCAAATACTCTCCCCCTTTAATTGCAAGCTTCCTTAAATCTCTGTGCAACATGCTCCGGCAAATACTTAACCAGTTCTTCCACCAACTCATACACCTTCGTTCCCGGCGCAATTTCTGCTGGTGTCTTACTTTTACCATCGTTTATGATACGTTTGGCATATCGAATTGCCAGCTTTGGATTTCCTTTTTCCGTCAAAATATCAAAAATATCTTTCATATTTTTCTGATATTTTCCAATCCCCAATTCCCTGAATTGATCATTCAGAAATGCTATGTATTCCCCCCGGTGATTATTCGCTGTATAATATGCAAAATGCAAAAGAAACCAGAACTCAATACATTCATTACTCCATGCTGTATGATATTGAAGTTGAGAACTTTCTTTATTTAAGTTCTCTGCCCGATTGACAACACCATTAAAATCATCTGCCGGAAAGCTGTCTTTATCATAAACGCACCAAATCTGGCCCTTTTGGATTTTGTTCTTCTTTACATATCTTTCCGCCATTCCGATTACTCGCATCGTTTCTGCCTGACAGGGTTCTATTTCAATTAGAACCATATCCTTATAAATCGGATTATCTTCAATCAGCTTTTTGAATCCCATAAAATACAGAGGTTCTGTCTGCTGCCCCTCGCAGAAGATATAGTATCTGTACTGCTTCATTTCCAGATACTCCTGACAGCGCTTCTTTTTCCACTTCTCCATTCCGGCTTTTTTAGGCATTGACCTTCCCCCAATCTATAATTCTTTTGAGATACGGATCAGCGCCATATTTTCCTTCCAGATATTGCTTATCGAATTTGGCATCCTTACGAACAGATTCGCCTTTTTCGTTCTTAAATTCCACCAATGAATACAATTTAGAGTTTTGAGCATTCCCTTTTGCCACGAACCAGATTTCATCCCTTCGAAACACTTCATTGTTCATTGTAGACAGATCATGGGATGTGAAGATTAATTGTGCTTTCTTTTTATTAATACTCATATCATTAAACATCATAATAATATGACGCAGCAAAACAGGATGTATCTTTGCATCCAGTTCATCAATAACCAAAACGGTTCCCGTAAGTAAACATCCAGCAATAAATGGCATTAAACCAAATAATTTCCTTGTCCCGCTGGATTCTTCCAGTAAGTTTAACTCCGTCTCATAGCCATCCACCAAATGCTTTGTATACACATCGATTCTGTCATTTTCATCCTCAACTACACGAAAATCCACGATATCCAGATCCATTTCCTGTATCATGTCAAGCATAAGCTGCTTCACATCCTCTGAATTTGATACTGCCATACGAAGTTCTTCAATCGGATTACCATAGTTTAAAAAATCAATTCCGTATTCAAACCAATCCAGAACATCTTTTACTACCTCATTTTTTTTATAAGTGATCCCAAGATAAGACAGCAACGGTAATGTCGCGGACAAGTCCTCACTGGCTTTCAGTTTGGAAAATACACCTTTTAAAGAAATTTCTTCCGTATCCCGTTCGAAAAGCGCTGAACGTCGTCCCGTGTCCAATTTTACACGGTCCAAACTTTCATAATTTACAACATCCTTCATGATATGGAGTTTATACCGATACTCCGCAATTTCTGTACGGAAAAAAATTTCAAACTCTGTTGGCTGGCTTTTCGTTTTTTTTGAGAATGCAAAAGGTTCGATAAGCAGCCTTTTCTGAAGAAATATACGTTCCTCCTTATCACCAGTTGCATATAATGGACGAAGTACTTTTGAAGCCAAAGTATGCATTGCCTCCAATACGTTTGACTTTCCACCTCCATTTGGCCCATATATTGCAGAAATCGGCAAAAACAATTCTCCATCTTTATCACGAATTATATTATTTTCATGTTCAGAAATAGCAGCTGCCTGCATATCAAAGGTCATTTCATCCCGAATGCTTTTATAATTTTTCACTGTAAATTGGCACAGCATCTCTTTTTCCCTCCAGTTTATATGTCTTTCAATATCTATTATACTCATTTTTTTAGTTTTGTAAACGATATATGAGATATTTTCTCATATATCTCAATGAAGTTATTAAACAAAAACAGGACATCCAACACATATCATATGTCGAATGTCCCTCCTTTAAGGACTTTGCATTTTCTGTTACATCCCTTCTCCATGCTGTTTTTAACAGCGTTTATTCCCCTTCTGTTCCTGCCACCCTCCCATGGCCCACCAGAAACTCAGCGCTCAACATTTTCATCACCAGCCGGTATATCCCCGGTTCCAGCGTGCCGTACAGGTCAAGGTTATAGGTTTCACTGACGCTCTCCCCATCCGGAAGGATATGGGCGATATCCTGGAATCCTACGTTATCCTCCCTTACCGGTATCGTATACCACTGGCCGTCTATCTGCTTCTGAAGGGAAAAGTATTCCTCGTAAGAAAATTCTTCCCCGCTGTTATTGGCAATCCGTACCGTAATCTCACTTGTCCCGATGTCCTCCACCGTCATAGTCAGACCCTCCGGGCTTTCTGCTGTCTGTTCATCCGCTTTCAGAAGGAAAATAGTATGGTATGACGATAAACGCCCCGTCATTTTTAAGTCAGACACCGCTGGAGGCCGCCACGGAAATATCAAAGCCATCCTGACCGCTGATCCAGAACCCGTAAAAAGGAGGCTCCATCCGGGAGAGGGCATCTTCCTCTGCTGCCTGGAGGGGGATACCACTGATTTTTTTAATCACTTCCTTCTCCGTACCGCTGTCATACAGCGTCCTGACCACAACCCACTGATCGTTTCCTTTCTGGTAGTTTCTTTTATTATCGCTCTATTGACCAAATCTGGGAAGCCCTGGTTCTCCAGCAGTTCTCTCATTTTCAACACAACAGCCAGATTGGTCTCCTTTTCCATGGCCGTCTGCTCCACGGTTCCTCCAGCCTCCCCGCCGTGTCCGGCATCCAGGACTACCGTATATTATTCAGGAAGTTCCCTTCCGCATCAAAGGCCGGCACTGCTGTCCCATTCTCCTGTGTGGAAAGGTAAATATCCCCATTTCCTGACACTGCGATTATACGAGGGGAGAAGACCTCCTTCTTGATATATTTGGAAACGTCCAGTTTTGCCATCACCTCACCAAACGGGCTGATCCTCCATACTTCACAGTGTTCTGTAGGGGAGTCAAACTCATCATCCCTTATCACTACCCCAATGCACCTATCCTCCGCCACCACATACAGGTTCCCCTGTTCGTCTGTGGTCATGACGGAAAACACCATCCCATCCGGCGCCGTCACTGGCAGGGTCTCCCCGTCAGCCTCCCCTGGCTTCATTTTCAGGATTTCGAGTCCCCGTCCTGATCCCTGCTTACTAAATAGACGGCGTCCGCAGATGCCGTGAGATAGTCAATCGGTATGCTCCCCTTATAATCTATCGTCTGCGCTTCAGCAGATAATGGGGGCAATACGGGATTCTTGCTGTTTTCCTCCGGTACAGCATCTCGCCGTGTTTCCTTACTGCCGCTTCCAGGTCCATATCTTTCCATCTCCTTCCTGTTCCACATCCATCGCTCAAAATACCTGGACCTGGAAGAATTCCCGTTACCGTTCGCAGGGCGGGGAAAATTGGATAACAGCAGACGTCAAGCTTACTTGTAAGTCCGTTGTTGTCCGGTTTTCCACATCGGTCGGACGCCCGATGCTTCTTGCCCGTCTTATGCCGGACAAGAAGATGTCTCTGCGAACTACATCCGTGCCCGAAAATCTTTCCGGGTATCCTTTGGCTGGATGCTGTTATACTTATGACACGCAATCGGAAGACGAAAGGCGACCTTTTTGCAAAATTTTTTAAGACATGCTAGATTTATCAAAGAAATGCAGGCAATAAAGGTTTTATTTAAGAAAAACTGCCCTCTCCTGACAAGGGTTTTCTCCTTATCAAAAGAGGGCAGGCAATGGTTCAGACCACTTTTACAATACAAATCTGGGTTGCTTTCAGTCCGCTGCCGGAAGGACTTCCCCATACCCGAATGAACTGGCCGGATGCCAGGTCCACCGCTGTTGCCTCTGACATTTCAGATCTGGCCCCTCCATCATAGATCGTTTGTATAGCAAACAGGGTATTTTCATCGTATGTAAACATCAGTGTACAAGGGGCTACAAACGATATAAAGAAATGTTTCAGATATGCAGAGTGGAAAAGTCAGATTTTCCACTCTATTTTTACATACTCGCTGGTTGCGCTGATTGATGAAATCAAGCCATCCGTGGCTTTCCTCTTATCCTCAAAACTGATATTCTCCCAGTCGTCCAGATAGCCGGACAGCAAATCAATCTGCTGCTGGGAAATGGTCTCCACGGATAAATCGGCAATCGCCTTTGTGATTTTCTGGCGGCGCGTGTCCAGTTCCTCGATTTTCTTGTTGGCGTAGGCAAGCAGGGTGGCGTTTGCCCCGGTCAGCGTATCAAGGAGCTTTTCAATTTCCGCCTCTACCTGTGCCAGCTCCACTTGATAGGCGGTCAATTTCGGATTGGCCTTTTCCTCACCGCCCCGGAGGTGTTTGAAATCCCGGAATTTCTCTCCCATAGCCGTGAAAATGAACTGTTCAAATTCTGCCTTTCGGAGAGTGCCGCACCCCGGACAGCCCTTGTGGTCGGACCGTTTATTGCACCGGAGGTATTCATAGCCAGAAGGGTTGCGGGTGACTTTTAAAGCATAGCCGCATTTTCCGCATTTCACTTTACCGGCCAGCCATGTGTTCCGGGCCTTCCTCCCGTTCTGGAAGGTGATGTTCGCCATGAGCTTTTTTCGGCATTTCAGCCAGGTGTCAGAAGAAACCAGCCCTTCATGGGGAGCGATAACAAGTATCTGGTCTTTCAGGCTCCTGTCCTTGTCCTCCTTCACGTCCCGCCCCTGGTAGAGATAGCAGCCGTTTGTCCCGGCGAAGTCGGCGGCGTCATTGACGACTGCCGCCCCCTAGCTTTTGAAGAACTCATACAATTCCAGGTCTGCCTGCGCATATACCGGGTTGCGGAGCAGCTGGGAGAGGAAGGGACGGAACAGCGATTTCCCGTGAACTTTGATGTCGTTTTCCTCAAAGTACCGGCTGATGTCCCCGAAGGAGGTCCCGGGCTCGGCGTACATCTCAAACATCAGGCGTACATGGTCGGCGGCTGCCGGGTCGGGCACCATCATTTTTGTGCGGATGCCCTCAACCGTGGTCGGCTCCAGCCGGAAGCCGTAGGGGGCCTGGCCGCTCATATGGAAGCCTTTCAGGCACCGGGAATAGTAGGCGTCCGTGACGCGCTTCTGGATGGTCTCCCGTTCCAGCTGGGCGAACACAATGCAGATATTCAGCATGGCCCGCCCCATTGGGGTGGAGGTGTCGAACTTTTCCGTGGAGGAAACGAACTCCACGTCATACTCCTGGAACAGCTCCATCATGTTCGCAAAATCCAGAATGGAGCGGCTGATCCGGTCCAGCTTGTAGTGTTCATTGTAGGCTCCTTTCCTATGGGAATGGAGCTACCAACCTTACAAGTATATTATACCATTGATAGCCCCGGAGGGCAATGTTGTCGGGGTCAGCACCGGCTCTGGCGGTACTTGCTGAACACGTCATACAGACAGCGCTCAATCTCTTTTTTCCGTCTTTCCTTCTCTTTCGGGGAAAGCACCGGGGTAAGGCTTTCCAGCACAATAGTCTTTCCCTGGAAGGGGACGGTCCTTGTTTCTCTCTGGTAGGTTACAGATTGTACCATCTGGGCCTCCTTTCCGAATCGGGGTTGAAGCCTTCCGTTTCCCTCTTGTCCTGTGGGGAAACACGAAAAGTCAGCGCCCGGCAAAGAGCGCTGCCCCTTCGTCTTTCTCCACGCTTCGGGCCAGCTTGGCCCGGGGTCAGGGCTGCCAGTGTTCATAATAGGCCGCCGCTTCCTCCACGGAGCAGAAGTCAAACACTTCGTACAGTTCCATAAGAACCTCCCAGATGTCCTTTGACTTATAGCCGCAGCTTTCCATCGCCTTGATAATATAACCGCGGCAGGCGTTATTGCTCCATCTGTCTGTCAGCATGTCCTGGATTTCCTGCAAAGATTTCTCCATGATCTACATTTCCTTTCAAAAAAGTTCAGGGAGCCGCACCGTTTTAGTTGGCCTGTCACAAGACAGTGAGAGCGGGCGGCTCCCCGATGGTTTTTGTAAAACAGATTCCCCGGACGGGTGTAGGCTTGTCCACCCCATAGTGTCTCAACTCTCCCCATTCTTATGGCAAGGCGTCCTCATTGCCTGCGACGGCTCACGGCTTGCAGGGCCGCGGTGGCGCTCGGACTGTGACTGAACGCAAGTATCCGGGTTCTGTGCCTTATCCGGCGGAGCCAGCCATGGCCCCGCCTGCGGCATGGGCTTTATCGCTATTCCCGCCCCCAAAGTGAAAACCACAATGGAAACGGAAGTCACGGCGGGCCTGTCGCCTGGCACATCCACCCTTCGTATCCGGGTATCTTTCTATTCAGTTTTCAATCTGCCGGAAAGGTCCGTCCACGCTTCGGGCCAGTTTGTCCCGGGGCGCCTCCGCCTTTCATATACCATTTCATTTTTCAGGCTTTTTCGGTACACCTTAGAAATTATTTTTTAAAAATTTTTCCATGTTCCGAAGCCCGCGCTCGATTGCCAGGCGCACCACCTTTTCGTCCACGCCTTCGGCCCTGGCAATGTCGGTCTTGCTCATGCCGAGGACGAAATGGGCGTAGATACGTTTGGCCTGTTTGTCGGGCAGACTGGAAATGGCCGCATGGAGTTCTTGCATGGTGACTTTGCGCTCGTAAATTTCACATGGAGAAAGAGCAATGAACAAGACCGAGTGCTCAATGCCATCCTCCCGGTCAAGGGAATAATAGGCCTTGTGGCGGTATGTACGCAGACGGTAGGCTGCCTCCTTGCGGTCAAACTCTGCCATTGCCTCCGCTACCTCGTCAGGCACTTCGATGAAAGAATCCATTGTATAATACGGGTAAAAATCCCGAAGATTGATGATAGCCATGTTTACCTCCGTTTCGGTGTTTGGTGAATGAGTTACCGGAACGGAGGCGGTGGGGAACGGCACCGGGGCCGGGCTTCGGGCCAGATTGGCCCGAGGCTGTTCCATAGAAACAGAAATGCGCCCGGACAGCATAGAGCCATTCGGGCGCATGAAAGTACATTGTTGTTTTCGGGCTGAATTATTTCATGTTGAGTGCCGTAATTATCCTTCCAAGGGGGCGGGCTTTTTTTAACGGTTCAGAAAGTTGAAAAATAAATAAGGACACAGCGATACCTCCCAATGCTTTAAAGCATTTGATACCGCCATATCCTTGAAAAAGGGCGACATTAACACACCCTCCTTTGATAATAGTCAGACATTATCCTGTCTGCCCTGTCTATTATCATGGATACGCTGTTTTTGTGCGAGAAGTATTATACCGAGTTTGAGCATCTGTTCGATGAGGCGCCAGCAAGATTGCCGGATCTTGGAGAAAATGTTATACCGAATTATCTTAAAAAATCGTTGAAATACAGTGGCTGCTCCGTAAGCCTCGGTATAATAGAAGTTTCGGTACAACCACTGACATCTATGACTAATAAATACTTAAAGTTTCGTTTGACTTTTGCTTAAAATCTTCTAAAATAGAATTAGAAAATTGTAAGGAAAGGAGGAAAAATGCATGGCAAGTATCAGAGATGTTGCAAAAGAGGCGGGTGTAGGAGTTGGGACAGTGTCAAGATTTTTGAATGAAAGTGGTTATGTATCTGAGGAAACCAGAGTAAAGCTTGAGGAAGCTATGAAGAAGTTGGACTATACGCCCAATGAACTGGCGAGGAATTTGTATCATAAAAAGACCGGGATCATAGCGGTTCTTGTCCCGAATATCTCAAATCCCTTTTTTTCGGAGTTTGTGGGTTATGCCGAGGCGGAACTTTACAAATATGGATTTAAGATGATGCTTTGTAATACGGAAAAGGAAAGTAATGCTGAACTTGAGTATCTCGATATGCTCAGGCGTCATATTGTGGACGGGGTTATCGCAGGTGTACATACTCTGGATGTGGAGATGTATAAAAAGATTCAAAAACCTATTGTTGCCCTTGACCGTTATCTGGGAGAAAATATACCGGTGGTTTCGGTTGATCATAAAAAAGGAGGACGGCTGGCAGCAGAGACACTGATTGCCAACGGCTGTAAGAAAATCCTGCATTTTAAGGGGGGAACGGAGGTTGAGTCACCTTATCTTGAGAGGCATTACGAATTTGAGCGTGTTATGAAGGAGCATAACATTTCTACGACTTGTTATGAGTTGGAGTGGAACCGGTTTGATTTCGGATATTATAGGAAAATCGTTAAAGACGTATTCTCAAAAGGAATTGAATTTGACGGCGT
Source organism: Lachnospiraceae bacterium (assembly GCA_910575255.1). Lineage (GTDB taxonomy): Bacteria > Bacillota > Clostridia > Lachnospirales > Lachnospiraceae > Brotaphodocola. Next base: position 42,649 of record CAJTEM010000027.1, on the reverse strand, counting down.
TTTTGGAGGTGACGGTCCGGCGATTGAGTGCATGAATGAGACGATACGTAGCCACAGGAAAGTTCCAGGAGACGTTAAGTTCGTATCATATGACGGAACCTATATAACAGAAGTGGTAGAACCGAGGATGACTGCAGTTGTACAGCCAATAGAAGGTCTGGCAAAGGAATCTGTCCATTTGATTCATAGGTTGATTGGCGGCAGAATCTATCAAGATAAAAATGTAGTACTGGATGTAGAATTAAGAAAAGGGGATACAACAGTTATTTGACAAATCATATTTTTCAAATAAAAATAACAAGGCTTAAAATAATTGTAAAAATTGATTGACAAAGCCGGAAAAGAGTAATAGAATGGAAACTGGATAAATCAAAGAGGCGCTTCTTTTAGATTTTATTTTTTACCCAGTATGGAACGGGTTCCATGCTGGGTGGATTACAAACTTTTTAATGAATGTGGAATGGGTTCCGCAGAGAATGGCACTCTTTTTTTAGTGCATATGGAACGGGTTCCGCGCCGGGCAGATTACAAACTTTTTAGTGAATGTGGAATGGGTTCCGCAGAGAATGACACTCTTTTTTTTAGCGCATATGGAACGGGTTCCACAACAAGCAATGTACTGTATAAAAGAAGGAGGAAAGTATGAAGAACAAAAATTTCAAAAGATTACTGTCAGCAGTAACAATCGGAATGATGACGCTTGGCTTGCTGACAGGCTGCTCAGGAGGAGGGGCAGAAGAAGTTAAGACCGACGAAAGTGGTGCGATAGTTATTAAGTTCGGTATCCATGTAGCAAATCCGGCTGAACAGGAATCGGTTACATATAATATCGTTGAAGCCTTTAATCAAGCAAATGAGGGAAAATATAAAGTAGAATTTGAAGCGGCAGATACAGAGACTCATTCAAAGAATATGAAATTGAAAGCTGAAGACGGAACATTGCCCCAGATTTTCTGGATTGAAGGCTCAGAGACTTCAGAGTATAGCGAAGCAGGCGTTTTGTTGGATTTGACAGAATTCCTTGATGAAAATGCAGATGTTAAAGCAGCTCTTGGTGGTATGGAAGCAGCCTTTAAGGATGATAATGGACAGTTCGGACTTCCGTATCAGTGTAACGTACAAGGTATTTTCTATAACAAAGAACTGTTTGATAAAGCAGAGGTTGCGTATCCGACAGACGAGACTACATACGAAGAATTTATTGAGATGATCGGGAAGCTGAAAGAAAGCGGGATTACACCGCTTGCGATCGGAAGCAAGAACAGTGCATTTGCGATGTGGGAGTTCAATGAGTTTCTTGCAAGATATGGATGGGCAGATAATATTGAAAACATTTTGAATGGTAGTGATAAATTCAATAATAAAGAACTTACCGCTTGCTTTGAGAAACTTCAAGGTATGAAAGATGCAGGTGCGTTTCCGGAGAATATGGCTACGATCGAGTATTTTGACGCGAAGCAGTTATTTAATGAGGGACATGCAGCAATGTTTGGAACCGGGCAGTGGGATTGTGGAGAATTTGATGAGAACATTGGAGATAAGATTGGATTTTGGTGGGGACCGAGATTTACTGATACACAGAGCAATCAGGAAATTGTTATGAAGGTTCCGTCAGCGCCAATCGGTGTTAGTGCGGCTGTTGCAGATGATGAAAATTTGAAAGAAGGTGTCTATGAATTCCTGAAATTCTATTATGGAGAAGAGGCAGCAATGATTTCCTATAAAGGCTCTATTTTCCCGGCTACAAGCTATGAAGGAGTAACGGCTTCCGGCACACAGTATTCTATGAATGCTATGATTGAAGCTCTTGCAAACGGATGGGGAAGTCCGGAGGCAGCGCCAGACCTTACGGTATCTTCCGCAGTTCAGGAAGCATTGTATGATGGTATCTTCGGTGTGCTTCAGGGAACATATCAGCCAACAGAGGCTCTTGATAAGATTGATGCAGCCTTAGCTAATAGCCAATAATTGCTGATAAGAATATTCCGGCACCGGTGATTTGCACGGTGCCGGGAAGAAACTGCGGGTAAGAGCATAAGAAAGACGGGGGAAAATATATGCATTGGTTAAGTAAGAAAAGATATAAGATAGGTCTTATGATTCCGACACTTCTTATTTATAGTATTTTTATTATGCTGCCGATTGTGGTGGCGGCAAGATATAGTTTTACAAAATATTCGGGAATCGGGCAGGCTAAATTTATCGGATTGAAAAATTATGTAAGGCTCTTTCAGGATGAAATATTCTGGATTTCCTTTAAAAACACAATGGTTATGTTTGTATTGGCATTTGTTCTGCTGATTTCATTGTCGTTTTTGATTGCTCTGTTGCTGAACAAAAGATTAAAAGCTGTTGATTTTTCAAAAGCGCTTATTTTTTCGCCGGCAATTATAGCGCCGATTATTGTAGGTATTATCTGGGTATATATTCTGGACCCGAATATCGGTATCATCAATAATGTGTTGGATGCAATCGGAGCAGAGGGGCTTAAACAGAAGTGGATTGGTGGAGATACATTGTCACCCTATAGCATTGCGATTATATATTTTTGGCAGCAGTTAGGATATCTTGTGACCATATTTATCGCAGGGCTTAAGATGATTCCGGGAGATGTTCTGGAAGCCGTTAAGATTGACGGTGCCAGCGCAGTACAGGAAGTCAGGTATGTGATTATTCCGATGATGCGCACAACCATGTCTACGGTAGCCGTGCTGATTATCACCGGAGTGTTTAAAATATTTGAGATTGTACAGCAGACGACCGGAGGAGGCCCGAACCACCTGTCCGAAACATTGGTAACATATAGTTATTCTATGACATTTTCCAGCAGTGATTATGGATACGGGATGTCGCTTGCAATGGTTACGTTTTTACTGTCACTGTTAATTACGGCAATTTACAGTACAGTAACAAAGGAAAGGGAGCGTTAAGGACTATGGTAAGTAAGAGAAAAAAGACAGTCCAGTATATATTGATGGTGTTTATCACATTCATGGTTGTGTTTCCGTTTTTATGGATGCTGGTTCTCTCATTTAAGACAAATTCCGAGATATTATCCTCACCGTTATCATTGCCTAAGACGTTTAATTTTGATAATTACCGGCATGCAATGGAGACACTTAATTTTCCGAGGCTGTATGGAAATACAATTTTTGTATGTGTAATCTCATTGGTTGCGGAGTTAGTCATTACATTTTGCAGTTCTTTTGTCCTTGCGAGAATGGAATTTAAGAACGAGAGAATGAGAAAGATACTTTATGGATTTTTGATTATGGGTCTGTCTATATCCCCGTTTATCCTGTTGTTTCCGGTATACAAGATTAATGTGTTTTTTGGATTCAGAGGGAAGATTGCGCTGATCTTTCCATACATTGCGACTTCTATTTCTTTCAATACCTTGCTTCTTGTAGGGTATCTGAAAGCTCTGCCCGTTGAGATAGATGAGGCGGCTGTTATTGACGGTTGTAATATATGGGATCTTATGGTGAGAATTATACTTCCTATGACAAAGCCTGTGATTGCTACGGTTGTCATTTTCAATGTTTTATACATCTGGAATGAATTCCCGTTTGCATCAGTTATGCTGAGGGATGTCTCTGATTATACATTGTCTATGGGTGCATCGTTTTTTAAAGGGACTTATACGGTTGATTACGGTGGAATTGTGGCATCCAGTGTTATGATTATTATACCGGAATTGATATTCTATGGAATTTTCCAGAAAAATATTGTGGAAGGTATGACTGCGGGAGCAGTTAAGGGTTAATTTGTAAGAAGAGTTACCTGACAAATGAACAAAACATCATTGGTACTACCAGATATTTTATTTGCATCACAAAAGAGAGCCATTTGTCAGACAACGTTTGAAATTAAATATGTATATAAAAAGGTGTTAGTTTACAAATGGGTCAGTATGCGTTTTACGCATTTGTAGACTATGAATTTTCCTGATGTTGAAAGAAGCAAAATGGTCACCAATCCATATTTAAACTAACACCAAAAAAATAAAGTAAAGGAGAAAATTTATGGGTAAAGTATCAGGGTTATTTCAGGATTTGACAACAATTAAGAAAGCGAGAAACGGAAGGCTCGCAAGCTGGGATCAGCGCGGCAAGAATCAGGACTATTGGGAGATTCCGGCAAAAGAGAGTATCGTGCTTGGAGAGGTGGAAGGGCCGGGGTGTATCACCCATATCTGGATGACTTCTTCATGCCGCAGGGTGAAAGCTCCGAGTATTCTTGATCCGGTATTAAACGCATCGGCAGCGCCGGTTATGGAAATTCATCCTGCACTTGGCGTTATATGGGATGATTATGATCCATTTTATTACAGAAAGGCTTTGATTAAAATTACATGGGATGATCAGGATACGCCGAGCGTTCTGGCTCCTTTGGGGGATTTCTTCTGCATAGGAAACTGTTATCCGGGAAATTTCAGTTCTCTGCCGTTTAATGTATCATTAAAACCGGAGGAAGCAGGAAGATATGGCGCGCCGTGTTCCGTATCCTGCTATTTCCCGATGCCGTTTAATAAGAAGGCGAAAATTGAGATTGTAAATGAGAATGAACTTCCGTTCATATTATATTTTAACATTGATTATGAGATGTACAAAGAGCCTTTGGATGAAGATACAGCTTATTTCCATTCCTGCTGGAGACGTGAGAATCCTTGCGATGGATGGGGACCGGATGTACAGACAAACTCTCCTGAGGTCAATAATGTGACAAACTTCAAGGGCGAAGGGAATTATACGGTTCTGGATGTAAAGGGAACAGGACACTATGTAGGATGTAATCTGACTGTTAAGCACTATCAGGGAAGCTGGTGGGGCGAGGGAAATGATATGTTTTTCATTGATGGAGAGGAATATCCCAGCCTTAATGGAACGGGAACGGAGGACTATTTTAATCATGCATGGGGAATGCAGAGGAATGCGTATCCGTTTTTCGGGACAATTGTCCATGAAGGTGATACGGATGGTTTTCAGGTGTCTTACCGTTTTCATATTACAGATCCGGTGCGTTTTGAGAAGAGCCTTCGGGTAACGATAGAACATGGACATGCAAACCATTTGTCGGATGACTGGAGTTCCACGGCTTACTGGTACCAGACACTGCCGACAAAAGATGAGATTACGATTCTTCCGCTGGAAGAGAGGCTTCCGAATGTGCCAAAACTTCCTGAGAGGAACTTAAAAATGCCGGAGCTTACAGATGAGATGAAAGAGGCAAGACAGTCATGGGAAAAACGCTGGGAGGAGTATTCCCCGGCGAGGGAAGAACAATTCCGCATTAAGGAAGAAAAGGCAAGGCGTGAATCTAAGCTGAACACGGAATTTGCAAAGAAACTCCGTGATGGATATAAATAGACAATTTGGAGGTGTTATATGTCAAAGGAAATAATGCTACATAACATTGAGAGAGCCCAGCGGGCGATTGACGAGAACCGGGAAACAGTAAAAAAAGGGAAGATGCGCCAGAGATATCATTTTATGGGTGAGACCGGATGGATCAATGACCCGAACGGGTTGATCTATTACAAGGGAAAGTACCACTTCTTTTATCAGTATAATCCTTATTACGGACATTGGGATTATATGCACTGGGGGCACGCGGTGAGTGACGATATGCTCCACTGGGAGTACCTTCCGCTTGCCCTTGCACCGAGCGAGCCTTACGATGACCATATGAGGGGCGGCTGCTTTTCGGGAAGCGCGATTGAACATGACGGCAGGCTGTTTTTGATGTACACAGGCGTTAAGAATGACGGGAAAGGATTTGAACAGACCCAGTGTATCGCTTACAGCGAGGACGGGATACATTTTGAGAAATATGAGGGGAATCCTGTGCTGACGCCGCCGGAAGGAGTTCCCGCGCATCTGTTCCGTGACCCGAAGGTGTGGAAACATGGGGATACTTACTATATGGTCTGCGGCGCCAGCAGGGATCACAAAGCGCAGGCACTTTTGTACCGCTCAGATGATATGATCCACTGGACATTTTTCAATGTCCTGGCGGAGAGCCGGGGCGAGTGGGGGTATATGTGGGAGTGTCCGGATTTCTACCAGATAGGAGACAAATATGTGCTGATGGTGTCGCCGATGGGAGCGGGAGAACGTACCGTAGTATATATGGTGGGTGATTTTGACTATGAGACGGGCAAATTTTTCTATCAGGTAAGCGGGGAGATCGATTGGGGCCATGATTACTATGCCCCGCAGTCCTTTGTAGCGCCGGATGGCCGGAGGCTTATTGTAGGATGGGCAAACTGCTGGGACTGGATGCCGTTCTGGAAGGATTGGGGGCCGGCGTATAAGGAAGGCTGGTGCGGCTCCTTTAATATCGTAAGAGAAGTACAGATGGCAGACAACGGAACGCTTAAGTTTGTGCCAGTCAAGGAACTGGAATCCATTCGGACCGATAGCAGCAGTCAGGATAAATTGGTCATAGGTGAAGAAGAAGCGGAGATTCAGGCAGGAGACGGGGTTTCTTTTGAGTTGAAGTTCAGAATCAATCTTGAAAATACAGATGCGGATAAGCTGTTCCTTAACCTGCGGTGTGGGGAAGGAAAGAAGACGGTTTGTACTTTTAACTTCGGGCGCGCAGAGTTATCTGTAGACCGGAACAACAGCGATGGCTGGAGTGTGGGGATATCCCATAGTGTAATGTATCTGGCAGGAAAGAAGGAACTGGACGTGCATATCTTCTCCGACCAAAGTTCGCTTGAGATATTTACAGATGATTATCAGAATAATCACTCGAATAATATCTTTGCGGGCAATGAACAGAATGGGATAAGGATGTGCGCCTGCGGAGGGAAGGTAACGGTGACAAATATTGAGGCATATGGACTGGAGACTTGTAAGTAGACCGAATAGAATGAGGATAATGTAAATGACATCATCTTCACTCCTGGCATTAAGGATATTTCCAAAGGTACTATTCTTTTTGGTGTAAGTATTAGGAAAGGCAGCAGGATAGAAATGTCTGCTGTGTAACGGAAGATGGAATTATGGAAAGATGGATATTGATAGTATGCTATGAACGACCGGAGTTGACCGATCTTCATGGAGGATGGCAGAAAGAGGGTATATTTGTCTGTACAGTAACGGATGTCAGGGAGGCAACCAGCGAACTTTTAGGAGATACGGACTATCTGCTGGTTATCATTTTTTTCAGATGGACAGGAGTACCTATCTTCATTGGAACTCATACGGGGGCTGACAAAAGCCCCCGTTCTGGTAGTGAATCGGCGTTATGACAGCACAACGAAAACAGTAGCGATTAAAGCAGGAGCAGATGAATATATAAAATGGACAGAGAACTATCTGGAAGAAACCATTGCCAGCGGCTTGGCATTGATACGGCGTTATACGGAACTGAATCAAACGAAACAGTCATCTAATACCATTTCAAGAGGGACTTTGTTCATCAATGTGGATTATCACAAAGTTTTTGTCAATTCACAAGAAATAGATTTTTCTCGATATGAGTTCAAGTTGCTTTGTGTACTTGCTGCCAGTCCGGGACGGGTATTTACAAATGAGCAACTTTACCTTGACGTATGGGGTGAAGATTATATACGGTACGAAAGGCAACTAGAAAAGCAATTGAAATTGCAAAAGAGGGGGGAGCTATCATATCCTTTGATCCGAATCTGAGACCGCCTTTGTGGAAGTCCTTAGAGGATGCTAGAAAACAGGTGGCATATGGGCTATCCCAATGTGATATTCTTAAGATTTCGGATAATGAGATACAGTGGTTTACTGAAGAAGAAGATTATGATGCGGGGATTAACAAGCTGAGAAGCCAGTATGAGATTCCTTTGATTGTCCTTTCTATGGGAAAGGAGGGAAGCAGGGCTTACTATAAGAATCTGCGGGTTGAAGTGGCTCCGATTTTACAGGAAAATACGATTGAAACTACGGGCGCCGGAGATACTTTTGGTGGATGCTGCCTGCACTATGTATTGAAGTATGGACTTGACAATATGGACGAAGTTAAACTCAGACAGATGCTGACTTTTGCAAATGCGGCAGCTTCCATTATTACTACCAGAAAAGGTGCGTTGAAGGTAATGCCAGAAATAGAGGAAGTGGAAACGCTTATTAGAAAGAGCAGAAATTAGCAGGGGCATATCTCATATCTTGCGGCATGATGATTAAAAATCAAGAGTCCTTGCATTTGTTTGCTGATTTCCGTGAAAGCGGAAGTGGAGAAAGATTGTCATTTATAATGATGGACTGAAAATATATAATGTAAATATAAAAAACGGTGTAACCTTTGCGGTTATGCCGTTTTTTGTCGCAACCTGCGTTATCTGCTTATCTTCTGACAACCCGGCGATTATCTTGTGACAATATCATCCTTTATAATTCCTTTTATTACAAATAAGCAGGGAAATCAGCGAAAACTTTAGGAACTCATATTATTTCCCGTCGGTAAGGGGAAGATATTGGGAAATACGGGGAAAGAAACAGAAACAAAACAGCTACATAGAAGCGCCGCAGTCCTTACGGGGATTGCGGCGCTTCTATTATCGACAAAAAATTCCCCGCATATTTATGAAATACCAATAAAATACAAAAATTATCCCGCCGTGCCTGGTATCTTCCGGGTGCGGCTTTTTTTATGTCGTTTCCTGCTGTGCGGTGTCGGTTTTCACCGATGTCGTTCACCGCCTCCGGGATTCTGGAACCCATTTTATTTCAGAATTTCGGAGGGAAACTATGCAGGAAAAAGATTTTTATTTATACATAGACGGGAAGCCCGTGCAGGTGAGCGGGGAAGTATACCGGGAATATTACCGGGCCGAGGACAAGGAGCGGTATTTTATGGGGAAGCTGAAAAAAGGGCGTACAAAAGTCAACCCGGAAACACAGGAAATACAGGAAATACAGTACATCCCCAGCCGGGAATTGTCCTATGAGCAGCTTGTGGAGCAGGATTGGCAGTTTGCCGTATCGGATGATTCCGTGGAGGACAGGGCGGTCAGGGCTGACATGCTGGAGAAATTGCAGGATGTATTGCAGAGCCTTTCTGCCGAAGAACTGGCCCTGCTGAACGAACTGTTCTATCTGGAAAAGACGGAGCGGGAAGTGGCAGGGCTGTACGCCGTCTCACAGAACACCATCCACTACCGGAAAACAGGATTTTGGACACTCTGCCAAGACAGCTGCGATTTCTGCCGGTGTATCAAGGGGAATCAGCCGGTTCTTTATATCATCCAGGGAGAACCCCAGATGTTTGAGCGATAAGATCTGATGTAGTTTTACCATATCTTTATCTGTGTATAGCCTGCGGCCTCCTTCGCTCATGGCAGACGGGGAAAGTAACCCTTCCCTGTCATAATGCTGTAATGTCCGTACAGTAACATCCATCTTTTTTGCGGCTTCGCCAACAGTCATATAGCCTTGTGGTATCGCTTTATTTTTGTCCATGTCTCACCTCCTGCTCGTAGTATATCTCATTACGTTACGTCATAAGCAAGTGTTTTAGAGATTTTTATCGCATATGCGTCTTCAGAAAAATATGCCCGGATCTTGTTCATACTTCCTATTGCATTTCCCTCAGCCCATTTAACCGGATTTTATTCAGTTCCTCTGCATTCAGGCATCCTGACTCAAAAAGTCTTATGTATTCTTTTGACACGTCACTGTCAAAAATCAACACATCATCCGAATTTATGGTCACGTCTAACCCGCCCCTGTATAATCTCCGGATGGGGTGGTGCGCCATCTCCTTTATTCGCCCCAGCAAAAGGTTGCTGCTGGGCGTTAGGTTAAGGCGTATTCCCCTGTCTTTTAGGAACTGTATGGCCTCCTCCGATTCCGCCGCCGCGATACCATGATGCACTTCATCAAGCCGCAATGCCTCCACGCCGCGAACAACGTCCTCTGCTGTTCCCCACTCACCAATGTGGGCTTTCAGGCAAAGCCCCTCTTCTTTTGCTCTCCTGTATATGGGGATAAAATTTTCAATCGGCTGTGCCAGTTCATCCCCATACAATTCAATGGAGTAGAATTCCGGGTACCCCCAGAAATGTTTCAGGCAGCCCTCCAGATAGTCCACAGGGCAATGCCTGGATAATCCGATCTGGAGCCGCAGGCAAACCTCCGGCGCAATCCGCTCGTTGATTTCCTGGAATGTCTCTATCAGTTCCACAATGTCATTATGGAAAAACTCATTTAACCCCCAGACATCTTCCCCTATCTCCAAGATCGCAATGCCGTCATGCTTTGCCTGGACAAAAGTTGCCTCTATAAGAAATTTGCGCATGTTGCTGCCAGAGAATCTCTCACCAATATATCTGCTGTTCCAGCCATCCATTTCCCACATGGAAGCCAGGGGCTTTTTGATCGGCTCAATGAGAATCTGCTTCTGCTCATATATATATATCCTGCTCCCCCCAAGGACAAAATGGTTGTGCAGGTCTGCTTTTGGCACTTCTCTGACAGCAGCAAGGTCATTGTCCTTTAAAGCTGTTATAAACTTTCTTGAAGCTCCTTCCATGGTTCCTCCATTTCCCCCACTGGACAGCACAGTTTACTTCAAATATGCTGTTCTCCATTGCCCGACCCTTTTCAAAAAATCCTTTTCCAGGCCGTCCGGGTCCAACTTCCCAGAGGAAAGCATTTGCCAGACACAGCGCATCAGATAGCTGTCAATCTCCTCTAACAGCATCCTTACGTCAACGCCTGGCCGAAATACGGAAAGGTCCAGATCCCCCAGCATCCTGTCCGCCGCATCCTCATATGTTTTATCATACGACTTCCCGGTTGCCTCCCTGATTTCCGGGTTTTCCGCAAAAAGGGCCCGTAATGAGAATAAATATTCATCGGGAGCCGTTCTCATAAACTCACATCTTGCCAGAACCTTCCGGGTCATTGCCTCAAAGAAGTCTGACATTTCTTTGTAATAATACTTCAGCTCTATTTCATTTGATATCCTGTTGATATTCTTCCAGAGGTATAAATACAGATCTTTTTTATTTTGAAAATAATGGAACAGCAGGGACTTTGATATGCCGCCGTCATCCGCAATCCTGGACATGGATGCGTTTTTGTAATTGTCATGGGCAAACACCATGTATGCTGCTTTTATAATCCGTTCCTGCTTTTCCAATGGCAGTTCAAAAAATTTCTTGTTCATTAAGGTCCTCCCAGTACTTGAAATCTATTTTTCTTCCCCTTCTGTTCCTGCCATCCTCCCATGCCCCACCAGAAACTCGGCGCTCAGTGTTTCCACCACAAGCCTGTACATCCCTGGCTCCAGCGTGCCATAAATATCCAGATTATATGTCTCGCTGGCACTCTCCCCGTCCGGAAGGATATGGGCAATATCCTGAAAGCCAACATTATCCGCCCTGACAGGCATTGTGTACCACTGGCCATCTATCTGTTTCTGGAGGGAAAAGTATTCCCCGTAAGTGAATTCTTCCCCGCTGTTATTGGCAATCAATACCGTAATCTCACTTGTCCCGATGTCCTGGACAGTCATAGACATCCCCTCTGTACCCTCTGCAGGCAGCTCATCCGCTTTCAGCAGGAAACAGCTGTGATATACGGACAAATGCCCGGCATTGGGAAAGTTAAGGACATTCCAGGTATCCTCATCACTGCCTTCCATCTCTCTCCATAGAAAGGAGAGGTCCGTATCCCCATAATAAACCGCCCCGTCATTCCTAAGCCAGACCCCACCGGATGCCGTCACGGAAATGTCATACCCTTCCCCGCTGCTGATCCAGATTCCAAAGAAGGGAGTCTCCATCTGGGAGAGGGCCTGTTCCTCTGCCGCCTGGAGGGGAATATCATTGATCCTTTTAATCACTTCCTTCTCCGTACTGCTGTCATACAGAGTCCTGACCATAACCGTTTCCCCGTCATAATAATATAGTTGAAAAGCACTTGTATCCGGGCTTGCCCCAACAAGGATATTTCCACCCTTATCATTTTTGTAAAGAAACACAGCAAACAGAACGCCTGCCACAGCCAAAAATAAAATGATGAAAAACACAACTGGTATATACTTTGTTTTCCTGTTTTCAAATGTCCCCATCGGTATCCTCCTTTATAAACCTGTCTATATTAGAAAAGCCACAGTAAAACTGCGCTTCACCGTCAGAACTATCGGCTCCTTTTATTATCCTCCGATTGGCCGATTATGGGAAGCCCTGAAACAGAACCTACTATCCTGTCTTTTCCTCCATCCCTTTCACAATCCCCTTCACAAGTTCTCCGGCAAGCTTCTCCTGATACTCTTCTGACATCAGCTGATTCCTTTCATTATAATTGGAAAGATAACCTATTTCAACCAATACAGCAGGAACTGTTGTATTCTTCAGAATATAGTAATCGGCAGGTTTTACATTCCTTGAAACAATATTTTTGCTCTCTTCTATTGTTTCCATAATCTTTTCCGCATAATGTTTCCCTTCCTCCCCGCTCTTGCAGTAATAACATTCCAGACCATATATCGAACTGTCTTTTTCATAATAATTGCAGTGAATGCTTATAAAAAGATCTGCCTTTTCCCCATTTGCAATCTGTACCCGTTCCTCAAGTTTCATAAAAATATCTTTATCCCTGGTAAGTACCACCCGGATGCCCTGTTCCTCCAGCAGTTCCTTTAATTTCAGGACAACAGCAAGGTTGATCTCCTTCTCCGTTGCCGCCTGTTCCACTGTTCCCCCATCTTCCCCGCCGTGTCCGGCATCCAGGACAACCATATGGTTTTCTTCCCCCGAAAGGTCTGCGTCCAATTCATCTTCCTCTACACCGGATATTGTTTCCCGAACAACATCCGCCTTTTGGGTGCTGCTCTCATTCTCATTCCTGCGGAAAAAATCCCGGATATACAAACAGCCACAGATCATCAGCAGAATCATAACTGCCAGAACAGCCGCCATGATTCCCCGGACGGTATAGGCTATGACCCTACGCCTCTTTCTGGCAATCTTCTTGCTTCTTTTTCTCTGATTCTCTGTCTTCCAGGCTGGCTGTCTTCTCTTTTGCACCATACTTACTCCTGCATTTTATTCCTTTGGGGTATTGACAATATACAAATTACAAAAACAGCCCTCTCCTGACAAGGGTTTTCTCCTTATCAAAAGAGGGCAGGCAATGGTTCAGATCACTTTTACAATACAAATCTGGGTTGCTTTCAGTCCGCTACCGGAAGGACTTCCCCATACCCGAATGAACTGGCCGGATGCCAGGTCTGCCGCTGTTGCCTCTGACATTTCAGATCCGGCCCCTCCATCATAGATCGTTTGTATAGCAAACAGGGTATTTTCATCGTATGTAACTGAAATCTTATTAAACTCAGAATCATCCTCGCTTCCGGGAACCACTATGATATCACCGCCATTATCTGATTTTTCTGTAATGGCCTCTACCACGGTAAGCTGCCCATCCTTCAGCTCTTTGATATCCCCTTCCAGATTGGGAGTACTGTCCACCCATTCTGCAGATATGCCAGACGTACTTTGACTTTGTGCTTCCGGCTGTTCTTTCTGTGCGCTGTCTGTTCCCTGACTGCTGCTTTCACCAGATTGCGGTTCCGGTGAGACTTCCGGTGACTCCGGTTCATTCCCGGTGTCGGTTCCTTCTGCATCCGCTTCCGGTTCCGGAGCAGAAGCATCGTCCTCCGTATCATCCTCCGGGATCGGCTCGCCCTGAACCACCTGTGGTTCAGGGGTATCTGATGCTTCCTCCGTCTTTCCACAGGCACATACCGCAAGGCTCAGGATGCACAGCACCCCTGTCAATAAGATCATTTTTCCTGTTTTCCTTTTCATGTTGCTCTCCTCTCATATAAAATTCAATCCACAGTTTATCCGATATTTCTGCGGATTTTTGTCCATTTTATCAGAGTAGTCTCTAAAAAGCCTCTAAAACATCTTAAAAAAGAATGAACTTAATTTATTATTGCTCCATTGACCGGTTTTGAGAAGACATTTGTTTTCAGCCCTTCCCAAAATCGGTCAATGGCAGTAAAATTGACAGAAGAGGATAAAATCAGAAACCATGGTGCAGGGACGTGGTCATTACTCCAATTTTGAAAGGGAAAAAATATGACAGGTATCTATTTAAGCGGAACGGGAAACACAGAACATTGTATCAAAAAGCTGCTTTTTTTACTGGATAAAACTGCGCAGGCAGTTCCGATGGAGCAGAAAGACGCGGTACATTTATTATCACAGCATGACTTTATCGTTTTTGCATATCCTGTTCAATTTTCAAACGTTCCTGTCATGGTAAAAGATTTTATCAAAAGCCATCCGGATCTTTGGAAGGGTAAAAAAATACTTTGCGTTGCCACTATGGGATTGTTCAGCGGAGACGGCGCAGGCTGCTCGGCACGGCTGCTCAAAAAGTATGGTGCGGAAATCGTTGGCGGTTTCCATATCCGTATGCCTGATTCTGTCTGCGATGTAAAGCTGCTGAAAAAAACCTTTCAGGAGAACCGGGAAATCATCCGGAAAGCAGACAGAAAGATTGAGAAATGTGCAGAGGAAATCAGGAAAGGCAGGTATCCCAAAAACGGCCTGCATCTTTATAACCGAATCGCCGGATTACTCTGCCAGCGTTTGTGGTACTACAGCAAAACCAAAAGTTACTCGGATCAATTAAAAATCAGTAATGCCTGTACAGGCTGCGGGCTTTGTACCCGGCTCTGCCCGGCCGACAACCTTACCCTGAAAAATGGAAAAGCGGCTGCCGGAAAACACTGTACGATGTGTTACCGGTGCATCAGTTCCTGTCCGGCAAGGGCAATTACATTACTGGGACACACAGTCATTGAGCAGTGCCGCTATGATAAATATATCCAAAACGAGAAAAAGAACGAGCCTTTAAAATGAAATGAAACATAAAGCGAAGGGAGTAACAAATCAATGAAAATCGAAACATGTGAAAAAGAATCCTTTGTTGTCATCGGAAAAGAAGGGGCGACAACGGACGGAGCCGGCTTTATTCAGAAGTTATGGGATGAGGCGAATTCCAATTTTGGAGAAATCGCACATCTGGCAAAGAAAGATGAAGATGGGAACATCAGCGGAATATGGGGCGCAATGTCTGACTTTTCCTGTTCCTTCCAGCCCTGGGAGGGCTTTCAGAAAGGATTTTACCTTGCAGGGGTGGAGTGTAATGAGGATGCAAAAGCCCCCGATGGCTGGACAAAGTGGGTGATACCCGGCTATGAGTATATTTATGTGGAACGTGAAAATGATAATACCTTTTCAGAAGTAATCCGATATATGAAGGGCAATGGTATTGCTCTGGTTGGTGCCGTCCATGATTTTACCTGTCCAAAGACCGGGAAAGGGTATATATTTTTTTCCATAAGGAAGCTGTAAAAAAGAGAATTTGAGGAGGAAAACAGAATGAAATCTATCTGCGGAATTGATTGTACGAACTGTGAATTATGCAGCACTTGTAACGGATGTGCAGCAACAGAAGGGCAGCCTTTTGGGGCAGAATGCCTTGTTGCACAGTGCTGTAAAAAAGGGAAAACATCGTTAAGCGAATTAAAAGAAAAGCTGATTGTGGCCTTCAATACGCTGCAGATTCCAGATATGGAAGAAGTAACAGAGCTGAATGCGCTGAAAGGTTCCTTTGCGAACATTGAATATACCCTTCCAAACGGCCAGACCGTAAAGTTTTGGGATGATAACAGGATTTATTTAGGGAATCAGCTTCATAAAAAGGACAGCGACAGATGTTATGGAATTATCGCTGATGAGAAATATCTCATGGTATCTGAGTACAGCGGCTATGGAACTGATGCGGAAATAATTGTATTCAAACGTTGGAATAAAATAGAGAAAAGCGGAATGATTCATAGATAAGCCAATATCCCAAGAAGATATTATAAACAATGGAATGAAAGCGTCTTCTTCAAAAAACAGGCCTCCATGGAACTACACTGTTGTTAACTCTTGGGAGAAAGGGCTGCGGTTTCATCAAAGTTCGGTGTATTTGGTCGGTCATTCATGGGGGGGAGCATTCTGGGACTGCGCTTTGTCCAGGCAGGTTGTTAAACACAAGGGTTCTCAATGTGGAAGAACAAATTATAATAATTTAGTGCGTCTTAATGCTATCAGGTAAAGACGACAAATCGGGGGTTGCAGAAGGGAAATTACAACATGGAAATAATCGCATATGAAATGAAATATATAAAAAATGATATTGAAAAAAGCAATATCTTGTGTATTCCTTTTGAGCAGAAGTATTTTCAACAATACATGAAAATATATAATACTTGCTTTTATGAAATGCGAAAATTTCTTGCTATTGAGCCGTATAATTTTTTGAATGATTATAAACAAGTTCGTGAAAAAAGTAAGGATATTTTCTTGCTTGTAAGTGGGGAAGAAATTATTGGTTCTATTGCTTGTTATGGAAACGAAATAGACGATTTGATCGTCAATAAGGAATTTCAAGACAGGGGATATGGAAAACAACTTTTATTATGGGGAATGAACCATATTCGCCAAACCAGTAATGAGCCTATTTTGTTACATGTTGCTAAATGGAATGATAAAGCTTTCATGCTGTACAAAAAAGTAGGATTTGTTCTTACAAATACCGTGAGAGTACGTTAAATTTATTTTTGCATTATCCATGCAACAAAACGGACGCATCACCGTTTAGATGATACACCCGTTTTGCTTTCCCATATATGGCAGCCGCCCTAATTTAATTTCGCCAGGTTTTCATTCATCTTTTTCAGGATAGAATCCTTTTGGTCTGATGTTACGGTCTTATCTTTTACGGCCTGGTCCAAAAGCTTTGTTACATCCTCAATATCCTTTTTATAGTTTTCCGCTGTCAGTTCCTCTGCGCTTTTTACCAGATCCGGCCTCATAACAATCGTCGGATTGAAGGCAACGATGGTTGTTTCTGTGGATACGGTAAAAGCGCCTTTGTAAATGACAAATTCACCTTTGCCGTTATCCGCCTTCAGTTTGGCCAGGTCCGCTTCCATGGCCTTGACATCGGCATGGTCTGCGCCCATGTATTTTTTAATCTGGTTGATGGATTCCTCGTATTCTTCCGGGGTATAAAGTTCAAAAAGCCCTCCCAAAGTAAGATCCTCCGCCGGGTTCTGAACTTCCTGGGCCCAAACCGTGGATACCTGCGGGGCAGGCGCTGCTCCATAGGCAGTCTGTCCGGCAGCCATAAGCATAAGACACATGATTCCTGAAGCTGTAAGGTTTCTCTTTGTACGATGGAGCATGGTATAAATCCTTTCTTTTTATTATTTTATCTTCACAGGTGCGCACCTTTTGAAAAAGATAGACTACTATGATAGTCTATCTAAACAATAGACTATCATAGTAGTCCAAGTGCGTCAACGAATATTTTCTGACGAATCTCTTAAGAATTCCGATTACAGCCCGCTTTTTTAATTGGGATAGAAATTTACCACCATAAAAGTAAGCATTACATCCTGCTCATTGATATAGGTGTGCTTGACAGACGAGTCAAAAACAAGAGCGTCACCGCTGTTTAGCGTATAATTTCCCATCTCTGTGTGCAGCGTTTCCCGGCTCGTTTCGCTGAAATGGATATGTATGTCAAAGGTGGTATTTCCTATCCGCTTCACAAGATCAGGCTTCACATCCAGAAGGGCGGTGGTGTGGCTGGTCTTGCTGGTGTCTTTGTTCATAGACTCTCCTTTGCAAAAGCCATTGAAAGAATACATGATGTGTTCCTTGTATGCTTTTGTTGCATTATTTACTTTTTCTTCTGTTGAATTTTTCTTTTGCAAAATCATAGGATTCTTGTATCATTGCTTTGAAATCCTCAAAGGTCTTATCAGAGGGATTTAAAACACATACCCAGCTCATCCATGCGTAGACAGGGTGGGGAATAATGGTATCTAAAACGGTAAAATCATAATCCATTTTTACGATTTTTCCAGCAGGCGGACGCTCTGGAATATACCCAAATTTTTTAATAAAGGTCTGTTTCCTTAAACCAACGTTCACACGATATACATTATCACGGTTCAACATAGAGCCTTTATCATTATCACCGTCTTTTTCTTTAACAGTTAAAACATATACTCCCCGTTTCAAAACTCCGTTTGGATTATAAAAAATCCCTCGTTCTCCCCAACTTTCTACCAATACAACATCTTTCAAATTAGACTGGCAGTAGGAAAGAATATCGTTTGGTGTCATGCCATTTCCTCCAAATGGAACATCATTGTTCCCTCGTCTGCTAAAGCAGAACAATACTCCTGAAATTCCGTAACCTGCGGCAACTTTTCCAAAGCCCCCTGTGCTGCCTCCATTGATGCCCACCAAATCATTTCAACCCATTTATCCTGCTTTAAATCCTTTGTTAATGACCGTTTTACAAATCCGGCAATATCTTTTTCAAGCACCTCATTCAATTTGTGATACATTCGCAAAAAATGTTCCTCGGTCACTTCTTGGTTTGTCTGAAAAATAACCATTTCAATCACGTTTTTATTCATAGCATCTTGTCCTTTCGTTTGAGTATCATATTGCATTTGGTACATAGATAGTCTATCATGGAATAGTGACAACGGCTGTCACCATTCGGAAAGGAGTTTTTAAAAATGTCAAAAGCAGAACGGCTTATTGAAATGATGATAACGATAAATACCAAAAAGGATTTTACAGTAGGCGAATTAGCAAAAGAATTTTCTGTGTCAAAGCGAACAATACTCCGTGATTTGCAAGAATTAGAACAGGCTGGATTCCCCCTTTATTCCGAAGTCGGTGCTGCTGGCGGGTATCACATCTTGAAAGAGCGTATTTTGCCGCCTGTCACTTTTTCAGAGAATGAAGCCAAAGCTATATTCTTTGCCTGTCAAGCCTTGAAATTCTATCACGATTTACCTTTTGAACAGGAAACAATATCTGTTTTGAAAAAATTTTTGAACTGTCTGCCCTTAGATATACAAAGCAGTATTACACAAATTCAAAATAGTGTAGTATTTTGGATTCCAGACAGGCATTGCGATTCACCACTACTTAAACCAATGTTTCATATTGTCGTTAATCACCATTCAGCAACAATACAGTATTCATCAACACATTCTGAAAGTATACGCACAATTATACCGATTGGGCTATATGCTATGAATGGGCTTTGGTATTGCCCTGCATATTGCACCGTTGCTAATCAAATCAGAGAGTTCCGTATTGACCGTATAAAGGAAATAATAGAGGAAAAACCATATCCTAAAGGGAAATTTCCTGTTCCTGCGTCCATTCAAGAATATCTCGAAAGGTTAGAAATCGGAAATGATTACCACATAAAGATTCAGCTAACCGATATAGGTGTTAAACGCTGCGAAACTGAATTTTTACTGGCAAGGGGATTAAAAACATTCCCAACAGGCGGCGGTATCATCGACATGGAAATACGTCATGCAACCTTGGATTGGGTTGCCGATTATTTCCTGCCATTTGGAATCAATGCAACTGTCTTAGAACCACCAGAACTTGTGGAGCTAATGAAACAAAAGATATACGAATTACATCAGCATTATTGTAGGTAAGCTTCCCTATAACCCTATTATACTTATCGGTTCAATTATATTATCAGCCACATCCAGTGGTTATTCATTGACATCAACAGGCTACTATCAAAAAATGTATAAAGAAAGCCTTGTCAAAAGCGGCACTCATAAAACAGCATAGGATTGTTTTCGGGAAACGGCGTAGCTTCGGCTATGCCGTTTCTCCGTTTTTCAGATCATTGAGCAGGGAGTACTTCCACAAAGCCATAGGAAATATCAATCTGCTGTCGGAGAATTTTCCGTTGGCATTATCTTTGTGAACATGCTTTATGGAATAGAATTTACTACATCAAGGATTTCTTCCGCAGAAAGGTCATCTGGAGAAACCCCAATATACACATCCTCATAGGCAAAATGAAAGATTCCATTGTCGTCTTTTGTTTCTAAATATTCTCGCAAATCCTTAAAAGAGTATATAGGTTTATTTGTCCTTGGCTCATGGTCCATAATGAGAACAACAAAACTTGAACCAAATAGGCTTGGGTCTGCAACTGCAACTCTGCCATCATCGTTAGCGGGAGCCGTTGTTATTTCATCATTGCCTGTTGTATAAGTTACCCGAAGTAAGTGATATTTTGTTCCGTTTTTCATAGTTGTTTCATATAGACTGGCCTTACCAAAATGATAGCCAGCGGGCAAATCAGCAGGCAAGTGATTTCCTAATCCCGGTATTCCGTAGGCGGTATTCTCATCAACGCTTTCTATGGTCGCATCTAAAACATCTCGAATATCCTCGGTGGCCGGATATACAGCCATACTTTCAATTACCGGGTCAACACCCTCCGGATGTTCCCCTGGAGTAACAATGCCGCCGGGAATGCTCGGGCCGCCGCTCGGTTCCCTCAAAATGCCCGGTAGTGTCAGTGCTGTTGCTGTGATAATCAGGCCAGCACAAGCTGCCATAGCCCCCCATTTGACCGCTTTATTGTATCGGACCCGCTTATATGCTTTCGCATCTTGCACAGCCTCATCGTTAATCGCTCCAACAGCATCCAAAATATTTTCAACTTTCATTACAAAAATTCCTCTCTTTCCAACCGGTTTAGAAGATTTTTCCGTTGCCTGTGTAACATCATTTTTACTTTGCTTTGTGAAAACCCAAATCTTTGAGCAATCTCGCTAATCGGGTCAAAATACCAATACCTGCAGATGAAAACCCGGCGTTCCATAGGAGATAGCGACATAACGAAACTGTCAATTAGCTGTACCAATTCTGCGGCCTCCACCTCATGCTCTACGTTTTGGTTAGAGGGAATACAGTCAGACAGTTCGTCAAGTACCAGCACGATCTCACCGCCGCCTCGCTTTTTTGCAGTACGTCCACGCCATTTGTCAATAGATATTCTCCGTGTAATTTTACCTAAAAATGTTGAGAGGATAGACGGACGGTGGGGCGGAATGCTGTTCCATGCGTCAAGGTAAGTATCATTTACACTTTCGTCTGCGTCCTCTATATTTCCGAGGATGCCATAAGCGATGGAATAGCAGTAATTTCCGTACTTTTTAGATGTTTCTGATATTGCATTTTCAGAGCGCGCCCAATAAAGGTTGACAATGCTGTCATCTTCCATTTCCATACCTCCTTTGTCCCCAGATAGAGTTCTTCATCTATCTACTCGAAAAATAATCGTTTAGGTCACAGTCATTTTGAAAAAGTTTAGAAAAACGAACAACGGCCTTACATCCCGAAGCACAGTCGCCCCATGTTAGCGTTTGTAGAACGAACAGGGTACAGGACATATAAACAGCCAGAGGCTGTCGCAAGTTGACAGCCCCTGGTTATGGAATAAATATGTGATTCGCTCAAAGCAATCGAAATGTGTTTTTATGATAATCAATAACCCCATCACGCTTCATATAGGACAACTCTCGTGAAAGCGCGCTGCGTTCCACGTTAAGATATTCAGCCATAGCGTTTCTATTCATTGGAATGGCAAATGTCCTTTTTTGTTGTTTGCGGGACATCCGCCATAAATGTTCTCTATGCCACAGCTATTAACAGCCCTTTTAGGCGGCGGTGTTGCGCTGCTGGTACTTTCGCCATTAAAAAAGCTTAACTGATGCAAAGCGTGGGTATTATGAAAAGCAAAAACAGCCACGGCGATACCTCCTTAGATACCGCCGTTAGGCCGCCTTAATCAAAATTTAGACTTTTCTCTCTCGTCCATGCCCTCAAACTGCACTTGATTTTCGTCAATTGTGATTGTGATTAGATCGGTACTATATTCATCAGCCAAAGAAACCATTTTCGTTACGACATCGCGCTCGGTCAGCGTCAGCAAATCATCCAGCGGGGTTTCATTCCAAAAGGCTTCTATGGCACTGACGATACCGCCGATAGCGTAATCACGCTCGCCAATCGTCAAGCGATCTTTGTCTGCGATGTGATAGGAAAACTGATACCACAAATTACACCAGGCGCCATAGCCCCCGTCTTCCGTATCTTTTGAAAGGATGGTTCCGGCAAACCACGGATCTTCCTCCGGGCGTCCGGTATTCAGGCTTTGTATCATACGGAAATTTTCTTCACCGGAAAGCGTCCTCGTCAACGTCACAAAAGCACGTTCCTCCGCCGAGAGTTCCACCCGATAATCATTTCGTGCGGCATCCTCCCCAATCCGATCCCATCCGTCAAGGTTTTCGTTGGCCCATTCCAGCAAGGCAGCATTAAAATCGGCCACAGTCATCTGTTGGTAATCGGGGGTTTTGAGAGCCAATAGTGAGGCATACTCCTCGCTTGTGCCATATCCGTACTGGCGCGGCTCTTGTTCATTGAAGCCGGGATCATCGGTACTGGCGGGCAGGGTATCTACATAGCCAGAAAGCGGCATAAACCAAAATTGAATGGAAAGTTGCAGGCATTTAAGGCTGTGCGCCTGGGCAATGCCCTCAATTTTTGATTGAAGCGCCGCCGTCTGATCTCCCTGGAGTTCTTCCAAAGACATTCCCTGTAAAAGCGCTGGCATGGCATTTGCAACGCCGAGCCGCGCATCGTTGTACTCCCGGACGGTCAGCGTGTCTGCATCCAGTATCGTCATCGTGAGTTGATATTCCAGTGTCGCGTTGTCTGATGCCACATAATTTGTCGTTGCATAGCCGCCGAAGTCTCTTTCCTGCCATCTTTCGGCAATAAGCGGTTCTAACACATTAAACAGGAATGAGGCGGTTTCATTGTTGTCTTTCCTATCATAAAGCGTTTGATCCTGTGAAAAACGCTCCAGAAGCTCTCTATATTCGACTGTATCAATCAATTCAAAAATCTGTGTCCGAAACTCGGAAACGGTCATATCCTCATAACCGTCAAGCTGTAACGCAAACAGCTTGTTATACTCTTCATCGGTAAAGCCAGTATTGGGAACAGGGCTTAACCGATTATTTCCTGCCGCGGCAGAGGTGGAAAAAGCAACCATGACTCCAGCAACCAAAACAACCGCAACACATGTGGCAATCAACGATGTTTTCTTGATTTTCATAATAGCGGTCACTCTTTCTTCAATGGCGTTTTTGCTAAAGCTGTTACATAGCGGGGTCAGACCGCTTTTTGTTTCCTCCATACTGATAAGCATCCGCGCATAAATCGACTTGTTTCCCGTTCCAAAAAGCCGAACAACCACCTCATCACAGGAAAGTTCAATATCACGGTTTGCCAGGATATACATAGCCCATACCAACGGATTAAACCAGTGGATGCAGAGTGCCACAACCAAAACCAGCTTCGTGAAAGCGTCAAAACGCCGGATATGAACATACTCATGGGTCAAAACGTATGGAAGCGATTTTGTATCATTCCAGTCTGTACCCTTTGGCATCAAAATCACAGGCCGGAGAAAGCCGTAGGTGACAGGGGCGCAAATCCGGCTGGACTGCCTAATGGCGATTTGACGCTTTATTTTATGTGTAATGAGCCAGCTTTTTACAAAATCATTCTCCACAGGCAGAGAGGTCTGAAACTCCCGGCGGCATCGGATATACGAAATTGCAAAAAACAGGAAACAGATAAGTGCGCCAACAGCCCAAATGACTGTCCATATGGAAATGGAGCTTCCCGTTTCATTGATACCGGCTGTACTTGGGAGCATCGTCATAGCCTGGGTCGGAGTGACCGGGATAAAGTTTGCAACGGGGGTCTGCTGTACCGCTTGCATAGCGGATGTCCTATGGCCTATGACCGAATAAAGGCTAAACATGGACGGTAAAGATAATGGGATCAACAAGCGCAATAGCGCAACCCCCCATAGTGCCAAAAAGGTCTTTTTCGGCAGTCTGTTAATTGCCAGCGCACGAATGACAACAATCGCTAAAATTAAAATGGCACCGGAAAAACTCATTTGCAGAAAGCTCATAGTTACCTCCTCATTCTAAATCGCCAACAATCTGTTTCAACTTTTCGATCTGTTCAGCGGAAAGTTTCTTCCTGCCGAGCAGAGCCGCAAATAGCTTATCAGCAGAACCGTCATAGACTTTATTGATCAGTTCGTTGGTTTCCGCCTCTTGGACGGACTCTTTCGGTATCAAGGCGCGGCACATAAAGCCCGGCTCGGAGCGTTCAATCGCCCCTTTTTTGATGCACCGCTTTATGAGAGTATAGGTCGTGTTTACATTCCAGCCCAACTGCCCGGTCAGTTGTTTAGCAATCTGCTTTGCCGGAATGTCCCCCTCTTTCCAGAGCACCTCCATTACTTTCAATTCAGAGTCAAAAAGTTTTACAGCCATCAAACAGGAACTCCTTTCATAAGACACCAGTAGTATTTTTAAAATTAAACTACCACAGTCTTAATGCTTTGTCAATACTACTCGTGTCTTGAATCTTCCAAATATAAAATATTCGGTCGTATGAAATACCAGGCGCAAATGAGAGGCCCAGGGAATGACGCAGCTGCGTCCTCACTTTTTGCTGCGTGTGCAACAGGAAATTTGAGCAAATTGTACTATAATGAAAGTTGAAAAGCAAAGGAAAAGACGGTGGTAAAGGTGAACACAGTTTTTACTTATTGGTTTTACGGTTTAGCAGCGGTTTTACTCATTCTTTCCTTTGTGAAAGACACGAATAAAACACTGTTGTCCGATCAGGATAAAAAGGCAATCTATGAAAATGCGGACAAGCTATAACAATACTGATCATCCATATCCGGCGGTTATTCATTGACATCAACAGACTACTGTGATAGTATATGGGAAATGTACGATAAAGAACACACAATGAATATGAGGTGAACACGGGTATGGAAAAGACACTGTTTGATTCAGAAAGAAAGGTAATGGAAGTAATCTGGAAAGAAGGAGAAGTAACAGCCAAACAGATTTCCCTGACCCTACGTGATACCGTCGGCTGGAATAAGAATACCACCTACACGGTCATTAAAAAATGTATCCAGAAGGGCTTTATTGAACGCCTGGAGCCGAATTTTGTCTGCAGGGCTCTCCTTTCCAAAGAACAGGCAGTTCAGGATGATACCAGGGAATTTGTAAACCGTGTCTTTGACGGCTCCGTCCCCCTGCTGTTTTCGGCGCTGTTATCCCAGAGGGCCCTGTCAAAAAAGGAACTGGAGGAATTAAAGCAAATGATCAATGAAATGGAGTGAGCCTATGAACCTGCTGCAGATGAGCCTTTCGGCTTCCGTTCTGATTCTGATGGCCGTGGCCTTTCGGAAGTTCTTTTCTGACAGAATACCCAGAACCGTTTTTTCGCTGCTCTGGCTGCTTGCCTGGTGGAAGCTGATGATTCCCGTACCGACGGGCTTTCCTGTGCCTGTGGCGCATTCGTTAAGCGGAAAAATGCCGGATATCACCGCGGCTTTACCTTTTTCGGCGGGAACCTGGCAAACAGCCGGGGCCGGGCCAGACTTTGGATGGAATCTCCTTAAAATCCTATGGCTTTGCGGCGCTGTAGCTGTCAGCCTGTATATCGCTTATCTTCATGCCGCCAGTATGAAGAAATACCGCACAGCAATTCTCCTTAAGAAATCTTCCTGGATTCCCATGTGGCTGGAGCAGAAGCGTTCCTTCCGCAGAATTACCGTCCGAGTTTCGGACGAGATTGATTCCCCTTTAACCTATGGTATCTTCTTCCCGGTGATTCTGCTTCCAAAACAGACCGACTGGGCGGACAAAGAGAGCATGAAGCTGATCCTGGAACATGAAGCGGCTCACATCCGGCACCTGGATGCACTGAAAAAGCTGTGCCTGACCATATCCTGTGTCTGCCACTGGTTTAACCCTCTGGTATGGCTCATGGCTGCCCTGGCTTGCCGGGATATGGAGCTGGCCTGCGATGAAGCTGTAGTCCGGGCCGTGGGAGGAGAAAACCGTAAGCTTTATGCCGATTTACTGGTAGAACTGGAAGCAAAGAGAGCCGGAATCCATCTTCTGACCTCCGGTTTTGGGCAAAGCCTTATAAGAGAACGAATCTTTCACATCATGAAAAAGAAAGAAAAAGTTTCCCTCACAGGAATCCTCTTTTCCCTTGCCATGGTCATAAGCTGTATCACCGTTTATGGCGCAATGCCCTCCGGCACTTTTTCTCTGAACTTCCGGAAGGATGACCCGACCCTTGGAGGCATCTTTGAGCTGTACTCCGTGGAAGAATACCAAAGGATCGTAGATGCCGTAAAAGCAGACAGGGGCGAGAAAGACCCGGACGCCGTAGCCATGGAACGGGATCTGAACCGCCTGAAAGCTGACAATGGGAAAGGAGAATATGTCATTTATAAAGGGGCGTTTCTTATGGAAACAGAAACGGTTATGGTCTCCTTTAACCCAACCATTGTCATGCGGCCGGAACTTGTGAACCGGAATGTACCTCTGACTGCCGAAACCTACCGGAATGATATGACAGAGGTGGCAGAGATTCTGGACGATGCAATAGCGGACGGATTTCTCACAGAAGCGCAGAAGAAACGGGTGATGGATAAAATGGAGGAGAATCTGGCTGGGATAAAATCAGCCCCAGTGCCTTGAAAAGGAATGGTGAAAAATATGAGCAGAATCCTACTTTTGGAAGATGATTTGAGCCTGGTAAACGGGCTGTCTTTTGCTTTTAAAAAATGGGGCTTTTCACTGGATGTGGCAAGGACGCTGCTGGAGGCGGAGCGTCTGTGGGAGGACGGAACATACGACCTTCTGGTTTTGGATGTGGCGCTGCCTGACGGTTCCGGTTTTGCGTTCTGCAAAAAAGTCCGGCAAATTTCCAAGGTGCCCATTATCTTTCTAACGGCTTCCGATGAAGAAATGAACATAATCATGGGACTTGATATAGGCGGCGATGACTATATCACAAAACCCTTCAAGCTGGGTGTTTTGGAGTCAAGAATCAATGCGCTTCTTCGGCGGGCAAACGATTTCGGGGCGGCGGACACGGAGCTTGTGTCAAATAATATCCGTATCTGCCTGCTTAAAGGACAGGCTTTCAAAAACGGAGAGCTTCTGGATCTGACGGCGGCGGAATACAGGCTTTTGTGCCTTTTTATGCAGAACCCAAACGTGGTGCTGCCCAGGGAACGGATCTTGGAAAAGCTGTGGGACTGCGAAGGCAGCTTTATCGACAGCGGTTCCCTTACCGTCTATATGCGCAGGCTGAGAATGAAGGTTGAGGATGATCCGGGCGAGCCCCGGATGCTTTTAACCGTCCGGGGCATGGGCTACAAATGGAACGTAACGGGGTAAATTTTTATGAAAGTATTTAGGATCTTGGCAAACCGGGAGATCAGGCATCTTTTCCTTCTGATCTCCCTTATTATGGCACTCTTTCTTCTGCTGGCGGAGCTTTGCTTCCTGTTTCTTTATCAGCGGTTTTCCCCGTGGATTGCACTGCTTACCTTGGCGGCGGCGATCGCTTTGTGGACTTCCTGCTGCCGGTATTTTATCCGTCAGGACAGGGTCATGGAACATGCGGTGTCGCAGATCGATTCCTTTCTTTCCGGGAATGCACACGCCCGCATCGAATGTGACGAGGAAGGGGAGCTGTATCGGCTGTTTCACTGTGTAAATTCGCTGGCAACGGTGTTAAACGCCCATGCCGCAAACGAACTGCAGGAAAAGGAATTCTTGAAGAATACCATATCCGACATTTCCCATCAGCTCAAAACGCCGCTGGCGGCCCTGAACATATATAACGGCCTGATGCAGGAGGAGGCAAAGGACTGGCCCGCCATGGAAGAATTTGCCGCCCTGTCGGAGCAGGAGCTTGACCGGATTGAAGCCCTGGTGAAAAACCTGCTGACAATCGCAAGGCTGGACGCCGGTTCCATCTCTCTTGAAAAGACTTCGGAAAACCTGGCAGAGATGATGCGGAATATTCAGCTGCATTTTGCCTACAGGGCCAAACAGGAACAGAAACAAATCGTTCTGTCCGGCCCTGATCAGGTTTCCCTTTTCTGTGACCGCGACTGGCTGATGGAAGCCATTGATAATCTTGTGAAGAATGCCCTGGATCATACGCAAAAGGGGGATACAGTGCGGATGGAGTGGCGGGCTCTCCGCAACCTTGTCCAGGTTTGCATAAGAGACAACGGCAGCGGCATTCACCCGGAGGATCTGCACCATATTTTCAAGCGGTTTTACCGCAGCCGCTTTTCCAAAGACCGGCAGGGCATCGGGCTGGGCCTTCCTCTTGCCAAGATGATTATTGAATCCCACAGCGGAACTATCGAGGTGGACAGCACACCGGGCACAGGCACCGTATTTACCATAAATTTTCTGATTCCTACAAAATTGTAATCTTACGGTAGCCTTACAGTAATATTCATGTGCTAATCTCTCAGGTACAGGAGGTGTTTACACAATGAATTTATTAGAAGTCAGCAACATCTGCAAGACCTACGGCAGGGGGGATGCTGCTGTGAAGGCTCTGAGGGACGTCAGCTTTTCCGTTCCAAAGGGCGAATATGTGGCGATTGTGGGAGAATCCGGTTCCGGCAAGAGTACGCTCCTTAACATGATCGGCGCCCTGGATACCCCCACATCGGGGAAGGTAACGATTGACGGCAGGGATATTTTTTCCATGGACGAGCGCAGGCTTACCGTTTTCCGGCGCAGGAATATCGGTTTTATCTTTCAGGCATTCAACCTTGTGCCAGAGCTTACGGTGGAGCAGAATATCATTTTCCCCATGCTGCTTGATTATCAGAAGCCGGACAAAACGTATCTGGAGGAACTTCTCACGGTGCTGAATCTAAAGGAACGCCGGAATCATCTGCCCGGCCAGTTATCTGGAGGACAGCAGCAGAGAGCCGCCATCGGGCGGGCGCTGATCGCGAGGCCGTCTCTGATCCTTGCCGATGAACCCACGGGAAATCTGGATACGCAAAACAGCAGCGAGGTAATCGCCCTTCTTAAAGAAGCGTCCCGTAAATACAAGCAGACCATCATCATGATTACCCATAACCGCAGTATTGCACAGACCGCCGACCGGGTTTTGCAGGTATCGGACGGGGAACTGACTGATCTGGGAAGGGCAGCGGATGTCCGGGGGACGTCTGCCATGAGCGGACCGGAATGGAAAGGAGGCCGGGAATGAAAAGTTATCTCAGCCTTATTCCAATTTCTGCAAAGGTACACAGGCGAAGGAACCGTATGACGATTTTGTGCATTGTGTTTGCAGTGTTCCTTGTGACTGCCATTTTCAGTGTGGCGGACATGGTGACCCAGGGAGAACATATTGCCATGATAAATAAACACGGAAACTGGCATATCAGTCTCCCTGATGTCTCGCAGGATACGGCACAGGGAATCCGAGCGCGCCCGGATGTGACTGCGGCAGGTTTTTCCTCGGTGTTTAACCTTGATGGGGAACAGCCCTACTACGTCAATGAAAAAAAGGCGGTTTTGTACGGTACGGAAGAAGCCTGTATAAAGCAGATTTCAAACGGCATTACCGAAGGCGATTTTCCGCAAAAGGACGACCAGGTCATGTTAAGCCCCAATGCCGCCGACGCCCTTAAGGTATGGCCCGGCGACGAAATAACCGTGCATACACCTGCTGGTGACAGGGTTTTCACGGTATCCGGTCTTGGCACGGATGACAAGGGTTATTATGAGGGCCAGACTTATCTGGTAGGTGTCTATATGACGCAGGGAGCTTTTTCGTCCCTCATGGAGCAAAACAAAATTGCGGACAATGACACAACCCTTTACGTGCAGTTTCAGAGCGCGGCAAAAGCAGCAAAGGCAAAAAAGGAGCTTGCGGCGCAATATGGGCTGCCGGAGGAGAGTATTTCTGAAAACACCGGCGTTATGGGCACGGCAGGCTGCAGCAAAAGTAAATCCATGAACGGCTTCTATCAGATCGCGGTTATCCTGTTCGTATTAGTGTTGCTGGCAGGAACACTGATGATTTCCGGCAGCATGAACAGCAATCTTGCCCAAAGGACCCAGTTCTTTGGTATGATGCGCTGCATTGGCGCAAGCCGCCGGCAGATTATCCGGTTTGTACGTCTGGAAGCGCTGAACTGGTGCAAACGGGCGGTGCCAATGGGAATGCTGCTTGGAACCCTTGCAAGCTGGGGCGTCTGCGGGATGCTCCGCTACGGCATAGGTGGTGAATGGGATACTATGCCGGTGTTTAAAGTAAGTTCTGTGGGTCTTATCTGCGGAGCTATGGTAGGAATCATAACCGTTCTCCTGTCGGCAGAGTCCCCGGCCAGACGGGCGGCAAAAGTTTCCCCTGTATCTGCGGTTTCCGGCAATGCAGGAAGTACGCCGGCAGTCCGCCGGGCCGCAAGAACAGGCTTTCTAAAAATCGAATCCTCTCTGGGTATCCATCATGCGGTGGCGGTCAGAAAAGGATGGTTTTTCATGACGGCGTCCTTCGCGCTCGGTATTATTTTGCTGCTTTCTTTTTCGGTGCTTTTGGACTTTGCAAAGCTGCTGATGCCTTCCCAGTCCGTTACGACCGCGGATCTGGCGCTGAACGGGTATGCCAATGCAAGGATACTGGATCGTGAACTGGTTGACGAAATCAGGAAAATGGAAGGGGTCTCCAATGTCTACGGATGTAACTACAAAGACAATATTCCGGCAGTGTCCTTGAGGGAGGGAATCGATCATGTCAATGTAGTATCCTATGACGAGACTCTGCTGGAGTATGCAAAAGAAAGCGTTGTCCAGGGAGATTTTTCAGAAATTTACGGAAACAGTAACAAAGCGGCAACGGTTTTTAATAAGGATAACCCGTTAAAGATGGGAGATATCGTTAAGATAGGCGGTACAGAGATCGAGATTTCCTGTATCCTGTCCCAGGGGCTGTTTGGCGACAGCCAGATTTTAATCTGTTCCCAGGAGACCTATGACCGATTGATGGGACCGGAAAAGTATTGCTTGATCGGTGTGCAGCTTGGGAGAAATGCCACGGAGGAAACCGTGGCACGGATCAGAGACTTTGAAAACAGCCAGGTGATTGTCAGCGACCTGCGGGAGTCCAATCAGCAGAACAATACCACTTATCTGGCAACACGGATGATCACTTATGGGTTCCTTGCGATTATCGGAATCATTACCTTGTTTAATATCGTTAACAGTATTTCCATGAGTGTGTCTGCGAGGACAAAGCAGTACGGGGCAATGCGGGCCGTGGGTATGGATGGAGGGCAGCTTACCCGGATGATTGCCGCAGAGGCTTTCACCTATGCTGTTTCCGGCCTGATTGCCGGTTTCGGAATCGGGATTCCCCTGAGCCGTTTTCTGTATATTGGACTGATCACCCGCCATTTGGGAGTGGAGTGGCGGCTGTTTGGAGCACTAATTGGAATCGTGATTGTTTTTGTTGTTTTCTCTGCTCTAATCGCGGTATACGCTCCGGCCAAAAGGATATGCAATATGGCGATTACCGTCACAATCAATGAATTATGATTGAATGCTGATTCCTGTCCGGTACTGATACTCCGGAATATTTCGCATTCCATCATCCAGTATCTGATTTCCCAGATACTGAATACCGCCGTTCTCTAAGCATCTGATTGTAAGCTCATGGGTTATAACCGCATCATTGCACAAAATCATCTGGCATACCGCATCCACAGTCAGGGTAAATGTTCCATCTTCATTTTCCCTGATCTGTGTCACCTCGGGAACAGAAGTACCGAAGAAACTGGGGGCGTAATTTCCGCACCCCAGTCTCTCCCATCGGTAGACTTGACGCCCTTCATCAAACACGGCCCACTGCCGAATCTCTTCCCTGGAAACCGGAAGGTAATCCATGATGGTGTCTTCAAACTCTTCTGCCGGTATTCCATGGGGATACTGCTCCGGTTCAAACCGCTTGTCATACTTCATCCCATAAAAATATTCATAAATCCCGTTATAATCCAGTTTATCCAGGCTCTCCCTGTCCCAGTTGGAACATAACAGGTTATTTCCCTGATACCCCAATGGAAGCACACATTTTTCGGACATTTCACGGCACTCCTGTGGCAGGGGCCTCACTCTGACCAGGCAGCTTCCATCAACAATCTCCGATACTTCCGGAGGTTCCGGTACACATAATTCATAGCAGAAATATCCTTTTTCCGTATACCGCCATTCTTTTATTCTTGTATAGGAAATGTACGCAGGCATCGGTGTTTCATCTTTCCCCCATGTCATATTTGCTGCCAGCACATACAGATTTTCTCCATCATACTGATATTGAAACCTTCCGATTCCTCCGTCTCTATGAATCCGGTACAGGAGCACGGTCCCGGCCTTTCCCACTCCGGCATCCTGTAAAAAACGCTCCATCTCCTGCCAGTTCTCCATAACCTGGTACGGTTCGCTCCCTGTGACCGGCATGCCCATAGTCTTTAGCTTCTCTTTTAATTGAATTAAAACTTCCTTTGATAAAACCACGTTTGAAGCATCGCCTTTGTCCGCTTCTTGGTAAATGTCCCTGGTCAATTCCAACGCGGCCCTTAAGTCAGCTTCCGCTTCTTTCCTTTCGTTTTCATCAACCGGAAGAGCATATCCTTTTTCCCAACGCCCTTTTTTGTCATTATCTTCCCTGCTCTCTGCCAAAGAAGGTTCTTCTCCTTTGTCTGCTGCCCCGGGATTGCCTGTGGCAGCGCTGCCGGAAATCTCCATAGCCGGTTCCCAGGATTCCTCCGGCTGCTTTCGGCCTTTGTCCTCCTCAAAGCCTTTAAAGAAGTTCCCGGCTGCCACTGCCAGACATAACAGGATAAGCAGGAAACTCCCCTTTCTGAACAACCGCTTTAAATCTTCCAACTAATCATCCCCTCCATATACTTTCTTCCACTGGTCTTCTGTCAGCCGGTCTGAATGCCACCACGGCTCACAGCCGCCCTCCGGAAAAATAACCTGATTGGATACATACTGAAAACCTCCATCGTCAAGGGGACGGACCACGGTTTTGTGGGTATACGCCCTGGAGGTGTTTTCCTCCGGGTATACGGCATTCACAGTCAAAGCTAACGTTCCGTCATCATTTTCCGTATAACTGACCACCTCCGGATATGGGATATCCGGATATTCAACCTCATAAAACCCTCTCGGTCTGTATTCATAAGTCTGATCCTCCGGGATATAGGCGGCCTTCCTCTGCAGCTCCTCGTAATCAATTTGCAAATGACGCTCAATGACATGTTCAAATACATCTGCCGGTATCCTGTAAACGGCTCCGGCGTCTAAATCATCATCCGGCGTAAAAGGAACCGGCTGCCCATAGATATCCGGGTAGAACCTGTCGAATAAATCATAAAAATCCAGATTCCCCAAATGCTGTTCACTCCAGTCCGTAAGGAAAAGATTATTTCTCCCATACCCCACCGGCAGCAAATACAGTCTGTTTAATTCCCTGCACGTTTCATCCAGCGGCTCAACCCTCAGCGCCGTATGTTCCGGTTCATTACTGAGGGAAAGCGCATAATAGCTTTCGGAAAAATAACTTCCTTCAAACAGCAGGTAGCCTTCTTTTGTGTATTCCCACGATTCTGCCGGATAGCTTACGGTACTCAAGCTATTCAGAATCTCATTGCTATACTGATAATATCCTCTGGTTACATTTACTGCGCCTGCTGCTGTATGAAGGTCATACTTTATAAATCCGCCGGAGCTGGTGATTACGATTACGGTAAGTTTATCATCCTGCGCTTCCTCAACGGATCTGCAAAAGCGTAAAACCTGTTCCGAACCGACCATGTCAATCTGATTTTCTTCGTCCACCACGGCATAACCATGTTCTCCGATCCGTTCAACCATGCGTCTTGTCACTTCCAGCTCTCCAACCGTCCCCATTTCGGCTGCCTGTTCATAAATATCACGATAAAGCTCCGCAATGGATTCCCCATCGGAATCACGGTTTTCTCCCATTTGTTCCTTTTCCGAATATTCTTCTCTGACTTCTGCATTTTGCGGTATCTCCTGATTTTCCTCTGCCTTTTTGCCGCATCCGGACATTATAAAAAGAAGGACACCTGCAGCAATAAACCATTTTTGTTTTCCCGTGTTTTTCATCTCTGTCAGACCACCTTTTATCAATATCTTTTATTTTAGAATTCCCGCCATGCGCAGCAGATACCTGGCGTTTTGACGCTGGAATGAAAAAAGCCGAAAATCCGCTAAAATCGAGGGCTTTCGGCTGTGTTCCCAGCGTTCCCGAGGTGACTCGAACACCCGACCTACCGCTTAGGAGTTAAAAGGGCTGTTTCCACGCAGGTTCAGCCTAATCCTTGTGGTATCTCCAAGTCCAATAAAATCAACACTTTTGAACCTTTCATTTCCACCTAAGAGCACCTACGTCCACCTCATAGCGGTATGATTCCCATAGTCGTATTAGCAATAATATTAGCAGTTTTTCAATGAAGGTGCAAGTGAGACTTCTACGTTCACTTTGCATTTTCGAACCTACCTGCTTATTTTGCTCTTTTAAAGGAGAAAAATTATGCAATCATACCTCAATGTTAGTGCTTCCTTCTACCTCATCATCAGAAGGCAGACATTTAATCCTCTCTTGCATTTCCTGATAATTTTCTTTAGTGATCCTGGAGAATAATTCCTGGCGCTGATCTGCTCTGCCCTTATATCCCTCTATACCTGTAAGGTTAAAAATAATTGGAGCATTTTTCTTCTTTTTATGGGAACCAAGTACTACATCATCCCAATGCTCAATGATAATCTGCATAGTACATGGATTCCCATATATGACAACATGGTCTGCTGCATTTTCAACCCCGTGGAATTCACTAATCTTTCGCTTAATATCTACATACTGCTCATAGGGCTTTTTATCTGTATCACAGAATATTAAAACCAAATCGTATGAGCCGTTCTGAAATTTATCTTGATATCGTGCAGGAATATTTCCATTTCCTTCAGCATTCTCTAACTGGAAACAATAATTTTTACTCTATACATCTAAAGAGATCAATTTTTCTAGATATTCATATTCTTCGTCTCCTTCGCATATAATACATATTTTACTGCCCGTAAAAATCTGAGGAAGCTTATTCGCCATCAACTGGCACCTCCTTCCGATTTCCTTTGAGGCTTAATAAAGATCGAATCAGTTCGGGATCTGGAAGGGCACCTAATACCCCTTTTCGGTACTTCTCCATAATATCCGTAGTATCTCGTACCCCCTGTTGTGCGGTAAACTCTGCCAGAGAATAAACATAAATGCCTGTATCATCCTTATGAACAAACCAGATCTGTTCTTTGCGGAACATTTTTTTGCAATCCATCAAGTTGATATCATGTACAGTGAATATCATCTGTGCGTTGGTATTCAGTTCATTATTAAACATAGCAACTATTGCTCTGGTCAATTTAAAGTGAATGCTGCTGTCCAGTTCGTCCACAACAAGAATTCTGCCCTGTTCAATTCCCTCTATGATATAACTTGCAAGGGCAGCGATCTTTTTTGTTCCCGTAGAGTCAAAAAGCACGCTGGGGACCGCAACCCCTCTATAAACGGATACCAGTCGGATCTGATCCATAATCTGCTCGGGGATATCAAGAGCCTTTTCCTCCGGTTTTTCCTCGTCAGAATCCATTTTTACGCGAATCTTATCGATATCCGCATATTCAAAATCATCCATATACAGATCAGAATTCTTGATGAACTCCACGACTTTCCTTTGAATATCATTTTGATTTTTCATGAGGTTGATGGTACGTTTTAAAGGGATATTATTCATATTGACAATATCAATCCTGGAAGCAAACTTTGTGACAATCCGCTTCATTTCCGCCAGCTGCTGGAACTTACTGGAATCTACCAGATAGAATAGCAGGTTACTCTGAGATATAAGCGGCATCATTTTTAAAAGATCTTCATCACCATATTGGCAATTCCCATTGATGATATCCTTTAAAAGCCAAACAGTTTCTTTTTCGTTCCCATATTGATCTTTTGTGATTTCAGCAAACTTTTCATAAGGATATTCTTCCTTTTTATCATCATACCAAAAATCATAGGAAAACTCTCTGCCCTCCTCCAAAAATGTAATACCCAGCTGGCATATTGTACTTTCTTGAAAAATATTGGGCATGATACGGGGTTTCTGGTTTAATAAAATGTTCTTGGCACTGCGGATACATTTTACCAAGCATGTCTTACCTGCGTTATTTGGACCATAGATTCCTACTGTTTTCAAAATATTAAAATTATTCTCTGTATGGACATTGGATGAGAACTTTTTATTTCTCATATCTGCTTTTGTCGAAAATCGAATCTCATCTGAAAACGAAAAGCAGTTTTTCGCCCTTAATTCTATTAACATGCTGATTCCCTCCAAGATTAAACACCTATTTATCTTCTTACTCATTACATACTATACCACACATATATTTTTTATGCAATATATTTTCACAAAAAATATAAATTCTTCTCCATATACATTTATTAAATTTTTTCATCTTATCGGACTATACATCAAAATGCAATGAAAACAGGATATTTTGTTTTCCAAAAGGTCTGGCACGAAATTGGCACGGTTCTGCTCTTTTCCCGTAAAGAGGGATATGTTACACTAAATATGCTTAAAACTGCACCCAAAAGCAATCCGGGCTGGCATGGCACCTTTCCAGAGAGGTGCTTTTTTTGCGCCTCTTACCATATGATCCGGTTTTTCCCCGCCTGCCAGCCCAAAGAAAGAAGACCGTGCCCGTCTCTGTGGCATGGTCTTTTCTTTCACAACCAAATCTTATTTAAAGGAGGTCCACAAATTGAGACTGAAAAACAAACTGCAGACACCTGCCCCGGCAGGTAAGAAGCCCCGCCACAGGTTCTCCCCCGCAAAGGCAGCCTATTATGCCTTCCTGAGTTTTATGATGTTCTTAATGACTACCCAGCCAGTCTATGCCACCGATGTGTGGACGAAAGCCACGGAGATCATGAAGGACGTCTATAACCAGATCGTACTGATCTCCACTGTGGCCGCTATCGTCACCGCTTCGGTAGCCCTGCTGATGATGAACTTCTCCCGCTCCGGCCGCACGGTGGACGAAAGCCGCGCATGGCTGAAGCGCATCTGCATCACCTGGGCGATCTTAAACGGCCTGGGGTTCACCATGGCCTACATCACCCCGTTCTTTGCGGATGGCAAGTGGAGCGGCTGATGCCGGAAAGGATTGATCATTTATGGGTATTTTAGACGGCATTGAGGAGTGGATTGCCGAACAGGTAATGAACGGCCTTGACCTTATAACCACCTCGGTCCTTGGGGCGCTGGGCTGTGACATGAGCGTGTTCCTCCGATACTTCCCCGCTGTAATGCCTGCCCTGTGGCTCATAGTAGGCCGGCACGGTCTCCCTGCCGTCTTTCCACCAGTGGTCTTTCGCATTATAGTTCGTGGTCTTGATCTCCAGGATGGCTTTCGTCCCGTCCGGCATGGTGATGAAGTAATCCACGTCTGCCAGCATGAACGGATAAAGGGGATGCCGGAACATCTTCTTGATCTGATAGATTTTAAGCCCTGTCTTCCTCTCAAAAATCTTTGCCACAAGGTCTTCCAGGAGATGCCCCATTTCCATGGCTACCCAGTTTCCCTCATCTTCCTCCACCGCCGCAATACCCAGCTTGTCATAGTAGATATCCCGCGCGGTACGGAAAGGGGAGATCCCGATGATGGCAGAGACGTCACTGCCGCCGATCCCGCGGCGCCGCCAGTCCAGCCATTCTTCCCGGGTAAGGTTTTCCGTATCCACAAGCACCTGCGGATTGTGCCTTTCCCTTTCCATGTTCGTATCGGGCATGGTCACGCCCCCCTTCTAGCCCTGTGCGTGAAGTTTACTGTCCGGATCGTGGTACAGTTCTTCCAGTACTGGCTGTCTGCTTTCTGTGCAGCGGTATCCCTGAAGGGATATCCTGCCGCCTGTTTCTGCCAGCTCCTGCCGGCCTGTTTCTTCCTTGTACTCATTCTTTCTACCTGCCTTTCAAAAATGTTTTATCCTCAAAGCCCTGATCGGCGTTTGGGCAACAGCATAATAAAAAAGCGGGAATGACCATCTGCCAAATCCCTGGCGTCCATGGATTTCCATGAACCAAAGTCATTCCCGCTCTCAAAGGGAAAGTGATCCCTTAACATAAAAAAAGCCAGTACACCACCAGCCAAAGGGCATAATGGTACTACTGGCACAAAAATCAATTACAAGGACAGTTTAGCACAAGATATTGTTTTGGTCAAGCAATCAATACTATATATAGTATTTTAACGTTTTTTATATAAAATGCAAATTTCAACAGTAATCACATACTGGCTATCTTTCTAACCGTATTTGCTGTCCTTATGGTCAGCTTCGTGCTGATCTTCGTACCTGCTGTCTTAGGCCACCAGTTTGTCTTTTGGTAATCTTTACGGCTGAAAGACCAGAATATCACTTCCTTGTAATCCTTTATCCTCTCCAATTCCTTTTTGGGTTCCCCGATTTCATTATATACATCGGAAAATGCAGCTGGCGGTATTATGAAAATCAGATTATCATAGATTTCTTTGTTCTCACTGCCCCACCAGTCGGGCGCATTTTGTAAAATATCCTCAAGCGCTTCCCTTGACAGGACAAAAACAGGAATATCCAGTCCAAACTGATTTTTTATCATTTCCTCAATCTTGTCCGTAAGCTTCCTGATATTATCTTCATCACTGGAAAAAATCACATTGCCGCTGTTCAAATATGTTTTCACTTCTACAAAAGCAAGTGTTTCAAATCCCTTCTTTAATTCTGCCATTGGCACTTTATTTTTCCCGCTTATATTGATACCTCTTAATAAAGCAATATATCTTTTCATATCCGCAAACACCCCTGCCACTTCCTGATTTATTTATTCATCAATCCAAACGCTTTTTCAAATGAGATACATTCTGTATATCTTCCATTCCACATGAACCCATTGTAATATTTATAAGAATTATCGGCTGATATATATGCATTATCAACCATACTGGTTTGCCGGAACAATCATTTTAAAACCGTGCTCAAAGCCACCTTTCACAGATGCATCTATACAGTAATCCGTCTACAGCCCAATAATAATACCTGAAAATCATATAACTCATTATTCATAATCAAATTTGGGATATCAACAACCAAAAGTACGATTCTATTTTCTCCTATTCATATAGACAATACCTGTTCAGACATTAAACTGCCTCTCCTTCCGGCTTGTTATACACAGTTTGTCATAAAACGGCTCTGCAACTTTCATTTTCCTGCTATGATGGTATACGCTTTCTGAGATTGATAAGGCGAAATACATCATCCATAATTTCTCTATCCCGCACATCCAGCATCAACCATTTCTGTCCATTTCCGGTTTTTGTGTTTTTGAATACTGTCTGCACATAGTCGGAACATTGCAGCATAAGAAACTCTGCCTCCGTAAGTTCACGACTTCCTACAACCACGAGAGCAATAAAATAGCCCTGCATCGGATAGAGTGTACAAAGAGACTTTCCGCCTTTTTTATACTTAATATTCCAGCCTGCCTGCATAGAACAACGGCTGTGTTCTATGCAGGGCCTGATCCGATAGGTGGACTGAATACGGTTATTAAAATCTGTCCATAAAGAATTGTTAATATATTCTGTGACTTGCTCCAGTGACGGGGATTTTTCCTTTGAATACAGCACATTCCAATCCACTCTGAATTCCTCCTTAGCCTTTATTTTTCAGCGGCAGGGGCTTGACCCAAATTTCCATACAGGCCATCCCCTCCAGGTCACGGTAATATTTTTCTGCTGAGAAAGGCTCCGTGGTTAAATTGTGGCGGGGCAGCCAGATACCAAAAAGATATTTACCGGCCTGATCTAAAGAAACCGTTACCAAATCCTCAAAATTTTCTGCTTCGACTCTGCAAACGATGTATTCTCCTGCCGGGAGTTCTCTCTTAACAAAACCATCCTGCAGCCGGTCCGGAATATTTTGAACAAGACCGCCTGCAAAATAAGTGAAAAGGTTCTGTACAGTATCTTCCCCATGGGACATTCCCATTTCTACAGCAGTATTTAGATTGGCTGCGATGGAAACCTTCTCCATGTGATAACGCTTCCAAAGCTGTCCCGGTACATCTACACCTGTGCTTTCACCAGCCGGCATTTGTTCGGAAATACGGACTTCCGTTTCCAGGCCAAGGTAAATTTCCGGTTTTTCCAATGTCCTTCTCTGGATTTCCAGGACGATATTTCCGGCCACCAGCGGAACCCCCTCGTCTACTAAAACATAATTCATGGAAACTTCCGGCCTGGCGAATGTATTGAGCATTGGCAAATCCCTCCTGTAGCTTTCAGGCGTAATCCCATACGTTTCCTTGAAAGCCCGTGTAAAATTCCCGTGACTTGAAAAGCCATAGTCCAGGGCAACGTCAAGAATCCTATGGTTGCTACTTTTCAGGTTTTCAATAACCTTTGCCAAACGGCGTAGCTTCACATATTCCTGAACCGGTTTGTTTACCATCCTTTTGAATAATCGCTGAAAATAAAAGGGGGACAGACCGACAGTATTTGCCAGTTCTTCCGTTGAAATTTCTTTTGTCAGATGTTCCTCAATAAAAGTCAGGGATTGTTCGATTGCTTCATATGCGTGCATTGCGGCACCTCCTTAAGTTGATGATCAAATCATATCATTTTATTTTTTGCCGGGCTTTTCACGCAATGCGCTTTTTGATTGGGAGATTTCAATATAATCAGCCTTAATCATACCATACAAATAGTAATCGCAGTATGTGTTTACCATTTTACCTCCACGGATAAGCCCCTCACGCTTGAAGCCTGCCTTTTCCAAAGTTTTATAGGATGCAATATTTTGTATGTGAACATCAGCCCATAAACGCTGTAATTCCGTTTCTTCAAAGCAGAAGGTAACTGCTCTCACCAGCGCTTCTGTCATAAGCCGTTTGCCCTGGCAGGCAGGTGAAAGGCGAAATGCCACTTTTGCCATGCGGTCATTTTCAATGAGATATACCCACATATCGCCAATAACTTTATGATCCTGCTTATTGGTAAGGATAACTGTCTGACTGCATATCGTTATAGGATGTTCTTCATAGGGTGCTTCAAAATATTCGTCTGTTGTGCCTAAAGGGTAAAACTTTTCTTCTGTGAGGTATTCAAGGGATATTTCTTTTTGCCGCCGTCTGCTCCTGTCACGCCATGCGTTGATAGCCGCAAAGCGTATGACAGTCTTGCAATAGCCGTTGAACGTATACATGATGTGTTCTCTGTATGCTTCTATGCAAGGCATAAATGATTCCCCCTTTCCCCCACATGGGGTGGTGCGTGATTGACAGTTAAATTACTATAATTCAAATGAGAGACAGATAACGACAGGGCAGAGGAACGTCCGTTTTACAAATTTTTATTGTTTTTATTTTTCAGTTGGAACAATAATTTTTGAAATACTTCTGTATCATTTTCTGTCTCAAAGAAAAAACTAATGTCAACACTTTCTACTGCTTTAATCGCTTCTTTTAATACAGATAATCCATTATCTGTATTACAGATTGTATTTGCACGACTGTCAACTTTACTTTGGATTCTTTGCGTTAATCCTTTCTTTTCCAGCAAACGTAATGTTGACGATACTGTCATAGGGTCAATCATCGAGAAATCGGATATTTTCTTTTGCGTAATTTCAATATCACTTTCACTTAATTCAACAATAACAGCAAGTATGACATATTGAGTATGTGTCAAATCAAACTGACGTAAAACTGATTTAACCGCCCTTTGCCAAAGAGTAGATACTTGCCAAAATAACAAACCAATGCTTTCATCGCGCGAATTATATCGTGACTCCTTCATTGTGATACCATAGACAACAATTTATCCATTGCGTTAGGCAAGTTGGCTGTTATTCCTCTGCCCATACCTTCCATTTGCTCGTCTGCCCCTCCACTAATGATAACCGTATGTGTTATAGTGCTTTCTGTTATAACATGACCAAACGATATGGTAATCTCGCCTAAATGAGAACTTGTAGTAAATTCCCTTTCAGTATCAATGCTGTCAATCACAAACGGGAGTGATTGCCCATTTTTCATTGACATAATTCCATTACTACCAGTCGCAAAGTTACCATGCAACACTACATTTTCCACATCATTATCCCACTCTTTCCAACGGGAAACATTACTATAAAGTTCCCATAATTTTTTGATGTCAATATTTCCAGACACCATGTTTTCGTACTTGAACATTTTTGATACCTCCAATAATAAGTTTACTTATTATGAGCACACTTATTATAATGGACATGATTAAAAAAGTCAAGATAAAGCAAGATAATATTTCTTGACTTTTATGATAGTGTTCAAATTTTTATTTGTTTGTCTGTCATATATGGAAATGTCCCAAAAGATGTATGAATGAGAGGGATTCCGTAGTAGTCGGCATTGTGCTGTAATGTGTATAACTGGCTGTCTTATGGAATTGTGGGTAACTCTGTTTGCAGGACATGGGAAAGCCGTTCTTTAGTTTTTCCATGTGCTGTGAATAGAGTTATCCATGATTCCATAGCCTGTTATGCACATTTCCACAAATCCAAACTTATATAAAATCCAAACTTTTCTGAAAACAGCTTGATAATTGGGGATTCTTGCCGGAAAAAGTTTGGATTTCGTTTCACAAAGTACAATACTCCAATTATGACAAAATGCGTAAAACA
>CAJTEM010000026.1 GCA_910575255.1 Lachnospiraceae bacterium | reverse complement strand
AGGGCCGCCGCGGGAAATGGTCTGCCGATGTTGACTTTGCAGAAATTTAAGGAATTCTTGATCTCGAAACCGGAAACATCGGCAGACCATTTCCCGCGGCGGCCCTCCCCTTGTCTCAAGGCGTACCTCTCGGTTCCCTCCGTGAAAAGAAACTAAAATTTTGATCGGGTATTTTGCTTGTATATTTTTCCTGTTTTCTGTATAATTAGAAATAACAGAAAAAACAGAGCAGGTTTTCGGAAAGGGGGACTATTATGGAGACCAGGTATACGAAGATTCACACGGCAGGGACGAATGCGGCTTTAAAGGTGACGCCGGGACATTTTGCGACAAATCATTCTCATATCAATTATTATCTGGATATGACGACTATGAAGACCAGGGCCAGTGAGGCGCAGGATGTGGCGAAGGGGATGATGGGGACGTATCTGTACGGGATGGTGGTGGATACGATTGTCTGTATGGAGGGCACGGAGGTCATTGGCGCGTTTCTGTCGGAGGAGCTGACCAGAAGCGGCGTTCTTTCCAAGAATATGCATAAGACGATCTACATTGTACGTCCGGAGTTTAACAACAACAGCCAGATCATTTTTCGGGATAATACGGCGCCGATGATTAAGGACAAGCATGTGATTATCCTGATGGCCACGGTGACGACAGGCTTCTCAGTGATGAAGGCCATTGAGAGTGTTCAGTATTATGGCGGGAAATTGCAGGGGGTTTCTGCGATTTTCAGCGCAGTTCACGAGGTTGGAGGCGTGCCGGTGCATGCGGTGTTCGGGAAGAAGGATGTGCCGGATTATGCCGATTATGATTATCGGGAGTGTCCGCTGTGCAGGCAGGGACAGAAACTGGATGCGCTGGTGAATGCGTATGGGTATTCGAAGCTGTAGATGGCAGGTCAGAAGGAAAGAGAGGGTTCGGCATATGATGGCGAAAAGGTATGCATATGATTATGAAGAGTATGAGGAGGGGAAGGGACCGTCTGTTA
Organism: Lachnospiraceae bacterium; assembly: GCA_910575255.1. Lineage (GTDB taxonomy): Bacteria > Bacillota > Clostridia > Lachnospirales > Lachnospiraceae > Brotaphodocola. Next base: position 81,526 of record CAJTEM010000026.1, on the reverse strand, counting down.
TGGTGGAGGAGATCCTGGCGGATCCGGAGTTTGCGGGTGTGACGGATCTGACGATCGGAAGCTGGGGCAGTGCGTATGAGGACGACTGTCAGCCGATTATTGACGGGATCGTGGAGAATGCGGAGCGATTCTCCCATATCGAGAAGCTGTTTATCGGAGATATGGATTTTGAGGAGTGCGAGGTCTCCTGGATTATGCAGGGGAATTATGGCAAGCTGTGGGCAGCGCTGCCGGACTTAAAGGAGCTGACCATCAAGGGAAGCACAGAACTGGGATTGGGAGAGATCATTCATGAGAATCTGGAAGCGCTGACGATTATCTGCGGCGGGCTTCCGACAGAGATTATTGAGGAGATTGAGAGGGCAAGGCTTCCAAAGCTGAAAAAGCTGCTGCTCTATATTGGCAGTGACAATTACGGTTTTGACGGAAATGCGGATACCATTCGCAGATTCCTGGAAAATGCGGACTTTCCTGAGCTGGAGTATCTGGGGATTGTGGACAGTGAGATTCAGGACGAACTGACAGAGGCAGTACTGGAGAGCAAGTTCATGGGGCAGATCCACACGCTGGATTTGTCCTGCGGGACGCTGTCAGACAAGGGGGGAAAACTGCTCTTAGAGAAGCTCCCTCAATATGGCAACATTAAGAAGCTGGATGTTCATTATCATTTTATGACAGAGAAGATGGAGAAGCAGCTTCGGGAGCTATCCCTTGAGGTGGATGCTTCTGACAGGAATAAACCGAGCAGTTATCGTGGCGAGACTTATATGTATGCCATGCTGACAGAATGAGACAGGCAGTGGTTCTGGGGAAGCCGGATACGAAGCGGACTCATTATCTGGGGCGTGCAGCGCGGGAGGCCGGGCTGCATGTCCTGTTTTTAGATTGGGATCGGTGGAGGGAGGATTTTCCAGAGGGGAAGATTTTCCTGAAGATCGACCCGCCGGTATGGGATAACTGTTCGCTGGAGCGGCTGGGAGATCTGGTTGGAGGTTATCAAAGGCAGCTGAGAGAGATCCAGAAGCTGGCGCGGTTCCGGGATGTGGAGTTTTTGAATGAGCCAAGAGCGATTATGGCGCTGCTGGATAAGAAGGTGTGTAAGGAGACGCTCGTGAAGGCCGGACTGGCGGTGTCAGAAGAAATCCGGCCGGAAGGCAGAGGGCGAGACGATGTGAGAGAACGACTGCCGGGAGCAGAGCTGATTGGCGATGTGGCTCAGCTGCTGGAGGTCATGAGGGCGCGCCGGACATATCAGGTGTTTATCAAACCGGTTTGCGGTTCCGGGGCAGCCGGTGTGGCGGCGTTCCGATGGCAGCCCTTGACCGGGAAGATGATCTTGTATACCTGTGCCAGAGAGAGATCAGGCGAGGAAGGGGATGGCCTGGATGAAGGTCTGGTCAATACGAAACGGTTGCAGAGAATCACAGATTCCAGGCAGGTGCTTTCTATGGCAGGAAAGCTTCTGAGGCTGGGATGTATTGTGGAGCGATGGTATGCCAAGGCAGAGTATCGGGGATTTTCTTATGACCTGCGGGCGGTGGTGCAGGATGGCAGGATGGACTTCTGTCTGGCCAGGCTCTCCAAAGGACCGATTACGAATCTGCATTTGAATAATCATCCGCTGGAGCTGGGAATGCTGGGGCTTCCGGAGAAGGTGTTGGGTGAGCTGGAAGAGTTATGCAGGAATGCAGCGGGATGTTTTCCGGGACTGCGGAGTGCGGGCATTGATATTTTGCTGGAGCGGGGAAGCTTAAGACCCAGGATTATTGAGATGAATGCCCAGGGGGATTTGATCTATCAGGATATTTACGGAGAGAATGGGATCTACCGGCGGCAGGCGGAGATGATGAGACAGGCATGCGGCAGGGAGAGATAATGGTGAGAATAGGATCTGCCGGCAGCAGGTGACGGGCAAGGGATAGGTATGTGTGCCGGTGAGGGCATTGATGTTGGAAGACAGATGATGCAGTACCGGAGAGAATAAGAGGAGGGCAGCAGCATGGGACATAGAGATCAGGAGATGGCCGGGGAGGTTCCTTTCCGGCTGTTTTCGTCTGCGGAAGGGCGGAGGAAGCCTTCCGTGGACATGAAGCAGGTAGTGGGGACACAGGATATTTTATTGATTTGTCTGGATACTTTGAGATATGATGCGGCTGTCTGTGAGGAGGCAGCGGGGAATACGCCGGTGCTTGGCCGGTATGGTTCCTGGGAAAAACGCCAGGCGCCGGGGAATTTCACCTATCCGTCCCATCATGCCATATTTGCCGGGTTTCTGCCCTGTGCTTTTGAGGCGAGGAATCTGGCGGAACGGGAGATGTTATTTTTCCCGAAGCAGATCGGTATGGGAAAGAAGGTTCCTGAGGGAGCGTTTGGATTCTCGGGCAGCACGATTATGGAGGGGCTGGAAAATGTTGGCTATGATACCTGGTGTGTGGGAGGTGTGGCCTTTTTTGACAAGCGCTCGGACTTGGGCAGGGTGTTTCCGGGGTATTTTCAGAAAAGCTACTGGAATCCGTCTTTTGCCTGTCCGGTGAAGGAGAGTACTGCCAATCAGGTGGATTTTCTATTGAGGAAAATAGCTCTGGCAGAGCCGGAGAAGCGGATCTTTCTTTATCTCAATGTGGATGCCATCCATTATCCTAACTATTTTTATCTGGACGGAGCCGAACATGACAGTCTGGAGAGCCATAAGGCGGCGCTTCGGTATGTGGACGGGCAGATGGGACGGCTGCTGGATGGCTGGAAGGAGATTCGGGGCGGTGGCTTTGTGATCTGTTGTTCGGATCATGGGACGTGCTATGGGGAGGATGGATGTCTGTTTCATGGGATTAATCATCCGGTCGTGAATACGGTTCCTTACAAACATTTTTTTATTTCCGCGGGCAATGAGCCAGGAAGATCTTTCACTTGAAGGAGAAGAAAGCAATGCGGTGCGGTTTTCGGAGGTTTGGTTTATGAATCCTTATGTGCAGTATATGTATAGCTATCCTCACAAGACGGCCTATCGGCCTTTAGAGGGTGTGGATCTTCAGGAATATGTGGAGCTTTTGGCGGGAAAGAGCCATGGGCTCTACCTGCATGTTCCGTTTTGTCAGGGAAAATGCGGGTATTGCAACCTGTTTTCGGTCACAGGGCAGAGCGGGGAGGACATGGAGCGGTATCTGGACGCGGTGGAACGCCAGAGCCGGCAGTATGGTAAGCTGTTAAAGCCTTATGGGTCAGAATTTTCAGAATTTACCATTGGGGGCGGGACGCCGCTTTTGCTGTCAGAAAAGCAGCTGGGACGGATGTTTGCCCTGGTGAAGGATTGTTTTGTTCTGGAGGAGAGGGCAGAGATCGGGATTGAGACCGCGCCGAATCAGACAAACCGGGGAAAGCTGGAGCTTTTGAAACGTGAGGGGGTTTCCCGGGTGAGCATGGGGATTCAGAGTTTTTCTGATGAGGAGCTGAGGACACTGAGGCGGGGACACCGGGCAAAGCGGGCCAGGGAGGCGCTGCAAATGCTGATGTCGGTGGGATTTTCCTGTGTGAATGTGGACTTTATCTATGGAATCCCGGGACAGACCGTGGATTCTCTGCAGGTATCCCTGAAGGAAGCGGCTGGCTTTGGCGTGGATGAGATTTTCTTGTATCCGCTCTATGTGAAGCATGGGGCGGGGCTTGTGCGGGAAGGGGTGGTGCCGGATCCGGAGTATGCTTATCTGCAGTATCGGGAAATGTCTGAGTATCTGCGATCGGAGGGGTTCCGGCAGGATTCCATGCGGCGGTTTGTGCGGGTGAAAAGGAATGGGAGGCAAGGCGGGAAAAGACCATTTTCAGAGTGTGGCTTTGGAACGTCGCTGGCTTTGGGGTGCGGCGGGAGGAGTTATATGGGATCGCTTCATTTCTGTACGCCTTATGCGGTGACGCAGGAGACCTGCCTGGCGCAGATCAGGGACTTTGAGACCAGGGATGATTTTTTACAGGTGTCTCATGGGATGTTGCTGTCTGAGGAGGAGATGAGACGGCGGTATGTGATTCGCCATCTGTTGATCCGGCCGGGGATCGCACCGGGAAGGTATGAAGCTTTGTTTCATTCTTCGGTTTGGGAGGATTTTCCGGCGCTGCGGGATTGGATGAGCGCAGGATGGCTGGAGGAGAGTGCCGGTATCGTGCAGGAACAGCATGAGGAAGGATGGACGAATGGAAAACCGGAGTGTTTTCTGACTCTGACAGAGGAGGGGATGGGGCTTTCGGATTACTTAGGCCCTATGCTGGTCTCTGAAGCGGTATGGGGAAAAATGAAGGAATGGGAGGCGGTCTATGAGCCAGGGGGAGGTTTTATACCGGGGAAGTCTGAAAAGCTGTAATTATCACTGCAGCTATTGTCCGTTTTCCAAACATCGGAGTTCTGAAAGGGAGTTGGAGCGGGATAAGAGGGAGTGGTTCCGTTTGGTGGAAAGCCTTACAGATCGGATGGGAGGGGAGAACTCACAGGCATTGGCAACGGAGCAGGGGGGCTTCCGGGCGCTGATGGTGGCGCCCTATGGGGAAGCCCTGATTCATCGCTGGTACTGGGAGGGGCTGGCTGCGGTCAGCCGGACAGAGAGAATGGAGGCGGTGGGAGCGCAGACAAATCTTAGCTTTCCCTTGGAGAAATCCCTGGAATATTACCGGAGCGCCGGGGGAAGGTTGGATAAGCTGCGGCTTTGGGCGACTTTTCATCCGGAGATGGTCTGCCCGGAGGATTTTGCTCAGAAGTGCAGGCAGGTGTGGGAGGCAGGGGTTATTCTGAGCGTCGGGGCAGTGGGAGCGCCGGAGTATCTGGGATCTGTCCAAAGGCTGCGTGCGCTTTTGCCAAAGGAGATTTATCTGTGGATCAATAAAATGGATGGTCTGAGGCGGGACTATACGGAGGCGGAGACAAGGGCATTTCTGGAGCTGGATCCGTATTTCTGGCAGGAGCTGCTGCCAGTGCCGGCGGAGGTGGAGCAATGCCGGGAGCGGCTTTTTGTGGAAAGCGGCGGGAGGATGAGAGCCTGCAATATCGCCCGGGCCATGGCAGGAAACTGGTATGAGGAAGACAGGAGCTGCGGGGTGCCGCCTCACTGCGGCCGGAAGGTGTGCTCCTGTTATCTGGCTTATGGGGGAAGGGCGGATTATGTCAATCAGATACTTTTTGGCCCGCATCCGATTTTCCGGATTCCCAGAAGGCCGAAGGCAGTGTTCCTGGATATTATGGGAACGCTGATTCCTGTGAACAATGAGTCAGGGGCCGTGCCGGCACGGGCATTTGACGAATGCCGCGGGGGATGCTATGCGCCAGGTGTTTTCCGGATTCCGCCTCGGGTGAGACGGGCGCTTAAGACTCTGGCGAGAGAGGGAACTCTTCTTTTCCAGGCAACCACATTGCCGGTGAAGACAGCCAGAAGAATCTGTCAGGAAGCGGGGGAGCTTTTTTCCGGAGGGGTATTTGCCGGGGGAGCGCATGTATATGCGGAATGGGAGAATGGGAAAAGGGAGCACTATTACAGGCTGGAATGCGGCTCTTTGTCTCGGATTGAGGCATTAAAAAAGGAACTCGGTTTTCGGATCCTGTCCTATCGAAAGGGAGAGATGCTTTATAAGCTGACATTTGTCCGGCCAGGGAAGAAGCCGTGGCAGGAAAAGGAACAGAATCGACTGGAAATGGCACTGGAGCCGCGGTTCCGGGATAAGGTTCGATGGATTCGGGAGGAGCATTGTCTGCAGCTGGTGGCAAGGGAGGCGACTAAGGCAAACGGGGTGAGGATGATCTGCGGATGGCTGGGGATCCCGCTGTCTGAGATTGCGGCAGCAGGGGATTCGCCGGAGGATGAGGAGATGATCGGTTTTTCTTGAAGCTCGCATACTTTTTGAAATGCTCATATAAGCAAAGGCTGCTATGATAGATTCATCGGTTCACTGGTATTTTTGCAAAGACTCACAGCAAAAAAGGAGGGGAAGTTATGTTTGTGATCTATCATGAGGGAATGAAGAAACCGATTCGGGTCTGGCTGGAGAATCAGGAACAGATCGAAGAAAGCTGTCTGGAGCAGGCATATCATCTGGCGGATCTGCCGTTTCTGCATAAATGGGTCTGCCTGATGCCGGATACCCACACCGGGAAAGGGATGCCCATCGGCGGGGTGATCGCTACAAAGGATGTGATTATTCCGAACGCCGTGGGGGTGGATATTGGCTGTGGTATGAATTTTGTGTCAACAGATATCCCGGTAAGCGAGCTGCGATCGGTGACGACCGGCAACGGCACGCTGGTGCAGGCAATGATTTCGGATATTATGCGGAATGTCCCGGCAGGATATCATTCTCATAAGACCAGACAATCATCGGAAGTGCTGGACCGGGCGCAGGATAAGGATGAGCTTTACCGGACCAATGAGGAGTTATATCCGTTGATTGAGGATGCTTATTATCAGGTGGGGACTCTGGGCGGAGGCAATCATTTTATTGAACTTCAGGAGGATCAGAAGGGATTTCTGGGGCTCATGATTCATTCCGGCAGCCGTCATTTTGGGAAACGGATCTGTGATGAGTATCATCAGAAGGCACGTGCGCTGAATCAGATGTGGTACAGCCAGGTAAAGGATGAATACCGGCTGGCATTTCTTCCGGTGGATTCCAGGGAAGGGCAGGAGTATATTACCTGGATGAAGCTGGCCATGGAGTATGCGTTTGAGAACCGGGAACGGATGATGGAGCGGGTAAAGGAAGTGGTGCAGGATAAAATCGGGAAGTTTATGAACCGGACCGTGGAATTTTCCAGGGAGATCAACTGTCATCACAATTATGCGGCATGGGAGCGCCACTATGATGCGGATGTCTGGGTTCACCGCAAGGGAGCCACCCGGGTGCGGGAGGGGGAGCTGGCGGTGATTCCCGGCGCCATGGGTTCCTACAGCTATGTGGTCCGGGGAAAGGGCAATCCGGAGAGCTTTTGCAGCTCTTCTCATGGAGCGGGCCGGGCCTATTCCCGCAAAGGCGCCATGGAGGCATTTACCTGCGAGCAGGTGATCTGCGACCTGAAGGAGCAGGGAGTTGTGCTGGGGAAGAACAAGAAGTCGGATGTGGCGGAAGAGTGCCGGTTTGCCTATAAGGACATCCGGACTGTCATGCAGAATCAGCAGGATCTGGTGGAGGTTGTGACGGAGCTGAAGACGGTGGGGGTGGTGAAAGGATAAGGGGCAAGGTTTGGGAGGATACGCCATGGAAACCGGGGAGAGAAGCAGCTCGAAATGGTAAAAGCAAGGCAGAAAATGTTTGGAATACGGAAGAGAAAACTTGTGAAACAGACAGGGCAAGGGTATAATGAAAGAAAAAGCGTATCAGGGATACTTGCAGAGCGGATTATGAAGTGATGAAAAAGGGAATGACATTTATGTGGATATGACCTGGGTAATAGGAGACACTTCCAATTCGGTTAAGGAGATTGTAAAATGACAGACTTTGCCCCAGGCATGAGAACCATCATTCGAGATGAAGAATGGATGATTAAAAAAATTGAAACAAACAGTCTTGGGAACAAGACCTTATATTGCATCGGCGTTTCTCCGTTGGTAAAAGATCGGGAATCTATCTTTCTTGCTGACTTGGAAGAGGTTCAAATTGTTGATCCTGCGGAAGTTAAATTGGTAGCTGATATTTCTCCGTTCTACAAGAGAGCCTTGCTATATTTAGAAAGCCAATGGCGTCAGCAGATTCCGACTGACGCAAACTTACATATTGGGCATCAGGCAGCAATGGATCTGATGCCTTATCAGCTTGACCCTGCAAAACTTTCTCTGCAGCGTCCGAGACAGAGAATCCTTATCGCGGATACTGTGGGTCTTGGAAAAACACTGGAAGCGGGCATCCTGATGTCTGAATTGATTGTTCGTGGTAAAGGCAAGAGAATATTGGTTGTTACTGTTAAGAGCATGATGACACAGTTCCAGAAAGAAATGTGGAATCGTTTCACCATTCCTTTGGTGCGCCTTGATTCAAACCGTATTCAAAAAATTCGTGCCAGCTTACCATCGAATTACAATCCGTTTTTCTATTATGACAAAACGATTGTATCCATTGACACATTGAAACGTGATGTTGAGTACCGTACCCATTTGGAAAATGCATACTGGGATATTATTGTGATCGACGAAGCACAGAATGTCGCGGAACGTGGAGATCATCAGGCACAGCGTTCCCGTCTGGCAAAATTACTTGCGGATCGAAGCGATACGATGATCCTGCTGTCCGCGACTCCTCATGATGGCAGAGCTAAGAGCTTTGCTTCACTAATGAATATGCTGGATCCCACTGCTATTGCAGATCCGCAGAACTATACGCCGGAAGATATCAAGGGACTTTGCATTCGCAGATTTAAGAAGGATGTCAAAGACCAGGTCAGCGGTTCTTTCTTAGAAAGAAAAGTCACCCTTGAACGTTGCCGGGCTTCTGCACAGGAAGAAAATGCTTTTGATATTTTTGCCGAGATGCAGCTTGAAATGGACCCGGGAAAAACCAAAGCAACGGGTCAGCTGTTTAAGACGAGTTTGGAAAAATCTTTGTTCTCCAGTCCCTCTGCCTGCATCAAAAGCATCGAAGCACGATTGAAGAAACTCTATAAAAAATACGCTGCGGACGACATCAAAGATATCCGTCTGCTGGAAAAATTGAAATCTGCCCTTGAAGCAATCACACCGGCAGGTTTTACCCGTTATCAAAAACTTCTTGAATTGCTGCGCGGCAAAGAATATGGATGGAATCCGGCAGATACCGGCGACCGCGTTGTCATCTTTACGGAACGCATAGAGACAATGAAGTATCTTGCAGAAAGACTGCGCCAGGATCTCGGCTTGAAAGCAAATGCAATCCAGGAAATTTCTGGCGGAATGAGTGATACGGAACAGCAGAGGATTGTTGAAGATTTTGGGAGGACCGAATCGTCTGTCCGTGTTCTGGTTGCATCTGATGTTGCTTCCGAGGGCCTGAACCTGCATTATCTGAGTCATCGCCTGATTCACTTTGACATTCCCTGGTCTTTGATGGTGTTCCAGCAGAGAAACGGTCGTATCGATCGCTATGGTCAGCAGAAGCGTCCCGATATTCGCTATATGCTTATGGAAAGCGATAATAAGCGTATCAAGGGCGATATACGTATTATTGAAATACTGATTACTAAGGAGGAGCAGGCGCTGAAAAATATTGGCGATCCTTCTCTGCTCCTTGGCAAGTTCACGATTGAAGATGAAGAACTTGTTGTGGCAGAAGCGATCGAAGATGGTTCCGATGCAGATGCTTTTGAGCAAACCTTGGATGCTGGTGAGAAGGATTTCGATCCTTTTGAAGCAATGATGGCAGCCGCAGGTGAGGCGGAAGCTGAGGCTGAGAAAAAATCAGAAATCATTACGGATGAGACACTGTTCAGCGACATGGATTATCTGTACCAGGCACTTATGTATTTGAATCAGACGGAGAGCCATCCGGTTGAGAAATTGCAAACGGTTTCCGGTTTGGATATCAAACTGACTCCTGATATGAAACGCCGTCTGAAAGCCCTTGTTCCGGAAGAAGCATTTCCTCGGGGAGAGACTTTGCGGGTTTCTGATGATAAATCTTTCTGTATGGAACAGATGCGAAGCAGTATGCAGAAGAATATGGATGAATCGGCCTGGCCCGTGACACAGTATCTCTGGAAGCTCCATCCCATTCTGACTTGGGTGGACGACAAAGCGAGTCTGCTGTTCAAGAGAGACGAAGCTCCCGTAATTGGTTTGCCGGATCAGTTAAAATCAGGGGAAAGTATCTACATTGTGACAGGTAGCATGCCGAACTTGAAATCCACTCCTCTGATTGATGAGTGGTTTGGACTGCTGTATCAGGACAGCAAGTTTGTAAGGGTACTGTCTATGAATGATGTTGTTCAGAAAGCAGGCTTAAGTAATTCCAGGATTCCGAATATCAACTGCATTGGTGAGACAGAAATCTCCAGGGCAAGCGCCTTGCTGCATGATGTAGTGATCCAGGCCAGGGTGCATCTGGATGAGCATTACAAGAGATATCAGAGGGAAATGAATCCGCTATTGGAGGAAGAAGTTGATAAATTGATTGAGCTTCAGGAAAAGCACAAGGAATATTATCAGCTGACTTTGTTTGAGCATGAGCGCAGGCTGAAGGAACAGGAACGGCGAATAGACGAGCTTTTCGATCAGTTTATGAATTGGGTGAAAGAGACATTGACAATACAGAACAATCCTTACATAAGAGTTGTGTCTGTACTTATGGGGGTATCGCAATGAGTATCGATTTGACAGGTATCACCAATAAAAATGAATACTATACCAACCATTATTTTTCTGCCATGTTTGAAGAAAGTACGAGTGCTGTTATAAGTAGCTGGAATGCAGCAGCAAGAGAGTCAGAGGAAATCCGTACTCCCTGGTCGCTTCTTCGCCAGAACGCAAGACAATATTATACATTTCATGATAAGTTTGTTCGTTCCTCTATTAATCTGCAGATGCTTGTTAACATAAAAGTCCTGGCAGATAATTACCTGAAATCTTTGGGATACCCGGAGAGCAAGCCCGAAGTTATTACAGTGAATGATTCTCTGTCCGTTCCGGTTTATCTGGAAATGACAAAGAGTAATGGCGCGCCTTTGCTTTGGGCGTTGCTGTGCGCATCGAAAGAAGCGGATGCGGGCATTATGGAGAGCTTTGTTTTCAGCACCGATGATGTAGACGATGATACGACCGGAACTCTTTATAAAGGTATTTTGGGTGAGATACCGAATGAGGACTTGGTAACAAAGATTTTCTTTGGTTCCGCGGAACCGCCTCGCTTTGTCATGCTGATCGGCATGAATCAGATTGCGCTGATTGATCGTAACAAGTGGAACGAAAAGCGTTATCTCCAGTTTGAATTGGAAGAGATTTTCTCCAGGCTGGAAAATACGACGCTGCAGGCAATGGCTGTTCTTTTGCACAAGAATTCCCTTTGCCCTGATGATGGAAAAGTTTTGTTAGACGAGCTGGATGAACAAAGCCAGAAAAATGCTTCCGGTGTTTCTCAGGACTTAAAGTACGCGCTCCGTGAGAGTATTGAGCTTCTCGGAAACGAAGTTCTTTATGATATGCGTATGCGTCTTGGCCGTGATCTGAATGCAGATCCGGTGGATGCAGGTCAGCTGACTTTGGAATGTCTGCGTTATATGTATCGTATGCTGTTTGTCTTTTTTATTGAGGCACGCCCGGAACTTGGCTATGCGCCCATAAAAGCACAGAGTTATTATTCGGGATATTCTTTGGAGAGCCTGCGTGATATCGCGGACAATATTCGTGATGATGTGGATGAAGTCGGCAGCGGATATTATCTGCATGAAACCCTGGCAAAGCTCTACGAGCTGATTTATGACGGCTATCCGAAGACAGAGGAGGAGCTGAAAAAGGCAACAAGTGACCACAGTCTGCATGATATATTTCTGATCGCGCCGCTGAAGGCACATATCTTTGACCCTGAGTATACGAAGATGATTACCGCAGCAAAGCTACGTAACAGCTGTATGCTGCGCATCATTGACCTGATGAGTCTGACACGGGCTACGGGCAGAAGGAATGGCCGCCGTGGTCGTATTTCTTATGCCAACCTGGGCATTAACCAGATGGGCGCGGTTTACGAAGCGCTTCTTTCCTATCGTGGATTTATTGCCGGGCAGGATCTCTATGAAGTAAAAAGAGCCGGTGACAGTTTCAATGAACTGGATGTTGGCTATTTTGTATCGGAATCTGAGCTTGACCAGTACACGGAAGAAGAACGTGTCCGTTATGAGCATGGCGAAAAGAAGGGCAAGCTTCGTATGTATGAAAAAGGCACTTTCATCTATCGTCTGGCAGGCAGAGAGCGTGAGAAGTCCGCATCCTACTACACACCGGAAGTTTTGACGAAGTGTCTGGTTAAGTATGCCCTGAAAGAACTTCTTGAGGGCAAGACTGCTGATGAAATTCTTGAGCTGACCATCTGCGAGCCAGCTATGGGCAGCGCGGCGTTCCTGAACGAAGCGATCAACCAGCTGGCGGAAGCCTACATCTCCCGCAAGGAGAAAGAGACCGGCGAGATCATCGGCTATGAAAAGCGTTTTAACGAGCTGCAGAGGGTCAAGATGTATATTGCCGACCGCAATGTTTATGGTATTGATCTGAACCCTGTCGCGGTTGAACTGGCAGAGGTTTCTCTGTGGCTGAATACAATTTATGAGGGCGGCTTTGTGCCCTGGTTTGGCACTCAGCTGGTAAACGGCAACTCCCTGATCGGCGCGAGGCGTCAGGTGTATCGTATCGAGAACGCGCAGGCAACTTCAAAAGGTCTGCGCTGGTATGAGATGGAGCCGGAAAGGCTGGCCTTTGGAACAGCCAGAGCAGATAAGGGATATAAGTTTAGCCGTAAGCAGATCTATCACTTCCTGCTCGGTGATCCTGGTATGTGCAGCTATTCCGATAAAGTTATCAAGTCTCTTGAGCCTGACAAAATCAAAGAAATGGTGAAGTGGAATAAGAAATTCATCGAGCCGATCACTGATGATGATGTGATTACATTGCTGCGCCTTTCGGCGGCGATTGATGAACTGTGGGAGGCGCAGATTAAGCTGCGTAAAGAGGTGGGAGCCAAGACCCAGGATGCTCTGTCTATCTTCGGGCATGAAGATGATGCGGTGGATTCCCATACTACGATTCGTCAGAAGGATAAAATTTTCAGTGAACTCTATAAGAGTGAACACATGAAAAATGCCGGTCCCTATGCACGGTTGAAGTTTGCTATGGACTATTGGTGCGCACTGTGGTTTTGGCCGATTGATAAGGCGGAACTGCTTCCATCCAGAAGCGAGTTCTTGTTTGATATGTCTTTGATTCTTGAGGGAACCATGACATCTGTGAATGTTACGGATTCCGCAAGGAGTGGTCAGCTTTCCCTGTTTCCGACGGAGATGGAACAGATAGCATTGGACATCATTGATACCTACGGAACAGATACTATCGTTGACATTCTACGTCTGCGCCAAGAGAATCCGAGACTTGATTTGGCGGCACGAATTGCGGAAAAGAATAAGTTTATGCATTGGGAGTTGGAGTTTGCGGATTTGTTTGCGGAGCGTGGTGGGTTTGATTTGATTATTGGGAATCCACCATGGATTAAAGAAAAATGGGATGAACAATCTGTTTTAGCAGATTTTAATCCGTTGTTTATTATTAGAGATTTTCCCGTAAACAAGAAAAATGTCATTCGCACGAATACCATCACAGATAGAAATGTATATGATTTATATTTGATAGAATATACTCAGTCCGCAGGAACCTTAAACTACATGAACGCTGTAGAAAACTACTCAGAGCTTCAAGGCGTGCAAACAAATCATTATAAATGTTTTTTGCCTCAAGCTTGGAAAATTTGTGGAGATGCGGGGGTATTTGCATTTGTTCATCCAGATGGTATTTTTGATGATTCCAAAGGTGACACATTAAGACGTCATCTTTATCCAAAACTAAAAAAGCATTTCCATTTTGTAAATGAAAGACTATTATTCCAAGAAATCGGGCACCCTGAAGTGTTTGGTCTGAATGTATATTCAAATAATCCGTCAGATTCATTTGAAGTGATTTCTAATCTTTTTGATCCAAAAACAGTTGATGAGTGTTACAGTGAATCTGATACGGATAAAGTGCCAGGAATCAAGGATAAAAATGGGGAATGGAATATCAAAGGACATCCAGATAGAGTTATCAAAATAACAAAAAATGAACTGAAATTGTTTGCTAAGATATTCGATGATTCTGATGAATATAGAGGAGCAAGACTTCCTGTTGTTCATGCAAAACAGTTACTGAGGGTTCTGAGTACCTTTTCAAAGCATAATAATATTCAGTCTTTGAAAGATAGATATTACGCAACACAGATGTTTGATGAAACAGGAGCGCAGGATGCTCAAATTATTGCACCAGATGTTCATTTTACTGATATATCTGAAGATATGATATATTCTGGTCCGCACATTGGTGTTGCAAATCCGTATAACCAAACACCTCGTGCAAACTGTAGCAGCAAAGGAGATAACGATAAGATAGATTTACAGTTCTTACCGGATAATTATTTCGCTCGTTCAAAATATAGGATTAGTTGTACTTTGAATGAATATATTTCGATTGTTCCATCAACGCCATGGAACACGAAATATAATATGGAGTATAAGCTGCTTTCAAGAAAAATGCTCAATTTAAAACAGGAAAGAACACTCATGTCTGCTATTGCACCACCTCAAACAGGTCATATTAATGGTATATATGGTTTATGTTTTGCAGATGGTTTTGTCCTTGCATTATTGTCCGGTTGTTTTGCTTCTTTGCCATATGACTTTTTCATCAAATGTCTTGGAAAAACAAATTTCTTGGATAATACTGCTGGGAAAATGCCAGTACTGGACACGAGGTATTCTGAGGCAATTAAGCTCCGTGCGCTTTTACTAAACTGCTTGAGTAGTAGATATAGCTCACTTTGGAAAAAGTGCTGGAGTAAAGAGTTTACTTTAGATTCTTGGTCAGTCATAGATGAGAGATTAGACTATAAAAAATTTGAGCGGCTGACCGAAGAATGGACACATGATATGCCATTGAGGACAGATTATGAAAGAAGAATAGCGTTAATTGAACTGGATGTGTTAGTTTCTAAAGCATTAGGTCTTACATTGAATGAGTTGAAAACTATTTACAGAATACAGTTCCCTGTTTTGCAGCAATATGAACTGGAAACATGGTATGATAGAAATGGTCGTATAGTTTTTACTAATAATCGCAGTCTATCAGGTATTGGAGTAGATCGTAAGAGTTGGGAAAACGAATTAAAGAATTATAAAGATGGACGAATATATAAACATAAGTTTGTGGATGATACTGTTGTCGATGGACCAATTGAGCGTACTATAGAGTATGTCGCTCCATTTGACCGCTGCGACCGTGAAAAGGACTACGAGACTGCATGGAAATTTTTTGAGAAGAAGTATGGAGGTATATAATGAAAAAAATAGACTTACATATTCATACAATATCAACGATAAGCGACCATGCCTTTGACTTTTCGCTTGATAAGCTCATAGAGTATGTGGAGAGCGAAAAATTAGAGGCTATAGCTATTACCAATCATAATCTATTTAATCGGCAACAGTATGAAACTATAGCAGCATCCATCTCTATCCCGGTTTTCCCTGGGATAGAGGTAGATGTAGAAAGCGGACACTTGCTGGTAATTACCGAAATTTCGGATATGGATGATTTCTGTGATAAATGTAGCCGTGTATTCAGAATCAATGGAGGTGATAATAAAAGCTTTCTCACGGAACAAGATTTTATTGCAATTTTTGGAGATTTGAGAGAGTATCTTTTGATACCTCATCATGACAAAACTCCGGTGCTTAGTCAGGAGCGAATTCCGACTATTCGGAAATATATTAGTTGTGGTGAAGTATCAAGCGTAAAAAAATTTATCTCAATGAAGAAAACACAGGATGATTTAGCTCCGGTTCTGTTTAGTGATATTAGAATTTCGAGTGATATTACTATGTGGCCCAAAAGACAAACGTTCATTGATGTCGAAGAAATTTCTATATCAAGTATTAAATATGCATTATGCGACAGTACAAAGGTCTCTGTATCACCAGAAGATGGACATACAGTATTTGAAGTTTTGGATAATGGCTTATGTATATCAACCGGATTAACGGTGATTCTTGGAAAACGTTCAAGTGGTAAGTCTTTTACTCTTGATCGTATAAATGAACAATTTGAAAATGCGAAATATATTGAACAATTTGACCTACTTTCAAAAGACGATGCAGCGGATCAACGACAATTTGAGCAAGCTCTGCGTACACAAGGCGACTCAGTTGCAGAAGCCTTTTTATCATCCTTTAAATCAGTTATAGAAGATGTAAAGGGGATTGATTTACATCAAGATGAACAGGATGTAGAAAATTATCTTAAAGCATTGATGAAAGCCGCATCCGAGGCGGAACGACAAGACGTATTTGCGAAATGTAGTATGTTTCAGGAATCGCAATTTAGCATCAAGGATTTAAAGTCATTGGATGCTCTCATCGCTGCTGTTGATACTTTGTTACGGAATAGTGAATATCGGGATATTATCAATAGACATCTAAGCAGAGAATCATTGCTCAAATTAGCTATTGACTTGAGAGAGCAATATATTCGAGAACAAGAAAAAACAATTCTCATGCAATATACGAATGATATTGTTATCAGCATTCAGAGAGAATTACAGGTTCGTTCATCTAATACACCGGTTCCTGATGTTGATTTTTATCAGATTCTACTAAATCGAGAGAAAATCAAAAAGTTCATTGGCATTGCCAAGCAGGTTAAGAAAAATCGTGTTATTGAACAGAGAAACCTTTATTCTTACAGAGTTGTTGCGAAGGCAGCACCATATGAGGGAGCACAAGCTTTGCAGCGAACCAGTAGACTGAGAATGGTGTTTTCTGATGCATTTAAAAAATACGATGCGGAGTATGAATATCTCCAGATGCTAAAACAGAAAGAGGAGCTACCTGCATCAGAATATTATAAATACTTTGCGCAGATAACATACGAGGTGTTGAATCGGTACGGTACTCCGGCATCCGGAGGAGAAAGATCCGAGTATAATTTGCTCCAGCAATTGACGGATGCAGCGAGGAGCGAAATCCTTCTCATGGATGAACCGGAATCTTCTTTTGATAATTTATTCTTAAAGGATGGTGTGAATACGCTCCTGAAAGAATTGTCAAAGCAGATTCCAGTGGTTATAGCAACGCACAATAATACAATAGGCGCATCTCTCCATCCTGATTACTTAATTTACACAGAGAAGGAAATTCGGGAAGATGGAGAAGTTAAATATCATTTATATTACGGATACCCGTCGAATACGGTTTTAACTGATTTGGAAGAAAACAAGATTAACCGCAAAGATGTAATGTTGGATTGTCTTGAAGCGGGTGAACCGGCTTATATGGACAGGAGGCACTCATATGAAATACTTAATGATTGAGAATGGGATGGGATTTTATTGTTTGGACGGAACCAAGGCTTCAAAAAAAACTCTCGATAAGATTACCAAAGAGGATCTTTTGACATTGATTGAGCTTTGTGTTGAAAAAGAAGATTTTGAAATGGATCAATACGATGTTACTTTAGTACAACATGCGGCTCATCAAATTATTTACAAAAACATTTTTCAGAAGCTTAATGATTTAGTACAGCGTCGAGTGAGTTTTGCTGATGAAAAAGTTTCATTGTATCGTACTGCTATTGCTAAATATTCGTCTGAACTTGAAGAATAAATAATAGGCAGCATACAAAGGAACCATCCATTGATCAACTACAAAATGTTGGATTATCTGATGGTGTATCTGAAAGATGTTCTTTTGTGGCAGGATAACGACTCTGAAACGCTGAAGTATATCACAGTAGATGAACTGCTTATGTTCGATAGCGTACAAGGTACGGACTTGCGTTCTTATATTCAGCAAAGGAGGTTTGAAATAAAAAATTTCAAATCTTTTTTGTTTTGCATTGACGCTTGAGTGCTTATAAGCTATCATATAGGCAGATAAGGGAGATAGTACAATGTACGAGGTTCGTTTTTATCGGGATGCGAATGGAAATCAGCCAGTCAAAGAATACCTTGACAAATTGGAAGAAAAATCTGTGAAAAGCAAAGACGCAAGAATAAAATATAATAAAATTGACCAGTATATCGGAATACTAATGGAATATGGGACAGCGGCAGGGGAGCCCTATGTAAAGCATCTGGACAGGGAAATATGGGAACTGCGTCCGTTAAGAGACAGGATTTTATTTTTTGCGTGGGATGGAAATTCATTTATTTTGTAAAGCCATTTTATGAAAAGCACACAGAAAACACCAAAAAGGGAGATTGAAAAGGCTAGAAGGTTAATGGAAGATTTCAGGGAAAGGGGCAGAGAAGATGAATCATGAAAAAAAATTTTCCCCGATAGGAGAAAGCTGGAGCGAATACAGAAAGAAACATTATACAGTGGAAGAAATCGCTGAAAATGATTTAATGGTTAAGCTGGTTGGCGAGATGATAAAGACCAGAAAGGAAAATCATATATCACAAAGAGAGTTGGAGGATATGACGGGGGTTAAACAGTCTGTGATTGCAAGAATGGAAAGCGGAAAAACAGATCCCCAGTTGTCAACCATTTTAAAGCTTCTGGTATCTATGGGAAAAACGCTTACAATCGTTCCACTGGAGCTGTCAGAAAAATAGGATGCTTGAAATCAGTACCAATACCAGATAAAATAACACACAGAGGAGAAATGCGGCATGCTGCCTCCATACTCGCTAGACAACTCAATTCCCTGTCCTGTAGCAATATGAGGCGGATACTTGGTATGATGCAAATGGTCGAATTGTATTTACAAGTAATCGCAGTTTAGCTGGGGTTGGATTTGAACGAAAGATAGAGTATGCTGCTCCTTTCGATCACTGCGACCGCGAAAGGGACTATGAGACTGCTAGGAAGTATTTTGAAGAGAAGTATGGGAAGGAGAAAAGAGATATGGACGAGAAAGATGTTTTACAATGCATCAGAAAAATTAAGCTGTTCAAAACGAACATATTCATTTTGAACAGCTTAATGGAAAGGATAGTGAACAAGATGTTAATTGCGGATAAGTGAAAAAATACACAATTCTTACAGACCGTTGTTTATAATATACGGAAAGAAAAGCCATTTTTAACACTGATAATCTGGCTATTGGTATGGAAAAGTTGGCTTTTCAGGATGAAAAATTGGCCATTAGAGATAAAAAGCTGGCTATTGAAACTTTGAAATCAGCTATTAAAAACCAGAATTATAATGAACCAACCATAAAAAATATTATTACAGTTTATGATGCGATAGAAACAGATCAAATTTTTGGTGCACCGGAAGTAAAACATATCCTTAAATGTTCCATATCCACTTCTAAAGAGATTATGAGAAAACTACGGGATATACAAGTAGTAAAAAACGTAAAAGGGAGAGGAAAAGGAAAATACAGATTTGTAAATAATGAAGAAATTCTCAGGGAAAGGAACAGAGAAGATGAATTATGAAAAGAAAATCCCTCCGTTGGGGGAAAGCTGGTGCGAATACAGGAAGAAACACTATACGGCGGAAGAAATCGCTGAAAATGATTTAATGGTCAAGCAGTCTGTGATTGCAAGAATGGAAAGCGGAAAAAAATAGCACACAAAGGAGGAACGCGTATGCTGCCATCCATACTCGCTAAACAACTACAGAAGGGCATCGGTGATTACATAGAGACTACATTCCCCATGACCAATGAACCATTCAAAGGATCGGTTCAGAAAATGCTTGTGGATAAAAGTTCCGTTTACCATGAGCCTTATATTGCGGTTCGCCTTCCGTTTCGTGTGGCGGAGGAGATGCCGACCTGCTTTGAAGCGATCCATCCCGCATACCTCCCTTATGTGCATCAGCAGAAAGCCTTTGAGCGGCTGACCGGAGATGATGGCAGGTCTACGCTAGTTGCGACTGGCACCGGCTCCGGTAAAACCGAATGTTTCCTCTACCCGATTCTGGAGTATTGCTACCGGCATCGTTATGAGCGGGGAATCAAAGCGCTTATTATCTACCCGATGAACGCCTTGGCAGCCGATCAGGCAAAGCGAATCGCAAAGCTTATCCATGGCAGCAACGAACTCCGCGGCAATGTGACGGTTGGTATGTATGTCGGCGGTCAGGAGCGTACACCAGCTCGTGTGATGAGTGAACATGGAGTGATTACCGACCACGAGACTATGCTGAACAACGCGCCGCATATCCTGATGACCAACTACAAAATGTTGGATTATCTGCTGGTGCGTCCAAAAGATGCTCTTTTGTGGCAGGATAACGACTCTGAAACACTGAAATACATCGCAGTCGATGAACTGCATACCTTTGATGGCGCGCAAGGTACGGATCTGGCATGTTTGCTGCGCCGTTTGAAGCGCCGTCTTGGTATCTACGATGGTTACCTGTGCTGTGTTGGTACATCCGCGACTATGGGTGCTGGGGAAAGCAACAGCAACATTCTGAGTTACGCAGAAAAAATCTTCGGAGAGCCTTTCGACAAGGACGCGATCATTACCGAAGACCGTCTGAGCGCTCAGGAGTTCTTTGCCGGTGTCGATGTGACTGAGTTTGCTATGCCCACAGCAGAGCAGGCCTCGGAGCTGGAAAAGCTGTCTGCGGAAGATGAACCTTCTGCTTATCTGCAGAGTGCGGTGAGGGGCTGGTTCCCCAACTTTTCATTGGACGTTCTGGATGATGAAGGCAGAATCCGGCTTGGCCATGAACTGATGCATCATAGCTTTATGCAGTCTGTCATCAATCTGACTGGCGGTACATATTATCAGGTTTCTAAGATAACAGAAAACTTGGCAGCACATTATCCGGATTTGAAAACTCTGCCCGATGTATCTACAGTAATCAATTCCCTGTTTGCGCTGATTTCTCACGCGAGAACCGGCAAAGTTGGTGAACTTCGTCCATTCCTGAATGTTCAGGTACAGCTCTGGATGCGTGAGCTACGCCGCTTGGTTGCCAAAGTTGATCCTAAGAAAATTACCTATGAGATTGCCCATGATCTGAACACACAGCAGGCCAGACAGTATCTTCCGGTCGTAAACTGCCGTGACTGCGGCATCACCGGTTGGGTATCCGTACTGAATGAGCGCAGCAATGCTACCATGACGAACCTGGAATCGTTCTATAACCTGTATTTCCGTGGGGACGAGAAGATTGTAATGATGTTTCCCGGTTTCCGTGAAGAACATATTTCCGGTACAATTTCTGCGAAGCTCTGTCCTGAGTGCCTGCAGGTAAAGCCTGGTGAAGAAGGTAGGGATGAGTGCGCAAACTGCGGCACGGAAATGATCAATGTTTTGATTCCTAATCCGCCCAGAACTTCCGGAACTAAGAATCACAGGCAGTATGTGTGCCCCTGCTGTGGCAGCCGTCGTGGTCTGTCCCTCATGGGCCTTCGCAGCGCAACCGAGATTAGCGCAAGCATTTCTCAAATGTTCGCATCCAAGTTCAACGATGATAAGAAGACACTGGCATTTTCTGATAATGTCCAGGATGCCGCCCATAGGGCAGGCTTCTTTAATTCCAGAACCTGGCGCTTCGGGCTGAGAACAGCGATTCAAAAATATTGTACCGAGGTGGGTTCCGGTCAAAATCTTGCAGATTTCCAGAATGGCTTAATCCGTTATTGGCATGAGCGTATGACCAACGAACAGTTTGTCAGCTTCTTTATTGCTCCAAACCTGACCTGGAAACAAGCCTATGAGGACATGGTTGAAAAGCGCAGGCTGGGCAGGGATAAACAGGCTCAGATACTGATGTATGAAATTGAGCAGCGTATCAAGTATGAGATCATGCTGGAGTTCGGTCTTGCAGGGAAAATCGGCCGTACCCTGGAAAAGTCTAACTGCTCTGTCATCTCTTTCTCGACCGAAGATGTGGCACGGATTGCGGATGCGGTTCAGGAAAGAACGGTTAATGAGCTTGGCGTGTTGACTTCTGAGAGTCTGGAATCTTTCAAACGTATGGTTATGGGTTATCTGAATTTGATGCGTACCAATGGTGCCTTTGAAGATCAGGTGTTTGATGAGTACACGACCCAGGATGGTAACGGCTATATGCTGTCCAATGACAGAAACCGTTGGCTCCCAGGACGTCAGTCCGGTCGAAATACTCCCCGTTTTATTGCGGAGCATATTGGTAACGGGCGGGCTTCTTTCGAGTTCGACTCGCCCGCAGCCAATAAGTATGTTGATTGGATTGCGTCCTGCTGCACGGAGGTAATGGTGGAAGAGAGTAATTTCCGTGCTGTTAGCAGATTGATTTTGGAAGAAGCGGTCAAGGGAAAGGTGGTATCGCTGGTTCCCTCTTCTGTGAATTATAAGATTTATGGATTAAATAAAGAGCGTGTTTTTATCACAGATCATGTGATGCAAATGCGCTGTGATAAATGCGGTTCTGTGTATGCCGTTTCAGCTGAAAACGAGGAGCTTTGGAATGGCGCGCCTTGCCAGCGTTCTGCCTGTGACGGTTTCCTGGAGAAATATGAAACCAGAGAGATCAACTACTACGGCCGCCTGTATAGCGCCGGGGATCTCGTCCGCATCAATGCAAGAGAGCATACCGGTCTGTTGGAGCGTCCGGACAGGGAACAGCTTGAAATCGACTTCAAGCGTGGGAAGGATACCCAGGAAATCTGGGACCCTAATGTGTTGTCTTGTACCCCGACTCTGGAAATGGGTATTGATATTGGCGATTTGTCTACGGTAATCCTTTGCAGTATGCCGCCTGCCCAGAGCCAATTCCTGCAGCGTGCCGGTCGTGCAGGCCGCAAGGATGGCAATGCGTTGACCCTGGCTGTTGCGAACGCAAGACCTCACGACTTGTATTTCTACACAGATCCTCTGGAGATGATTGCCGGCAATGTTGCTCCGCCGCAGATATTCTTAAAAGCTTCAGCGGTTCTCGAAAGGCAGTTTGTTGCTTTCTGCATGGATTCCTGGGTAAAGAAAGGCATTCCTGATCATGCGATCCCTGATAAGGTCGGTGTGATCTTGAAAAAATTGGATGCCCGTCCGGACGATATGTTTCCCTTCAATTTTCTGAACTATGTACAAAGCACTTTATCTCGTCAGCTGAACTCCTTTATGCAGATGTTTGCCGCCTACCTTGATGAGAGCACAAGGGAAGAATTGCAGGCCTTCGCGAGAGGTACGGATGGGAATGACCGATCCATGCGCGTCAAAATTCTCGATGCTTTTGAGGGGTTGAAGAAACAGCAAGATGCGTTGAGAACAAGTGTAAATGCTTTGAAAGCGATGATCAAAGAGTTGGAAAATAAACCGAAGGACAGTTCCTATGAGGAAGAAATTAAGGAATTGAAAGGGGAGGAAGCCGCGTTGCTTACCGTTCTTCAAGAAATCGGAAAGAAGAATATTTTTAATTTCTTATCCGATGAAGGTCTGCTTCCCAACTACGCCTTTCCTGAGGCGGGGATTATTCTCCGTGCTGTCCTTTATCGTAAGGAAGAGGAAGAAATACCTTCACAAAAGAAAAAATATGAAAAGATGATCTATGAGTATAGCCGCAGCGCATCTTCCGCTATCAGTGAATTTGCGCCCAGCAACAGCTTCTATGTTGACGGACGTAAACTGACCATCGATCAGGTTGATTTAACGACTACACAGGCGGCAAGATGGAGACTTTGCCCCAACTGTTCCCATGCACAAATGGAAGAAACAGGAAAGAATATGTCTGCTTGTCCTCGGTGCGGCAGTCCTGCATGGGCGGATGCCGGTCAGGTAAGAAACATGCTGAAAGTTCAGATGGTTTATTCTAACATGGACTACACCAAGAGCTTGATTAACGATGAAAGCGATGACCGAAGCAATGTTTTCTACTGCAAACAGCTGTTGGTGGATGTAGATGAAGACCATGATATTTCCAGTGCGTATCGCATGGACAATGAAGATTTCCCCTTTGGTTATGAGTTTGTCCGCAAAGCTACCCTTCGGGAAATTAACTTTGGCGAGAGTGATATAACCGGCGAGAAATTGTCGGTTTCCGGTGTGGAAGAAGTTCGTAAGGGCTTCAGAATCTGTAAATATTGCGGAAAGATTCAGTCCGAACACGGGAAAGGAAATCATAGTTTGGCTTGTAAAGCCAGAAAGATGCCAGCCCTCGCGCAGACAGACGCTTATGAGGAATGCTTGTTTTTGTACCGTGAGTTCAGCACGGAGATCCTTCGCCTGCTTGTCCCCGCAACCACAATGGATTCTTCCTCGGTAAAGGTGGAATCTTTTGTCGCGGCATTTATGCTTGGAATGAAAGAGTACTTCGGCAATGTTGACCATTTAAGAGCAGCTGTAAGTGAAGTGCCTGTTCCTGACGCGGATTATCGGAAGCAGTATCTTGTGATTTACGACTCTGTTCCGGGCGGTACTGGCTATCTCAAGCAGCTGATGCACGAGGAGAATGCTCTGATTGAAATTTTTGAAAAGGCGCTTTATGTGATGGAGAATTGTTCCTGTAAAGACGACCCTAAAAAGGATGGCTGCTATCACTGCTTGTACGCCTATCGCCAGAGCCAGCAGATCGGCAATATCTCCAGAACCACTGCTATCCGGATATTAAAGTCCATTCTGTCCAGGAAAGAACCTGCTCAGAAGATCGACAAGATTAACGATATTCCGGTCAATCCCCTGTTTGACAGCGAACTGGAGCAGAGATTCATGGAAGCGGTACGGGTAAAAGCGGGTGCTGCCAATGTAAGTGATACCATCCGAAACGGAAAGCATAGTTACTATGTGAAGCTGGGAGAGGCTGCCTGGGAAATGGAACCCCAAGTGCTTTTGGATGCCGGTGATGGTGTGTCCATATCTTCCAAGCCTGACTTTGTGTTTTGGCCGGTTGCCGCGCCAAATCATAAACCGGTAGCTGTTTTTACTGACGGTTTTCTGTATCACAAAGATAGCGTTGCTGATGATACCATCAAGCGTGAAGCAATTCGCAGAAGCGGGAATTTCCGTGTATGGTCCCTGAGTTTTAGGGACGTTCAACGTGTATTTGCCTCTCAGAGCGACTACTGTACAGAGACATTGGAAGCGGAGAAAATGCCGTCCGGCAAGAGAATGTATCAGAACACCATCAAGAAATATAAAGCAGATGCCATAGAACCAGCGAAGCTGACTTCTTTCGATTTGTTACTGGAATATCTCAAGTTACCTGAGGCTGAAGCAATCTTTAAAGCCCAGGCCTATGCCTATTCCCTTTCGCTGTTGGAGCCATTGCTTATGAAGAATGGCCTTGCATTTAACAACTGGAAACTCATCATAGAAGCGGTAAATGACCAGACTCATTTTACAAATGCTGATTTTACATTTCCCGGAACGGTATATGGCAGCTGGATTCCGAGAAACACCAATGCTCATTTGGCAATTCATGCCGGAATTGTTGCAGCCGAATTGAAGGCCGAAGGCGTTGTGGCTGTCTGTGCTGTTCTTAAGGATGAGAAGAACAGCAGAACTGATAAGTACGAGCAGGAGTGGAATGGATTTTGGAGATTTCATAATCTGATGCAATTCTCAGATGAGTTCATGGCTGTGTCTTCTATCGGTATGAGCCGCATGGATTATCTGGGACTTCCCGCCGCTGTTCATGCAGTGGCAGCTCCTACAGCGTCCGGTACTGTCATTGACGCTGCCTGGGATGGGATCAAAGAAATCCTGTTTGATGATGATGCAAAAGCATTTGTGGATATTCTAAAAGAGACGGGCGTTCCTGTGCCGGAAGAAGATCACATCGGTTATGAAGTAGAGGGTGAGGATGGAGATGTGGTTGCTACTGTAGAAATTGCGTGGCCTGAAAGACGTATCGGATTTATGACTGCTGGACAGGCAGAAGATAAAGAGAAACTTGAAGAGATGGGATGGAAGATCCTAAGCTTACTTGATGCTGCGGATATAGATACCGCAAGCCTTTTTGGAGGTGACGACGAATGACGGATCATGTAAAGGTTGCAATATCATCGGATTTCTTAACCGCCTTTGCCAGACTGCCCAGACAAGTTCAGGGTAAAGTAACAGAGTTTGTTAATAAATTTAGAAATAATCCCAAGGCTCCCGGCATTAACTACGAGAAACTGAACACGGGGATCGATAAGAAGATTTGTTCTGTCCGCATTGACGATACTTATCGTGGCATCGTTGTCCGTCAGCAGGAAACGGGGGTGTATTTGCTTCTGTGGGTAGATCACCATGATGAAGCATATCAGTGGGCTTCCAAGAAGCGCTGTGAGGTTAATTCTAAAACTGGCGCAATTCAGGTTTATGATGTGCGAACCGTGGTCGAGAAGATATCCGTGCCTGAGAAGGTATCTCTGTTTGCGGGGGCTAAAGATGAAGAACTTTTGAAACTTGGTGTTCCGGAGGCTCAGTTAGAGTTCGTCAGAAGTTTTATAAGCAAGGAAGATTTCTATCAAGCGGAATCCGCGATGCCCCATGATGCTTACGAACATCTTTCCTGGCTGGCAGAAGGTTTCCCCATAGAGGAAGTCCTGGAGCTGGCTTTAGAAGAGCAAAACACGGCTGCTTCCGGCGAGGATCTGCGGGCAGCATTGGATGTACCGACCACACAGAAGTCTTTTGTTATTGTTGAAGGAGAAGATGAGCTTCGTCGAATTATGGCGGAACCCTTGGAAAAATGGCGCGTTTTCCTTCATCCCACACAAAGGAAGATTGTGCAGAGAGAGTATTCCGGTTCGGCAAGAGTTCTCGGCGGCGCAGGCACTGGCAAGACCGTTGTCGCTATGCATAGAGCAAAACATCTGGCATCAAAATGTGAAGGTCAGCAGAGAATTCTGATGACTACGTTTACTGCCAACCTCGCGGCAGATATCAGAGAAAATCTGCGGAAGATTTGCACGCTGGAAGAGCTTAGAAGAATCGAGGTGGTCCATTTGGATGCCTGGGTCAATCAGTTTCTGCGTGAATCCGGATTTTCTGCGCAGATTGGTTATGATGAGGTGATTGACAATCTCTGGGAAAAAGCTATTTTACTGGCAAACAACAATTTGCCGTTGGAGAGATCTTTTTATGAAGAAGAATGGAACCGCGTTGTCATTGCCCAGGAAGCTCTTACTCTTGAGAAATATATAAAAGCAACGAGAAATGGCCGGGGAACCAGGCTTGATCGCAAAAAGAGAATGCAGGTATGGAAGGTATTTGAAAATTATCAGAATCTGATGAAAGAAAATCAGATTCGTGATATTAATACTGCCATGTATGAAAGTACCAAGCTTCTGGAGTCCATGGGGAGCAGGCAGCCATATGCGAGTGTTGTGATTGACGAGGGACAGGATTTCAGTGATAATGCCTATCGACTGATCCGGGCACTGGCAGGCGAAGAACATCCGAACGATATTTTCGTTGTTGGGGATTCGCATCAGAGAATTTACCGAAATCATCCCACGTTATCTAAGTGTGGAATTCATGTCCGCGGGCGCAGCAGTATCTTGAAGATTAACTATCGCACTACCGAAGAAATTCGTAAACATGCCTTTGGGTTGCTGAAGGGCATTTCATTTGATGATCTGGATGAAGGATCTGATCTTGGCGATCAGTGTCAGTCTCTTACCCATGGAGAAAAGCCGATTATCAGGAATTTTAACAATGCAAACGATGAATTTGATTTTCTGGTTAATGAAATCAAAAAGCTCAGAGACAGTGGTGTTGCCCTTACAGATATTTGTGTGGTTGCAAGAACCAAGAAGTTAGTGGATGATTATATTGCGCTGCTTACCAGGGCTGGTATCCGTTCTTACGCGATTAAGAGAAACAAGGCGGATGACCGAAGCTTCAATGGGCTGCGTGTTGCCACGATGCACCGGGTAAAGGGGCTGGAGTTCAAGTATGTGTTGATTGCCGCTGTGAATAACAGAATCATTCCGTTATGGTCCGCGGTCAACAAAACGGATTCTATTTCTGAAACAGAGTCTGTAACATCAGAGAAATGTCTGCTATATGTCGCGATGACCCGTGCACAGAAAGGTGTCTATATGACAAGCTATGGGAGAAAATCTGAGTTTTTTGAGTGAAAACAGATTTTCTGGTTTCAGGGAACCATTCAAGACATTTCTGAGTGCGATTTCCTTTAACATATTAAGTCCGCCTCCTGCATATGCTGTAAAAAACGTTCTCAAGGGTAAAACCATGAAGGATTATATCGAAGAGCGGGCGGTGGCCATTGCTAATTACATTATAGACCACAATGCGACGGTGCGGCAGACGGCGAAAAAGTTCGGAATTAGCAAAAGTACGGTACATAAAGACGTAACCGATCGTCTGGAGCACATCAACCCGTCCTTGGCAGCCCAGGCCCGGGTGGTGTTGGACGTGAACAAGTCGGAGCGCCATATCCGCGGCGGGCTGGCCACGCGGGAAAAGTATCAGCATCGGCTGGCCATATGCAGCAAGCAGGATGATTAAGAGAAAGAGGAAACCAGGAACCGCCATGCTTTTTCGGGCATGGCGGTTTGCTCAGATGTTTTGTGAGGTTTGGTCTTTTGTAACAGTTCAAGGGTTATCTGAACGGTTACGGTCTTTCCGGCTATTTCAGGAATAAATGAATCAGCTTTTCATAAATTCTTCGATATGGCTGATAGCGCATGGGAAGATCCAGCCAGGTCTTTTTATCTACAATGCTCTTTTTATGAGAAAAGATATCAAAGCCTGCCTTTCCGTGATAGGCGCCCATTCCGCTTTCCCCAAAGCCGCCGAAGCCCATCTCGCTGGTGGCCAGGTGGATAATAGTATCATTGATGCATCCGCCGCCGAAGCCGCAGCGGGCGATGGCCTTGCGTGCAGTCTGCGGCTGGGAGGTGAAGATGTAAAAAGCCAGTGGATGAGGCATGGGATTTATTTTATGAATCGCTTTATCAAACGTTTTATAAGTTAAAATCGGCAGAATCGGCCCGAAAATTTCCTCCTGCATGACAGGATCCTCGAAGGTTACTGCATCCATAACCGTAGGTTCTATCTGAAGGGACCGGCTGTCAGAATTGCCGCCGATTATTACTTTGGAAGGATCGATGAGAGCAGTCAGCCGGTGAAAATGTTTTTCGTTGATAATCTTCCCATAATTTTTATTGTCAAGGGGCTTTTTGCCAAATTGCCGGGTAATCTGCCTTTTGATTTCCCGGATCAGCCGGTCTTTGACCTGTTCGTCACAGTAGATATAATCAGGAGCCACGCAGGTCTGGCCGCAGTTAAGAAACTTGCCGAACACAATCCGCCTGGCGGCCAGGCGCAGATTGGCGCTTCGCTCCACGAGGCAGGGACTCTTCCCGCCCAGCTCCAATGTAACCGGGGTGAGCCAGGCGGATGCCTGACGCAGGACCTCTTTTCCCACAGTCTGGCTTCCGGTAAAGAAAATATAATCAAAATGCTGCTGCAGCAGGCAGGTGTTTTCGGCCCGTCCCCCGGTGACTACGGCGACCTCCTTTTCGTCGAAGCACTGGTTGAGGACAGAGCGGAGAATCTCGCTGGTGCAGGGAGAATAGGCGCTGGGCTTGACGATGACGGTGTTTCCGGCAGCGATGGCATCCACCAGAGGCTCCACAGTCAGCAAAAACGGGTAGTTCCAGGGACTCATAATCAGAACCACACCATAGGGTGACGGCTTCTGATAGCTGCGGGAACAAAATTGAGCCAGTGGCGTGGGCACTGTCGTCTCACGCGCAAAGCGGCGGATATGCTTCAGCATATAGGAGATCTCACTTAATACCAGGCCGGTCTCACACATGTAGCTTTCAAAGCCGCTCTTTCCCAGATCCTTATAAAGCGCCTCCTGAATGGCATTTTCATGCTCCAGAATACAGGCCTTCAGCCGTGTGAGAGCCTGTATGCGGTGTTCGATGCTCAGAGTGGCACCGGTAAGAAACCAGGAACGCTGCCGGTCTGTGAGTCTCTGAATTTCCTGTTCGTTCATAGATTATCCTCTTTTCTTAAAAATATCAGGTAAAGGCGTTCCAGCTCCCCGGCATCCATCAACACAGGAACCGGATAAAGAGGATTGGCCTCCCTGTCGGCATAATGTGCCAGTCTGGGAATATCTTCTTTTCGAAGCTCGGGAATGGCAGATGGTATTCCAAAACGTGTTTTCATCTCATGAATGGCATCAAGGAAACGCTTCGCGGCTTCCCTGCGAGGGGTATGGCGGTCAGCAAGACCGGCGGCAATGGCGAGCTGGCGGAGCTTTTCGTGGATGGACGAGCCATAAGCCTCAAGAACGGACGGCAGCAGGACGGCATTGGCCAATCCATGGGGGACGCCGTATTCCCCGCCCAGAGAATGAGCGATGGCATGGACATATCCCACATAGGATTTGGTAAACGCACATCCGGCATAGTAGGAAGCGATCAGCATGCATTTGCGGGCACGGATATCCGTACCGTCCCGAAAGGCCTGATCCAGGCTGGTGAAAATCAGATGAACGGCTTTCCGGGCAGCTTTCCGGGTATCCCGGGTGGCAGAATTCCCAAGGTAGGCTTCGATGGCGTGGGTGAGTGCATCTATGCCGGTGGTGGCAGTGAGAAATGGCGGCAGGCTGACAGTAATGCAAGGATCCAGTACCGCATAGTCCGGGGTGAGGACAAAATCATTGATCGGATATTTGCGGCGGGTAACAGAATCCGTAATCACAGCAGCCAGCGTTGCCTCGCTTCCCGTGCCCGCTGTTGTGGGAATCGCGATCAAAAGCGGCAGCCTGCGGCGGATTTTCAAAATCCCTTTCATTTTTTGCAGGGACTGGCGAGGCTTTACAATCCGCGCACCGGCGGCCTTGGCACAGTCCAGGCTGGAACCACCGCCAAAACCGATAATGGCGCTGCAGCCATGCTTCAGATAAAGCGCTTTCGCTTCTTCAACATTGTCGGTAGTGGGGTTGGCGCTGGTCCTATCATAGCAGAACCAGGAAATCCCCTGTCTTGTAAGCGCCTGCTGAAGCGGACGGATCAGCTTAAGCCGGGTAATATCAGCATCCGTGACGATCAGCACCCGGGTACAATGCTGCTGGCGGAGGATCTTTGGCACACGGTCAATACCGGATAATAGCTGCGGGCTTCGATAAGGAAGCAGCGGCAGCGCAAGGCGAAAGGCCGCCTGAAAGGTGCGGCAATAGCATTTTCTGAAAATATTCATGACATGATTTGTCCTTTCGTGAAGAAAAATTGCTGCCTCCATTTTAAGCGATAGAGGTTCTTTTGGCAAGGCACGATTGGAGTGAAATGTTACGGGAACAGGCATAGAAAGGGTGACGGCGGAATAGACTGGTAGTAGTCAAATTTTATGGGAGGTTGTTATGAGCAGAAGGCTGGATGGGAAAATGATATGGGTGGTCTTTTTGCTGTTGTGGGTATTAATGGTTCGTGTTTTAACAGGGTGCAGTGTCGAGAAGGAGAACCAGGATAAGGTGCGTGATCTGGAAAGCACGATTGTGGGAGAGACAGATTTGCCGGAAGAGCTGAAAAATCTGATTGAAGAGAAAAAGCCGGCGCCCTTCAAGCTGACCTACAGCAATGACCAGGGACTCTACATAGTGGTCGGGTATGGGGAGCAGGCCACCGGCGGATACAGTATTTCAGTCAATGAACTGTATCTGACCGAGAATTCCATCGTGATCGACACGGAACTGAAAGGGCCGGAAAAGGGAGAGACCGTAGGAGTGGAGAAATCTTATCCCTATATTGTGGTTCAGACCGAATATCTGGAAAATCCGGTGATATTTCAGTAAATTGCTGCGGCAGAAGTGCAAAATTCTGTCACAGTAAACGCAAGCTTTTGACTATCGGCAATTGGTATGGCGTACCTTCCAACCCAAAAGGCTTGCGTTCGCCGTGAGAATTTTACAGGTTGCACTTGTCATCTCTCTGTGTCATATGGTATGATATGGAAATATTTAGGGCAGAGAAAAAGAGGATGACAATTATGATTTTGAAAGATATCTGGCTGGATGTAAAGGCGGTTCAGGAGCGGGATCCTGCGGCAAGAAGTGCTTGGGAGGTACTGCTGCTATACCAGGGAGTACATGCCATGATCTGGCATCGCTTCGCACATTGGTTTTATAAGCACAGAATGCTTTTTTTGGCGCGTCTGATTTCGCAGATTGCCCGTTTCCTGACACTGATTGAGATTCATCCGGGTGCGGAGCTGGGGCATGGGATTCTGATTGACCATGGCTGCGGTGTGGTGATCGGAGAGACCACAGTGGTCGGTGACAATTGCACGATCTATCAGGGGGTTACCCTGGGGGGCGTGGGCCTTAATAAGGGCAAGCGGCACCCGACTCTGGGGAACAATGTTACCGTGGGGGCCGGCGCCAAGATCCTCGGGGCGTTTGAGGTGGGAGACAATTGTACGATTGCGGCCAATGCCGTGCTCTTAAAGCCTCTGGAGAACGATACGACGGCAGTGGGAATACCGGCCCGCCCGGTTAAGATCGGAGGAGTGCCTGTGCCGAAAAAGCAGATAGCGGCAGCCGTGACTGTGGAGCAGTATGCCAAGATGGAGGAACGGGTGAAACAGCTGGAGGAGGAACTGCAGAGACTGAGCGGCCGGTTGTCCGGGCAGGAAGCGGATTCCAGGAAGGAAACGGGTTCCGGGCAGGAAGCGGATTTCAGGAAGGAAACGGGTTCCGGGCAGGAAGCGGATTTCAGGAAGGAAACGGGTTCCGGGCAGGAAGCGGATTCCAGGAAGGAAACGGGTTCCGGGCAGGAAGGGGATTCAGAGTAGGAAACGGGTTCCGGGAAGAAGACGAACCGCAGCTCCCGGAGGAGAACAAGTGACCGTTCTATAGGAAACGATTTTTGTAAGGTGGATTCTGCGTTTACACGCAGCAAAAACCGGCGCAGGAAACAAATACAGAATGGAGAAAAGATGGAAGAACGATGCCGTGAGATTGAACGGAGCATTATCAAACGCTTCCGCAAGGAGATTTGGCGCCCGTTTGTCAAGGCTTTAAATGAATACGAGCTGATCTGCGAGGGAGATAATATCGCGGTGTGCATTTCCGGCGGAAAGGATTCCATGCTGCTGGCAAAATGCATGCAGGAGATTCTCCGTCATGGCCGGATGGAGTTCGGACTGAAATTCCTGGTGATGGATCCAGGCTATCATCCGGCCAACCGCCAGCTGATTGAGGAAAATGCGAAGATAATGGGGATTCCGATCCATATCTTCCGATCGGATATTTTTGACACTGTGGCAGATGCCGGGGGGTCACCCTGTTATCTGTGTGCACGGATGCGCCGGGGGAATCTGTATGCCAATGCCCGCGAGCTGGGCTGCAACAAGATCGCCCTGGGGCATCATTTTGATGATGTGATTGAGACAATTCTGATGAGCATGCTCTATGGGGCACAGGTGAATACCATGATGCCGAAGCTGCACAGTACCAATTTTGCGGGGATGGAGCTGATCCGTCCGTTATATCTGGTCAAGGAGGAGGATATCCTGGCGTGGAAGGAATATAATCATCTGCGTTTCCTGCAATGTGCCTGCCGATTCACGGAACAGATTGCCAGAGAACAGGCGTTGGAGGAGATGGCGGCATCATCCAAGAGGCAGGAGATGAAACAGCTGATCCGGCATTTCCGGCAGATCAATCCCCATATTGAGACAAATATTTTCAAAAGTGTGGAAAATGTGAACCTGGATGCCTGTATCGGGTATGTCAAAAATGGTGTGCGCCATCATTTCCTGGAAGAGTATGACTCAGAATGACCCGTTCGCACAGGTTACATGTGCCTGCCGTTTTGACTATGCAGGAACACAGCGGCTGTAAACCGGAAGAATAACAATCATAATTAAGAGAGTATCCACATACACTTTCTATAAAAGAGGAAAATAGAAAGTAAGGTGGGTGCTTTTTATGTTGGAGCTGGTAAAGCAGAATATACATATGAACCGCTGGAAAAATCAGGTCAACACACAGGTAACGCTGGATGATGATTTCATTGTCCCGGATACCATGAGTGATATCGCACAGGTCATCCTGGATACCGGCGAGATCCAGATGGAGCCGGTGAAAACGCAAAATGAGCGGGTGGTGATTCGGGGAAAGCTGGATTTTCATGTGCTGTACCGCAAGGAAGAGGGAGGCCTGCAAACCCTGGGTGGTCTGATCCCCTTTGAAGAGACTGTGAATGTGCCTGGACTCGAGGAGAAGGATTATGTGGGGATCAGCTGGCAGCTGGAGGATCTCAACGCTGACATTATCAACTCCCGCAAACTGAGTATCAAAGGAATCGTGACACTGGAGATTAAGGTGGAGTCTCTGGTTGATACGGAAGCAGCGGTTGATATAGGCAGCGTGGAGGATGAGGAGGACGGAATTCCGCAGGTGGAGACACTGAAACGGACGATCGACGTGGCAGCGATTGCCCTGCGGCGCAAGGACACCTACCGGTTAAAGGAAGAGATCACCTTATCCGGAACAAAACCGGCAATTGACCGGGTCCTTTGGACAGAAATGCGTCTGTCCGGGGTAACAGCCAGGCCATTGGATGGCAAGATTCATCTGGAAGGCACCCTGATGGTATTTGCTATCTATGAGGGAGAGGGTGAGAGCGCCATGGTCCAGTGGGTGGAGGAGGCGATTCCCTTCTCCGGGGAACTGGAGATGCAGGGGGCAGTGGAGGAAATGATCCCAGCCATTTCCGCACGGCTGATACATAAAGGGATAGAGGAAAAGCCGGATTATGACGGGGAGATGCGGGAACTGGACGTGGATGCAGTGATCGAGCTGGACATCCGGCTTTACGAAGAGCGTCAGCTGGATATTCTCAGCGATCTTTATGCAACGAACCGGGAGCTGGCAGTGGATACCGGGGAAGCCTGCTTTGACCATATTCTGACCAGAAATACGGGAAAATGCAAAATTGCAGAAAAGGTATCCGTCGGAGGGGGACCGAGGGCGCTGCAGATTTGCCACAGCACTGGTACGGTAAGACTGGATGAGGTGGAAACAAAAGAAAACACATTGGTTATGGATGGAGCTCTGGAAGTAAGGATTCTTTATCTGACTGATGACGACAGCCGGCCGGTACAGTCGGTGACAGAGCTTCTGCCGTTCCATTACGAAGCAGAGGTACCGGACATCCGGGAGGACAGCGTCTGGTATCTGGAGACCGATGTGGAACAGCTGACAGCGGCCATGATCGGCGGCGATACGGTGGAAGTCAAGGCCATACTTCTTCTGGATATGCTGGTGCTGCAGCCGGTCCGCCAGATGGTAATCAAACAGGCGGAGACAGCGCCGCTGGATACCAAAAAACTGCAGCAGATGCCGGGAATCGTCGGCTATCTGGTGCAGGAGGGCGACTCTCTCTGGGATATTGCCAAGCGTTTCCACACGACCGTGGACAATATCATCACCACGAATAATCTGTCATCCGATACCGTGAGGACGGGGGATTGCCTGATCCTGGTGAAAGAGATTGTGCGGGCATAAAAGGAGAAATAATGACAGGCGCCGGATCTTCAGGGCTTTTAAGCACAGAGGATCCGGCGCCTGACAGATTGGGAAGAGAGTAACTATTCAGGGATCTATGTCAATTTGTTCATCAATTCCCAAAGGTACGCCAAGAAAATCGCTTATTTTTATCTGAACAGTTACGGAAGAGGAAATTGATTCTGGCAAAAAATGTCTGTGAGATCTGCTGAATTTTGGGAGATACTATTTTGGGATATCTGGATAAGCACGATTTCAGCATAGAAAGAATAGATTATAAGGGTAGGGCAATGGGGATGGCAGCCCGCATTCAGCTGGTGCTTCAGATAGATCAGGGAAACCTGGACGGTATGCGTGAACTTGCAAGCACGGATGCCGTCTACATAGCAGATGCGGGGAGCCTTTCCATCTGCCTTGTTGCTGTTCAAAGGCAATATCGTTAGTTAAGTTCTGCCGAAAGGTACGCCTCCCCTCTCTTTTCCAAGGCTGAATATTCCCTTGCCGGGTAAAGAAAAATACCCTTGACAGAAGGAAGTCTAAGCGTTTAGAGTAGGCGGTAGAAGGATACAGGACAGACAGTCAGAGAGGGTGGGAGATGGAACAGAATTATACGTACCTGCTGCGTTGTGCGGACGGGACCTTTTACTGTGGTTGGACAAACCATCTGAAGGAGCGGGTCCGGATTCATAACGAAGGGCGGGGCGCCAAATACACAAAGGGAAGACGGCCGGTAGAGCTGGTATATTATGAGGAGTTTGCCACCCGGCAGGAGGCAATGAAGCGGGAATGTGCGATAAAAAGGCTGAGCAGGAAGGACAAGCAGCTTTTGATTGAGAGAGGGCTTTAGTTACGGTAAAAGCAAGTCTTTGAATGTCGGGTTGTACTAGTATAACCCGTTTTAAATAACCTTCCGTTTCGCCAGTCTGCTTTCCCGATAGCACAGAGGGAAAATGCTCAACGTAGCCCCACTACGCCTCCGCTTTTCCCTCTGCACTCTCGGAAAAGTATCCTTGCCGAAACAGAAAGGTATTTAAAACGGGTTATACTAGCCCTGGGGGAAGGGAGGGAGCCGGAAGATGCGCTCTGAGAAAAGGGTTCCCCGGATTGCGTTTGCAGGATGCTTAGAAACTCTTAGCTCGCAGGAATCTGCGTCAGGAGCAAAAATGCAGCTGTCTGAGCGCAGCGAGTTCTGTATTTTTGCTCCTGCTTTTAGCAGATTTCTGCAAGCTTAGAGTTTCTGCATCCGAAATCCGCAATCCGGGAAACCCTTTTCTCAGAGCGCATCTTCCGGCTCCCTCCCTTCCCCAGGGCGGACCTTTCAGATCCTAACCAAGTGGAAAGTAAGACTTAATCTTTTTGGGTGGTAAAAAAGTCAGTGGTATGATAAAATCAAGAGACATACGGAAAACGGGATTTCGCTCATGGGGGAGTCCGGGCGAAGGAAAGGAATGGAAGATACGATGAAAAAATACGATTATGTCCTGGTTGGCAGCGGGCTTTATGCCGGTGTCTGGGCGAATGAAGCAAGAAAGCGAGGCAGACGCTGCCTGGTAGTGGAAAAGCGGGACCATATCGGCGGCAATGTATATTGTGAGGATGTGGAGGGGATTCATGTGCACCGTTATGGTGCGCATATTTTTCATACCAGTGACCGGACAGTATGGGATTATGTCAATGGCCTGGCAGAGTTCAATCGTTATACTAACAGCCCTGTGGCCAACTACCGGGGAGAGATTTATAATATGCCCTTTAATATGAATACCTTCAGCAAGATGTGGGGGATCAGCACGCCGGAGGAGGCCAGGACAATCATTGAAAAGCAGAGAAAGAGTGTGGCCGGAGAACCGAAGAATCTGGAGGAACAGGCGATCAGCCTGGTAGGGACGGACATTTATAAGAAGCTGGTGAAGGGATATACGGAGAAGCAGTGGGGACGTGACTGCCGGGAACTGCCCGCATTTATCATCAAACGTCTGCCGGTACGATTCACGTATGACAATAACTATTTTAACGACCGGTATCAGGGGATTCCCATCGGCGGCTATAATGTGATCATTGACAGGATGTTTGAGGATTGCGATATTCATACTGGAACCGATTATCTCTTGCACCGGGACTATTATGATAAAATGGGGGATGTGATTGTCTATACCGGAGCGATTGATGCCTATTTCCGGTATCAGTTTGGAAAGCTGGAGTACCGGAGCCTGCGCTTTGAGACCGAGATTCTGGACACGGACAATTACCAGGGAGTGGCAGTGGTCAATTATACGGATCGCGAGACACCCTATACACGAATCATTGAGCACAAGCATTTCGAATTCGGCACTCAGCCGAAGACTGTGATCACGCGGGAATACCCGGCAAGCTGGGAAGAAGGGATGGAGGCATACTATACGGTCAATGATGAGAAGAATCAGCTGCTGTATCAGCGGTATGCAGAGCTGGCCGGGCAGGAGCAGAATGTGATCTTTGGGGGCAGACTGGCAGAGTACAAATATTATGACATGGACAAGGTGATTGCCTCAGCTCTGGGACGCATCCGGAAGTTCGGGATGTAGGCCAAAAGCAGTGAAAGAGAGGTTTGCATGAATGTAGTTTATGCTTCGAATGAGAATTATGTCCGGCATATGGCAGCGTCGATGGTCTCTTTGTTTGAGCAGAACCAGAAAAGAAGGAAGCTGACGGTTTATGTGTTTTCCATAGGGATCCGCAAGGAAAGCCAGATGCTTCTGGAGAATATGGCCGGAGGCTATGGACGACGGATTCGCTGGGTGGAACTGGGGGATATCCGGGAGCAGTTTGACTTTGGCATTGATACCGGAGGATTTGATGTCAGCACCATGGCCCGCCTGTTTGTAGGCAGGCTTTTGCCGGCACAGGTGCAGCGTGTGCTGTATCTGGACTGTGATACGGTGGTGGTTCGTCCTCTGGGAAGGCTTTGGAATACGGATCTTGGAGAGAATATTATCGGGGCGGTGATGGAACCGACGATCTATCAGGCGGTCCGGCAGGAGATCGGCTTAAGGGATTCGGAGCCTTATATCAATGCCGGGGTTTTGCTGATCGATCTCAGGCGCTGGCGGGAATCCGGGGCAGAGAAAAAGCTGCTGGACTTTTACCGGAAAAAGGGCGGGAGCCTCTTTGCCTGTGACCAGGACATCATCAACGGCGTGCTGAAGGGACAGATCTGCTTCCTGCCGCCATGCTACAACTTTTTTACCAATTATCGCTATTTTTCCTATCGGGAGCTGGTGCGGCAGTCAAAGAGCTATCGGGCCGTGGGAAGGAAAAGACTGATACAGGCAAAACGCTGCCCGGCGATCCTGCATTTTGCAGGGGATGAACGTCCCTGGGTGGCCGGGAATTTCAACCATTACCGGAAATTCTATGAAAGGGCGCTGGAATTGACCCCCTGGGCAGGGACGCCAAGGGAAGGCGGCAGGGAGGCTTATATGCTTGCCTATCATCTGATGAACTATCTGACCGTGCTTTGCCCTCCTGCCAGGCGCCTGATCAGCAAAAGTCTGGGGATGAGGGCAGTGAATGCCAGAAAAGGAAGGAGGAATGGAGGAGAGAAGGAGCAGACGAAACAGTCAGGAGGATCCACGGACTTCGGAAAAGAACAGATCCTCGTTCTGTTGGCAGCATATCAGGGAGCAATCTATATTGCCGAACAGCTGGATTCCATTTTGGCGCAGACGGTTCCGAGGATTCGGATTCTGATCTCAGACGAC
The DNA here is from genome assembly GCA_910575255.1 of Lachnospiraceae bacterium. Lineage (GTDB taxonomy): Bacteria > Bacillota > Clostridia > Lachnospirales > Lachnospiraceae > Brotaphodocola. The sequence continues at coordinate 42,646 of CAJTEM010000026.1, read as the reverse complement.
GGCTCTACGGATGGAACACGGGAGATCCTGGAGTATTATCAGCGCAAATATCCCGGGCAGATCCGGCTGTGCCACCGGGTAAAGCAGGGAATTTTTCAGGACAGAGATCTTGAGGTGCCGGCGCCGGCAATGAACTTTTTCTGGCTGCTGTCACAGGAGGAGGCAGATTATGTGCTTCTTTGTGATCAGGATGATGTATGGCATCCGCAGAAGGTTGAGAAGCTTTTGGCAAGGATGCATGAGATGGAAGAAGAAAATGTGCCGGCATTGGTATTTTCGGACATGGAGGTTGTCGATGCCGCCCTGAATCGGATCAGCCCCAGCTTTTTTGCTTACAGCCAATGTCATCCGGAGAGAACCTCACTTTCAGAGATTCTGGTGGAGAATCCGGTGACCGGAGGCACTCTGATGATGAATCGTTTTTTGCAGAGGCTGGTGACAGAACCGCCAAAGGCCTGTTTTATGCATGACTGGTGGATTGCTCTGTGCGCATCCTGTTTTGGAAGGATCTCCTGTGTAAAGGAACCGCTTTCCCAGTATCGCCAGCATGGCGGGAATACCTTGGGAGCCAGGCATACCGGGAGTATGGAGGATCTGTGGGAGAGGGGCAGAAGACAGAAGGAGGTAGAAGAGAACTACCAAAGGATGTTTCAGCAGGCAGCAGCGTTTGGCATGAGGTTTGGCAGGCAGCTGAGTGCTTCGCAGAAGCGGATCCTTCACGAATTTCTGGCATTGCCCAGGAGGACAGCGGCAGAGAGACTGTTAAGCATTCTGAAATACCGCTATTTTAAGAGCTCCTGTTTACAGACCTTGGCACAGTGTGCAACGATACCTGGCACAGCCTTGCCGGAAAGGAAACATGCTCCAGGAAAAAATAAAGGAGAAGAAAAATGGCTGACCGGGCGATGAAGATTGATTGTGTGATCGTGAATTACAATGATGCAGATACCGTAGAAAAGCTGGTGAAGAAGATTGCCGGTTATCCGTGCCTGGATGGGATAGTGCTGGTGGACAATGCTTCAACAGATGATTCCTGGCAGCGTCTGCAAGAGCTGGCGGCATCTGCAGGGAATAAGGTTACGGTGATTCACGCAGAAAAAAACGGCGGCTATGGAGCAGGCAATAATCTGGGGATCCGCTATGCAGTGGAGAGAAACAAAGCGACCCATGTGCTGATCGCCAATCCGGACGTGTTTTTTACAGAAAGCTGCGTCCTGCGCCTGGCTCGGATCTTTCAGAAGCATCCGGAGGCAGGCATTGTCACGGCCGCGATTCAGGACAAAAATTATAAACCTTTCCAAAACAGCTGGAAAAGCCAGGGTTTTATCGGACAGCTTTTGTTCATGGGACCGCTCAGCCGACGTTTGTGGAAGAGTTTTCTGTATTATTCCCCTCGCTATTTCCAGGGAAAAAAAGCCGTATGGGTGGATGAAGTGCATGGTTCCATGCTGATGGTAGATACCGCTGCTTTTTTAGCATGCGGCGGTTACGATGAACAGATCTTTCTGTACCAGGAGGAAATGGTCCTGGCCAGCCGGATGAAAGCAGCCGGAAAGAGAACCGCGCTTTTGCTTACAGAAAGCTATTGCCACGAACATTCCGCATCCATCAGCAAATCTTACCAAAAAGAACTGGAACGCCAGCAGCTGCGTGAGCAGAGCGTGCTCTATTATATGAAGCATTACCTTCATATCAATCCCCTTCAGGAAAGGCTGGCCAGATTATGGTTTCAGGGAATCCGCGCAGAGATCCGGATATTCCGCCTGGCACAGCGTGCTTATCACCCTTTCTTTTTCGTCCCAAAACCTGACAGGAAGGAACATCGGCTCCCAAGCAATGTCAGTTAGTTGAAAAACCGAGAAACACAGCCAAGGGAACGGGGAGAGAAGCCACCGGAAATCGTCTGCAGATTTTGACTTTGCAGAGATTTAGAAGTCCTTAAATTCCTGAATTTTGCGTTGAAGCGAAAATCCACACTGTTTGAGCGAAGCGAGTTTGTGGATTTTCGCTTCGTTTTTAGCAAAAATCAGGAATTTTAGGAATTCTTAATCTCGAAACCGGAAAAATCCGCAGACGATTTCCGGTTGCTTCTCTCCCCGTTCCCTTGGCGTACCTTTTGGAACGACTTAACTTACTGACACCGGCTCCCAATGGTCCGAACTATAAACCAACGGATAAAACAGAGAAAAATAACGTGCAGCGATCAACCGGCTGGATACGGTGACGCTGCACGCTGTTTTATTATTTTATTATGCTCCGTTCAGGACATATGCTTTGGGTAGCGGATGCTTCCTCTGTTAATATCCGTACTTTGCCGCAATCCGGGCGGACTCCTGAGCAATCTGATCCTCCGTGATATTAGGGTCTGTCGGATCCCATGTCTGCTCAAACGGAATCTCCGATTCGATAGCCGGACGCTCATACGGTCCTGGTATCTGGCTGTTGTACACTTCCACCGTGGTGCCCAGCGGGCAGTGGTCATAGATCCACTTGGAATCCGCGGTAGTCAGGCGGATACATCCGGCGGAACGCGCGACGCCCATATGGTTATAGGTGCTGGCCCATACCGAGAACGGATTAGGCGCATCATAAATGATGGAATGCATCAGGATGGAAAGTCCGGATCCTAAGCGGGTCGCATACTGGGTGTACAGATCGTGAATCATCAGTCTCCAGCGGTACTTCTCCGGAGTCTTAAAGGTACCCAGCGGAGTGTCATCGCCGCAGGAGGTTAAAAAGGACTTCAGCGGGATGATATAACCATTGGCTCCGTCCTGCACATAGATCGTCATGCAGTTCATCTCTTTGTTGATGCGGATCAGATAAGGGCCGTTCGCTCCGATGACGGGTTCCAGATCCGTGACCAGCTTGCCTCCCTCATCAAAGTAATACTTATAGCCGTCTATGTACTGCCATCCGGTGACCGGATAAGAGTCGGTAAAATAGTAACGGTCATTGCCGACCCAGCCCCAGCCGGTAAAGTTGGAACCGTCTCCATGGATATAGCGGAGGCTGCCGTCCACATACTGAATTCCGTCTGCATGGGCAGAGACAAGCGCGGAATCATCGACTGTGATATTCGGAGAATCATCCTTGCGGAAAAATGCCATGCGGAAGGCGGACAAAGCCTCGCCCTGGTTCATGACACCGGCGGAAAGACCGTTGCGGGCCCAGCCGGTCTCGCGTCCGTCAGTGAGGCGGGTGGTGTAATACAGGTCATAGTCATTCGATACCGGGCCGCTGAAACGCATCTGAATCGCCTCGATCGGAGCCTGATCAGCAGGAATCGGTGTCTGCTGTCCGTTCATGACCCAGCGGGTCCAGCCGTTCGTGGAGGTGTAAGCGCGGTAATGGATGTTGCCGATGATCTGCTCCACAAAAACGGAGATCGAATAGAAGGGACGTCCGTCCACATCGCACCACTGATCATTGACAAAGGGCTGAGACCACTGCATGGCGTCACAGAGAAGAACCGTGGCCTGCAGCCGGGGCTCCCGCTTGGGAACGGTGAGGGGATGTCCTTCGGGAAGTGCGCCCTCGGCATTCTCTTTGGCTTCCTCCTCGGTCACTGGCATCAGCATGGGATCCGCGGGATCCTGAGCGTCCGTATCTGGTGCGGCAGTTTCGGAAGAGGCGGATTCCGGGGATGCAGTCTCCGGATCCGTACCTTCTGAAGCCTGAGAACCGGAATTGTCACCCGGGCGCAGGGTCTGTCCGGCCTGACTGCTCTGTTCGGAATCGGATGCCTGTCCCTGACCGACAGTAATCGTCTGAGAGCCGCCGGAGGAGGATGCAGCCTGAGGTCCGGCAGCATCCGTATTCCGGGAGCTTCCGGCCACAATAGTCTGCGAAGCCTGACTTTCGGCAGCAGCTACATGGGGCGACTCGCCTACAGTAGCGTGCGCAGCAAATGTAAAATTCGCCATGATGAGTCCGGACAGAATCAGCGTCCGCCGGAGCCTGGATTGTGAATTCATGGGTAATAACCTCCTGATTGTATGTTTGTTGTCTGCAAGAATACCTGCTTCCATCCGTGACTTTTCGGGAGGGAAGATAGACAGTATCTATAATCTATCACATTTAAGCGAAAAATACCATATAGGATTTACATTTCGTGCAGGATATTGTAAAATGAAAGCTATTGGTAAGAAAAAAGTAAAAAACAGGAGACGAAATGGGGGCTGAAAAACAGGAGACGGTGATGGTCAGCATTTGCTGCATTACTTATAATCAGGAAGAATATATCCGGGACGCGCTTGACGGCTTTTTGAGCCAGGAGACAGACTTTTCTTATGAAGTACTGATCCACGATGATGCTTCTACGGACGGAACGGCGGATATTATCCGGGAATATGCCAGGCAATATCCAGAGATCATCAAGCCGATTCTGCAGACAGAGAATCAATATGCCAAGGGGCTTACCAATGTCAGCGGGACTTATAATTTTCCGCGGGCAAAAGGCCGTTATATTGCTATGTGCGAGGGGGATGATTACTGGACCGATCCGCATAAGCTGCAGCGGCAGACAGACTATATGGAGGCGCATCCGGATTGCTCCCTGGTGTTTCACAGTGCTTGTATTGAGGTACAGGGGCGCGCTTTGACAGAGCGGAGGATGCGGCCGTACCGGAGAAGCCGGCGGGTGTCCCCGGAGGAAATCATTGACAAGACCAGCGGATATCCCACGGCATCTCTGATGTTCCGGGCGGATATGGTCAAAATATTGCCGGACTTTTATGTCAATGCTCCGTTGGCAGACATACCGCTGCAGCTTATGGCAGCTGCACGGGGATGGGCCTATTATATGGACCGTCCCATGTGCGTATATCGCCTTGGGGGAGCCTTTTCGTGGACTACATTAATGAAACAGGGGGATTACGAAAGGAAGCAAAGGCAGTATTACCAGGATATGAAGAAGATGTACCGCGGTTTTGACCGGGAAACCGGCGGCCGCTTTCATGAGGTGGCGCGGCGTGCCCTGGCGCGGATTTATTTTCTCACAAAGGTCAACACCAAACAGTACGGGGAAGTGCTGGCGAAAAGGAACCGCCGGTTTTACCGTGAGCTGAATCTGCGGACCCGTTTTTTTATCCGCTTTGAGAATGCGGCGCCGGGTCTGTATGAGCTGGCATTGAAAGTCTTTCACTTTCAGGAACAGTGACGGCTTCTTCATGGGTGGCGAAAGGAAAGGAAGTATCGAGTGACTGAGACAGAGATGAAGCAGAAGGTAGCCGGAGGACTGTTCTGGAAGCTGCTGGAGAACGGCGGCTCCCAGGGGGTGCAGTTTGTGATCGCGATTATCCTTGCCCGGCTGCTGACTCCGGCGGAATACGGGGTAGTGGGGATTATCATGATCTTCATCATCATTGCCAATGTGTTTGTACAGAGTGGCTTCAGCACGGCGTTAGTGCAGAAAAGGCAGGCGGATGAGGTGGATTTTTCATCAGTCTGCTATTTTGAATTGGCAGTGGCCCTGGCGCTTTACGGGCTTTTGTACCTGGCAGCTCCGGGGATCGCTGACTGGTATGATATCTGTGAACTGAAGGCGATTGTGCGGGTTTTGTCAGTGGTGTTGTTTCCGGGGGCCGTGATCTCTGTGCAGACAGCCTATGTGTCCCGCAGAATGGAGTTCCGGGGATTGTTTTTGTCCACGCTGGCAGCATCTCTGATTGCCGGAGCAGTCAGTATCTTCATGGCTTACCGGGGGTATGGCGTGTGGGCAATGGTCTGGCAGCAGATTGTCTACTATCTGGCTTTGATGGCAGTGCTGTTTTTCACGGTATCCTGGAGGCCGGTCATGCGGTGTTCCCTGCAGCGGCTCCGGGAAATGTTTGCTTTTGGCTGGAAGCTTTTGTGTGCCTCGCTGCTGGATACGATATTCAATAATCTGTATGGACTTTTTATCGGAAAGATCTATAATGAGGAATTACTGGGAAGCTATAACCGGGGAGAACAGTTCCCCAAGCTGATAGCCACGAATCTGGGAGCAGCGATTCAGGCAGTGCTTCTGCCGGCCTTTGCTGCCAGCCAGGAGAATACAGAAAAGGTATGCCAGATGGTTCGCAGGGCGATCCGGCTCAGTGCATTCGTGACACTTCCCATGCTTCTGGGCATGTTTGCCGTGGCGGATAATCTGGTGCTGGCACTTTTGGGAGAGCAATGGCTGGTCTGTGTGCCGTTTCTGCGGATCATGTGCATTTCCTATTGCTTCTGGCCGATTCATATCACCAATCTTCAGGCCATCAATGCCATGGGCAGAAGCGATATCTTCCTGAAGCTGGAGCTGGTGAAAAAGGCGCTGAGCCTGGCGGCGCTGGCTTTGGGCATGTGCTTTTCCGTGTACGGGATGGTGATGCTGAAAGCCATGCAGGATTTTCTCTGTACTTTTGTCAATGCGGCGCCGAACCGAAAGCTTTTGGGATACAGCATCTTTCATCAGTGGATGGACGTGATGCCGTCGGCTCTTCTCTCCGCAGTGATGTGTGCAGGGGTGATGGCCGCAGGACTGCTGCTGGGAGGGCTGACTCCCTGGCTCCGTCTTCTGGTGCAGATCGGATGCGGGATGATCCTGTATGTTTTGCTGGCATGGGCGCTGCGGATGGAGAGCTTTTGTTATCTGGCAGGAGTAGTGAGAGAAAGGCTGCACCAGGGGAGCGGTGAGTGAGCATGCCCGGGAGGGGCGGCGGATGATGTCAGCCAGTTAAGAGCTTCCGAGAGGTACGCCAAGGAAAAGGGGAGAGAAGCAGCCGGAAATGGTCTGCCGCTTTTTCCGGTTTCGAGATTAAGAATTCCTAAAATTCCTGATTTTTGCTAAAAGCGAAACGAAAATTCAGAAATTTAAGGACTTCTAAATCTCTGCAAAGTCAAAATCGGCAGACCATTTCCGGTTGCTTCTCTCCCCTTTTCCTTGGCTGTGTTTCTCGTTTTCTTGACTTTCTGTCAGTGGCTTTACGGACAGAGAACTTGGTATAAAAAGGAGATCAAATGAGCAGGACGATACTGGTGACGGCTGTGGGTTCGTTTTCGGCAGCAGCCGTAGTGGGAAATTATAAAAAGGAAGGTTTCCGGGTGATAGGCTGTGATATCTATCCGGCGGAGTGGATTGTGGCTTCCGGGGAGGTGGACCGTTTTTACCAGGCGCCGCCGGCGGTGGATCCGCAGAGGTTTCAGGCATTTCTGGAGAGGGTATGCAGGGAGGAACAGGTGGATTATGTGGTGCCGCTGACGGATGTGGAGGTGGATGCCATGCAAAAATGGCGGCAGCAGGCAGAGGCCATGGGGGTGACCTTGTGCATCTCTGGTGAGAATACCATTCGTCTGTGCCGCAATAAACAAAAATTGGAGCATTTTCTGACCCCGCTTGGACTCTGCAGGACGATTCCTGGTCAGTCTCTGGCTGAGGTGATGGAGGAGGAAGAGGATACCGGATATGAGTTGATGAAATACCCGCTGATCTTAAAGCCTTTTTTGGGGCGGAGCAGCCAGGGGCTGATGCGGATTGCCGATGCCAGACAGATGCGCCAGGCCACGGAATGGAATCGGGCTATGGCTGACAGCTATCTGGTGCAGCCGGAGATTTCGGGGACTGTGGTCACGGCGGATGTGGTGAGGAATCCGGAGAGCGGGCAGACGGTAAGCGTCTCCCGTCGGGAGCTTCTGCGGACCCCGAACGGAGCCGGGACCTCGGTACAGGTCTTTACGGACGAGAGGCTGGCCCGGCAGTGCGAGGCGATTGCCGGGGCGCTGGATATCCGGGGATGTGTGAATTTTGAATTTGTGGAGAGGTCTGAGGGGGACTGGCATCTTCTGGAGTGCAATCCCCGTTTTTCCGGAGGCGTGGCTTTTTCCTGCATGGCTGGCTATGATATGGTGGGAAATCATCTGCGCTGCTTTGACGGAAGAAAGCTGGAGGAGAGAAAGGAGATCCCCTGCCAGTATCTGGTAAAGCGGTATCAGGAATACCGGATGGAAAAGGGGATTTAAAGCCTGATCATGTGTGTCCCGGAAAGGAATCGTAAAAATGATGAGACAAAAGCTGGATAGCCCGGTTGCAGTGACACGCTCTTCGCTGCCTCCGCTGGAAGAATATGTGGATATGCTGAAGCCTCTGTGGGAAAGCGCCTGGCTGACGAACATGGGAGATTATCATGAACAGTTTAAGGAACAGCTTAAGGAGTATCTGATGATTCCGGAGCTTGAGCTGTTCGTCAATGGTCATATGGCGCTGGAGCTGGCCTTGCAGGCTCTGGACCTTAAGGGGGAGGTGATTACCACCCCGTTCAGCTTTGCCTCCACGACCCATGCGATTGTGAGAAATGGGCTGACGCCGGTATTCTGCGATATCAATCCGGTGGACTATACCCTGGATGCTGAACAGCTGGAGAGTCGGATTACCGAACGCACGTCGGCAATTGTCCCGGTTCATGTATATGGGAATCTCTGCGATGTGGAGCGGATGGAACAGATTGCCAGGAAATATCATCTGAAGGTGATTTACGATGCGGCCCACGCATTCGGAGAGACCCTGGACGGCAGGGGGGTGGCGGAGTTCGGAGATGTGTCGATGTTCAGTTTTCATGCTACCAAGGTGTTTCACAGCATTGAGGGAGGCGCGGTCGCGTTTCGGGAAAAGGCGCTGCGGCAGCGTTTGTATGAGCTGAAGAATTTTGGGATCACTGGTTATGAGAGTGTGGAGTACGTGGGGGCAAACGGAAAAATGAATGAATTTCAGGCTGCCATGGGACTTTGCAATCTGCGGCACCTTAAAGGGGAAATCGCGAAGCGTGAAAAGCTGGTCCGGCGTTATCGGGAGCGGCTTTCGGGGACAGAGGGGATCCGTCTGTGTCCGGAGAATCCGCGGGCACGGATGAATTATGCTTACATGCCGGTGGTATTCGACGGCTATAAAAAGGACAGGGACGAGATTTTTAAAGAGCTGGCGGAGTACAATATCCATGCAAGGAAATATTTTTATCCCTGCATCAACAGTTACGCCTGCTACCGGGAACAGTATGATGAGAGAGAGACTCCGGTTGCGGCACAGATATCCCGGCAGGTGCTGACTCTTCCTTTGTATGCGGATCTGGAGCCGGAGATTGTGGATATGGTTTGTGACATCATACTTTGAATTGACATTTTCCCCTCCTTTTTCAGTGGCATGGTTTGTCAGCAGAGGAGGATGACTGGAGAGAAGAATGGAATGCATGGACAAGGTACTCGTAGTAATACCTGCATTTAATGAGGAAGCGAATATCGAACAGGTGGTGGAGGAGCTGGCGCGGGATTATCCGGATCTGGATTACCTGGTTGTCAATGACGGTTCTACAGACCGGACAGCCGGGATCTGCCGGAATCGCGGCTACCAGCTTTTGGATCTTCCGGTCAATCTGGGCCTGGCCGGGTGTTTTCAGGCCGGGATGAAATACGCCTGGCAGAAAGGATATGCCTGTGCGGTTCAGTTCGACGGAGACGGACAGCATCGTCCGGAGTATATCCTGCCGATGAAGCAGAAGATGGAAGAGGGTTATGACATTGTGATCGGGAGCCGCTTTATAGACCAGCCCAAGGGTTTTTCCATACGGATGATCGGCAGCCGGCTGCTGGCAGCCGCCATCTGGCTGACTACGGGGGTACGGGTGGCGGATCCGACCTCGGGGATGCGGATGTTTAACCGGAGAATGATCGGGGAGTTTGCTTTGAATCTCAACTATGGGCCGGAGCCGGATACCGTGTCTTATCTTTTGAAGCAGGGAGCCAGGGTGGCGGAGATTCCTGTCAGGATCGGTGAGCGTCTGGGCGGGGAGAGCTATTTAAAGCCTGTGGTAGCGGCGAAATATATGCTGCGGATGCTTTTGTCCATTCTTCTGATTCAGAATTTTCGGAAGGATATTTAGTCCTGCCGGGAATTCGGAACAGGCAGGGCATAACGCAGGGCTGGCTTCGGAAGAGATTATGACAGAGAAAAGACAGGGGAAATCATGAGGATTACAGACAGCTGGGCTGCTCTTCTGATGCGGACAGGCCCAAACAGAGAAAAGCAGAATATCGTCTGGAATATGGCAGGGAGCTTCTGCTATGCCTTTGCCAGCATGGTGCTCACCTTTTTGGTGATGCGGATTGTGGGAAAGGAGCAGGGAGGGGTCTTTGCCTTCGGCTTCAGTACCTTCGGGCAGCAGCTGTTTATTCTGGCGTATTTTGGTATCCGGCCTTTTCAGGTCACGGACGGGGCCGGACAGTTCCGGTTCGGAGATTATTTTTATCACCGGTGCCTTACCTGCATGATTGCTTTGCTGGCAGGTGCAGGATATCTGCTGGTATGCGGGTATACGCCGCAAAAGGCAGGAATTATCTTTTTGCTGGTGTGCTACAAGGTCATTGACGGGTTTGCAGATGTTTTTGAGTCTGAATTTCAGCGCGCCGGACACCTGCATCTGACCGGGAAATCCAATACTTTCCGGACCATTCTTTCGGTGGGGATATTTCTGGTGGTCTTGCTGGCGGGGGTTCCTTTGCTGTGGGCCTGCGGGGCGGCGGTGGCGGCACAGATCGCAGGAGTGATTTTGTTTGATATCCCGGTGCTCGGAAGGCTGGAAGGGGTGGATCGGAAAGGGAGCAGGGATTGTCTGGGACCGCTGACCGGAGCGGCCTGGCTGCTTTTTCTTTCTGTGTTTTTGGACTTTTATATCTTTTCGGCAGCCAAATACGCGATTGACGCCCACATGGATGATGTGGCCTCCGGATATTTTAATGTGATTTTTATGCCCACTTCTGTGATTAACCTGGCAGCAGGCTTTGTGATCCGCCCGGTACTTACGTATCTGACCGATGATTGGAATCAGGGGCGGTATCCGGAGTTTGTGCGCATGCTGAAGAGGATCTCACTTCTGATTGCGGCGCTTGGCGGCCTGGCTGCAGTGCTTACCTGGCTGTTGGGACGGCCGGTGCTGGGAATCATGGAGCGGATTCTGGGCGCTTCCTATGCGGGAAGCCTGGTTCGTTATCATGGGGCGTTTCTGCTGATTGTGCTGGGCGGCGGTTTTTATGCGCTCCTGAATTTGCATTATTATGTGCTGGTGATTCTGCGGCAGCAGCTGATGATTTTTGGGATCTATGCGTTGCTGGCCGTGCTGGCTGCTGTGCTGGCGCCGGCCCTGGTAAAGCAGGGAGGAATTGCGGGGGCGGCGTTGGCTTATCTGACTCTGATGGTGGTGATGGCGGTCTGCTTTGCGGCAGGAGCGTGGAGGGGCTTCCGGCGGGGGAAGGGGTCTTGAGGGGGCTTTCTGGAGGGACGCCTTGGAGGAAGGGATGGCGCGGGTCAGCCAGCCGGGCGCTTTTCCCGTTTCATTTTATTCTGTTCGTTTTCTATTGGATATAATAGAAAAATCATCAATATATTTACCTTTCTGATAATCATAGATAAGAATTATATGGGGTTCTTCAAGAGAAATCCATATTTCAAAATCTGCCGGTGCCAGTTCTCCGTTCGTTGTCAACATACCATTAAACCACCAGTAGGATGCGCCTTTTCCATATATAAAATCCACATTGAAACTAATTCCCTCTATGCCATCCACTGCCGTTATTCCTTGCATACAGTTTAAAGCGTCCGTTTTCTCGTCAAGCTCTGGTACTTTGCCGTATATTTCTTTTTTTAAACTCTCTACTTTCTCATAGTGATGCATCCGCCAGTCATATATTTCCATTCGATCATATTCCGGGCAGGCAAGGTAAACTTTTTTCCCTTTTACATTGGGAATTACAATAGAAAAATCGGTCCTATCTTTTGCAAAAGGAAGTGTTTCCGCATAATAAACGATTACATTCACAATATTTGGGTTATTCTCATCTTCTTTCCACACCACTTTACTGACGTGGAAGGAATGCAGATTCATTTTTCCACTCACAGTAAGCTGCCCTGTTTCTTCATCATAAACAGTGTCTGGTATGGACATAGACCCTGTTCCAAGCGGTTTGCCAATCACATAAATTTTAAGGGCAATAAATAACAAGAACAGAAATAGAATACCCACCAGTATTCCTATGGTTATTTTCAGGCGGTTCGTGCGCTTTCGTATCTTTTTTAATGCGTCCACAGCAATGGTATCATAGGCAGATAAATCATCTTTTCCGATACCTTCCTTCATTTCCGTATAAATGTTAAGACATTCCTCGCATTCCCCTAAATGATTTTTCACCAGTTCATTTCCTGTGTCGCTTAAAATGTTATCTATGTAGCCGGGAAGAAGATCCCGTATCACATCACAGTTATATTTCTCATTCATTCTGACTGATCTCCCTTCTGATTTTCTGCTTGGCACGGAAAAAAACCGTTCTGCTCCAATTTTCACTTTTTCCCATGATTGCTCCGATTTCACGAAAAGACAATTCTCCACTTATACGATACAATACAACTTCTCTCTCTTGTTCTGGTAGATGGTGGATTGCCTGATACAGTTCCATCTTGTTTTCCTGCTGAATAACAAAAGCTTCCCCTTCCGATAGTGAAACATCCGGCAAATCATCGGTAAATTCCGCCATTTTGAAATGGTTCTTTTTCCGGAACTCCTGCCATAATATGTGCTTTGCAATCTGGCAAAGCCATACAGACAGTTTACAAGAAGCATCATAACGCGAAATAGACATGGTCGCCTTCAAAAAAGTTTCCTGTGTCATTTCCTCTGACCATTCAGCATTGTGCGTATGAGAATATAAAAATCCATAAACTAATCTGGAATACTTCTGATAAACAATTTCCATATCTGAGTAATCCATTCCTTAATTCACCCCCTTTACCTTTTATATCACATTAATTGGCAATTCGTTACAGAAATTAAAAAACTATACGACTCAACCTCAGTGTGTTTTGAAAAATCTGTGTTTTTGCGGAATGGCGGCTGCGTAAAATATCACAGATCATGCCTCAGGATTCGCCAAAACAGATTATGCGTAAACTGATTGACAGAGCGGTAACTTCTTTTGAAAGTACATATGATACCATTCAGCAGGAGCTTCAGGAATCGGTCGGACTTTTATTGAAAGCAGATAAAATTCTGGTAGTTGGCGTGGGGCAATCAAGCACAAGAGCTCGTGATCTGGCTATGCGGATGATGTGGGTCGGTCTTCCTGTTATATCTGAAAATGATTCTCTTTTGGAGGGAATTATCGTGAATCAGTTAAAAGAAAATGATGTGGTTTTTGCGATTTCCAATTCAGGACGTACAAAGGAGGTTCTGTTGCTGGCAGAGACAGCTTCCAATGTGGGAGCAAAGGTAATCTGCTTAACCAGCCATGTCAGCAGTCCTTTGGCTCAGCTAAGTGATGAAGCGATTACATATCTGGATAAGATCGCAGAGGTTTATGAGCAGCACAGAGAAGCAGTCCGGGAATCTTCAGCCGGTTTAAGGGGGAAATCCGATGGATGAAGCAGGCAGTAATAAGCGGTTTGGTATATACGTCTATTTATCTGGCAAGACTGAATTTTTCTGTGGCTGTGGGAAACATTATCGGTTTGCAGATAGCCACAAAATGCGTGTCTCTGGGAAGCGCCGCCATATGCTTTCTGATTCCAAGTGGAATCACGCTTGTATTTCAGCAATGATTTCCATGATTAATACCCACCTGCTGTCGGCATTCCCTGCTGAATTTCCGGAGCAGAATAACATGACATATTGATATATAGTCAAATTGCACTGGTAAATGCAGCCATTTTGATATATACTAAGAAAAAACAGCGGTGTTGATACTGTCACTGAATTGAAAAAGAAGCATAAATTCAGATAATGCATGGCAGCTGGCAGGGAGTTAAACAGGAATCAGAGAGATAACGGGGAATGGCGGGGAAATCAGGCAGAAGGAACAGAGAAAACAGAGAAAAACGATTGGAGAATTGGGAATTGGAAGAGGGAAAGAAAACAGTGTGTGGGCAGGCAGGGGAATTGCGGCGGGGGTGTGACGGGAGGATGCTGGTGGATGTGATCATTCCTGTTTACAGGCCGGGGAAGCGTTTTTTTTGTCTGCTGGAAAGGCTGAGGGAGCAGACCTATCCGGTGAACCGGATTATTGTGGTGAATACAGAGGAGAGGTACTGGGATTCCCGGGCCTGTGAGGGGATCGATAATCTGGAGGTTTATCATGTGACCAGGCAGGAGTTTGACCATGGGAATACCCGCAATCTGGGGGCAGGGATATCAGAGGCTGAGGTAATGATTTTTATGACGGATGATGCGGTTCCCAGGGGGCAAAGGCTGGTGGAGAGGCTGGTGGAGGCGCTCTCGTGGCAGGGACCGAAAGGGGAAAGGATTGCGGCGGCGTATGCCCGTCAGCTGCCGGACAGGGACTGTCGGCCGGTGGAACGCTGTACCAGAGAGTTTAACTATCCCAAGGATTCCCGCGTAAAGACTCTGGCGGATTTGCCAGAGCTGGGGATAAAAACGTATTTTGCCTCGAATGTGTGCTGTGCTTACCGCAGGGATATCTTTGAACGGCAGGGAGGATTTATCAAAAGGACTATCTTCAATGAGGATATGATCTATGCCGCGGGGGTGGTTCAGGCGGGATATGGCATTGCCTATGTGGCGGATGCACGGGTGATTCATTCTCATAATCTGACGGCGAGGCAGCAATTTCACAGGAATTTTGACCTGGGAGTGTCTCAGGCGGATCATCCGGAGGTATTTGCAGGTGTGGCTTCAGAGGGAGAAGGGCTCCGCCTGGTGAAGGAGACGGTTAAGAGGCTGATCCGTCGGGGCAAGGCTTCTTACCTTCTGCTTCTGGTGTGGGAGACTGCATGGAAGTATGCCGGATACCGTCTGGGCAAGGCGTATCGGAAGCTTCCGAAAGCACTGGTAAGCTGGTGCAGCATGAATCCTCAGTACTGGCGTTCTCCGGTGAATGCTCCGGAATCCGGGGATTTGCAGGAATACTTTGAGTGGGAGGAAATGGCGGGCAGGCAGCAGAAGGAAGAAGGAGGAATGGATGATGACCATGACGTTGCGTATTGTGCTGATTCTGGCTTCTCTGGCAACATTTATGCAGATGATGCGCAAGATCCGTGAGTCGAAGCTGCAGATAGAAAGCGCGATTTTCTGGATGATACTGGCCATGGTGCTGGTTGTGTTCAGCGTGTTTCCGCCGGTGGCGGACTTTATCGCCCATTGTCTGGGGATCTATTCCACAGCGAATTTTCTGTTCCTGTTTGCGATTTTTCTGCTGATTATGAAGGAGTTCCGGATGACCATTCACATCTCGCAGCTGGAGACGCGGGTCAAGGAGCTGGTACAGAGAATGGCATTGGAGGAGAAGCTGAGAGAAGAGCACGAGAGGCAAAGGCTCCAGGAAGAGAGGAATGATAAGAGGCATGACAAGGGGTATGAAGAACAAAACCTTTAGCTGGCTGCCGGGAGTGCTGGTGCTGGCTTTGCCGGGCTTTTGGCATCTGTATGATGTCCGCTCGGGAGCAGTGGAAAGCGGGGATGGCTGGCTGGCCGGGAATTATCTTCTTCTGTTGGCGGCTGTTCTGGCAGTGGGGGCTTTGTGCGGCTGGCTGCTGCTTGTCAGGACAGAGAAACAAAAAAGAAAGCTGACCGATGTCTATCCTCTTGTCGGCTTGTCTCTGGGGATGCTGTATCTTCTGGTTCTGCCCCCGCTTTCTGCGCCGGATGAGATCAGCCATTATATCAGTGCCTATCAGCTGTCGAGCCATATGCTGGGGCAGCCGTCAAACAGTGAGGACGGTCATGTGCTGGTGCGGGCCAGGGACTGGTTTCTGGAGGATGTCTATGGCGATTATATCAGCGATACGACAGGGAGGTATCCGACAAAGCAGGGAACGAGGGACGGGAGCGGCGAGGCAACCGTGCTGGGAGAACCGTTGGTTGAGAAGACTTATCGGGTCATTCATGATACATTTCGAAACGGGCAGAGGAACCGGCAGGAAGAGGGGCTGGTGGTGTCTCCTTACCCGCCCGTGGTGACGACACCGGCAGCTTTCTTTCCTCAGGCACTGGGCATTTCCCTGGCAAGACTTCTGGATCTTGACAGCCTGTGGCTGGTGTATCTGGGGAGAATTACGAACCTGCTCTTTTTTGTGGCTGTGACCTGGCTGGCGATGAGGCGTCTGCCGTTTGGCGAGGAGGTTCTTTTCGGGGTGGCGCTTCTGCCGATGACCTTGCATCTGTCTGCATCCTTGTCTTATGATGTCTGGATTCTGGCAGGGATTTTCTATTTTACGGCCTGCTGTCTGCAGCTTTTATTTACTGCCGAACGGGTAAGGGCAGTGGATGTGGCAGTACTGGCAGCTGTGATGGCATTGGTGGGGCCTTGTAAGATGGTGTATGCTGTTTTCATGGGACTATGTCTTTTGATTCCTGTGCGTAAATTCGGCGGCTGGGGGAAGTGGCTGCTGTCAGCGGCCTGTGTGCTGGGCGCCTGGACCTTGGTCATGATTGTGGTTAATGGACAGACTGTGAGTATGTATGTAGCGCCGGAGACGGAGAATTACATCAGCTGGGCCGAGGAGACCGGTTATAGCCTGGGAACCTTTGTACATCAGCCCAGAAAGTGTATGCAGCTGTTATTCAATACTTTGATCTGGCAGGCGGAGCAGTACCATCTGTCAATGATCGGTGCCTGGCTGGGTAATCTGGATCCTGTGTTGGATGTGCCTTATCTGCTGGTTCTTATGCTGAGCGGCTGCCTTGTGCTTCTGGCATTGCGCAAGCCGGGGGAACAGCTGCCCCTGACCGGCGCTGCACGTGTTTGGATTTGGATTCTCTGCGCCGGCTGTGCGGGAGCTACGATGCTTTCCATGATGCTGGCCTGGACGCCCCTCGGATCCAACGTGATCAGTGGTGTCCAGGGAAGGTATTTCCTGCCATTTCTCCCGGTTCTTCTTATGTCTATGAAAAATGATATCCTGGTGCTGACCAGGGAAAGAAACCGGCAGATTTTGTATGTCATGTGCTGTGTGAATGCGTATGTACTGCTGCGGATCTATGGGATTGTCAGTATGAGGCTGTGACAGGGCAGGATTTCATCCGGTTTTGCAGAATCGCTTTTCTGGAAGCATTGATCCGTTCCTGCTGGTTTGGCTTGAATCAGCCATCCGGGCCAGGGGGGAATCAGGAGTTGAGGTGATAGCAATAATCTCAGCTCCTTTTTCTTCACTCATTCTTTCTGAAGAGACAGGAGGAGATCTTGAAAAAAAACCATCTCCGTAGTATAGTATAGCTATTGTTTCTGAGAAGAGATAGAAAACCAAGGAAGGATGAGAAAATGGGTAAGATTAAAGTGACAAGCTGTGAGATTGCGGGATTATATGTGATTGAGCCGACGGTATTCCGGGATGAGCGGGGATATTTTGTAGAGACGTATAATCAGAACGATTTCAGGGAGGCCGGACTGGATATGGTCTTTGTGCAGGACAACCAGTCCATGTCTGTCCGCGGGGTTCTGCGCGGCCTGCATTATCAGAAGCAGTTTCCTCAGGGTAAGCTGGTAAGGGTTTTGCGCGGTGAGGTGTTTGATGTGGCGGTAGATCTGCGAGCGGAATCCAAAACCTATGGCAAATGGTTCGGTGTGACACTGTCGGCTGAGAATAAGAAGATGTTTTATATCCCGGAGGGCTTTGCCCACGGCTTTCTGGTGCTTTCCAATGAAGCGGAATTTGCCTATAAATGTACGGATTTTTATCATCCGGGCGATGAGGGCGGTATGGCCTGGGATGACCCGGAGATCGGGATCCGCTGGCCGCTGCAGGAGGGTGTGGCATTGATCATTTCCGAGAAGGATCAGAAATGGGGCGGACTGGCAGAGACCTTTCGGTTCTGACGGCTGTTGTTTTTATTACGGAGTATACGGCATTTGCTATTTCCGTGTACAGAGAAGAGGGAAGAAAGGGACAGGAAGCGATGACATATGTGATGACTCTGCTCAGGGAGATTTTCAGAAAACGGAAGCTGATCTGGGATCTCTCAAAGGCGGATTTTAGGAAGCGGTTTGTCGGTTCGTATTTTGGTATTGTCTGGATGTTTGTCCAGCCGATGGTAACCGTGCTGATCTATTTTCTCATTTTCCAGGTGGGCTTTAAGAGTGAGCCGCCGGTTCCGGGTGCTCCCTATGTGATCTGGCTGGTTCCGGGGATTGTGCCCTGGTTTTTCTTCAGCGAGACCCTGAACAGTGTCACCAACTGTCTGCAGGAATATCATTATCTGGTGAAAAAGGTGGTGTTCCAGGTAGAGATTCTGCCGATTATCAAGCTGTTTTCCTGCCTGATGGTCCATGGCTTTTTTGTTCTGATTATGTTCCTTATGTTTGTCATTTATCGATGGACACCCTTTCTGACCTGGATGCAGATTGCCTATTATTCCTTTGCCGCGTCCATGCTGGCATTGGGGATCGGGTATCTGACAGCTTCGGTGAATGTGTTTTTTAAGGATATGGCGCAGATCGTCAGTATTTGCCTGCAGTTCGGCATGTGGCTGACACCGATCATGTACCATGAGAGTATGTTTGCGGACAAGGCGCCGTGGGTGGTTCCGATTCTGAAACTGAATCCCTTCTACTATGTGTCGGCGGGATACCGTGACAGTATGCTGACCGGGGAATGGTTCTGGCAGCGCCCGAAGCTGACACTTTATTTCTGGGTGGTGACGCTGGTGGTGGGGCTGGCAGGGCTGAAGGTGTTTAAACGGCTGCGTCCGCATTTTTCGGATGTGCTGTGATACCTAGTATAACTCACACTAATTAACCGTACCTTTCACTTATCTGAATTTCCATCTGCTGCGTTGTCGTCAATCGACATAGCCACCGGCTACGCCTCATTCCTCCGCCTTGCAGGCTGAAAATTTATCCTGCGTGAAAGGTATCGGTAATTAGTGTGGGTTATACTAGAGCGTGTTTTCCGTGTGGAGATGGGAGAAAATGCTTGACGGGACTCCCTTTTTTCATTATACTACCTCTATTGGCGGTTGTAAGCTGCTTAAGGATGCAGAAGTGTCCCGATGATATTGATGTGTGACAGGATAAGAATGATGCCAGGAAGGCGCCGGATATTCCCAAGGAATGTCGGTTATTTCCTGGCGTTTTTTGTTTTCGCGGGCTATGAGTCAGGCGTCGTGCCCGCGCTGTCTGTATTCCCAAAGAGGGCAGGACGGAAAAGGAAAGGAAGAATGAGGAATGGATGTAGGAGAATTGCTGCGGCAGGTGAAGGAAGGCGGAATCGAGCTCCACGAGGCAGAGGAGCTGCTGAAGAAGCTTCCTTATGAGGATCTGGGGTATGCGAAGCTGGACTTTCACCGGAAGCTGCGTACTGGCTTTGGCGAGACGGTATTTTGTCAGGGAAAGCCGGATGCCTATCTGGCGGATATCTATCAGCGGATTTATGAGCGTGACGGGGAGGTGCTTGGAACCCGGGCTACAGAGGAACAGTATGAGCTTGTGAGGAAGAGGATTCCGCAGGTGGTATATGATCCTGTTTCGCGGATTCTGAAAGTGGAGCGGACAGGAAAGGAACGGGTCGGGCAGGTGGTAGTCTGCACCGGGGGAACGGCAGATATTCCGGTTGCGGAGGAGGCGGCACAGACGGCGGAGTATTTCGGATGCCGGGTAGAGAGGATCTTTGATGTGGGGGTTGCGGGAATTCACCGCCTGCTTTCCAAGCGGGAGCGTCTGGCCGGAGCGAACTGTATTGTGGCGGTCGCCGGGATGGAAGGTGCGCTGGGGACTGTCGTGGCCGGTCTGGTGGAATGCCCGGTGATCGCTGTTCCTACTTCGGTGGGCTACGGGGCATCCTTTCATGGCCTGTCTGCACTTCTGACTATGATCAATTCCTGTGCGAACGGAATCTCGGTAGTAAATATTGACAACGGATACGGCGCCGGATATGTGGCGACGCAAATAAACAGACTGGCGGTGAAATGATATGGGAAAAATACTTTATCTGGAATGTAATTCGGGAATCAGCGGGGATATGACGGTGGGGGCGCTTCTGGATCTGGGCGCGGATCGTAAAGTGTTGGAAAAAGCCTTGGACAGCATGGGTCTGGAGGGGTATCATCTGCACTTCGGAAGGAAGGAGACGTGCGGGCTGGATGCGTTTGATTTTGACGTGCATCTGGAGGCGGGGCAGGAACATGAGCATGGTCACGGACAGGAACATGAGCATAGTCACGGGCACGATCGAGGGTACAGTCACGAGCATAGCCACGATCACGAACACAGCCACGAACATGGTCACGGCCACGATCACGAACACAGCCACGTTCATGAGTACAGTCATGATCACGAACACAGCTGCGATCATGAGCACAGTCATGGCCATGACCACTCTCACGAACATCCTCACATTCACCGCAACCTTTATGATGTCTGTGAGATCATCGACCGGCTGGATGCCGGGAGCCGGGTGAAAGAGCTGGCAAAGAGAATGTTTGGTATTGTGGCGGAGGCAGAATCTAAGGCACACGGACTTCCTGTCGACCAGGTGCATTTTCACGAAGTCGGGGCAATCGATTCCATCATTGATATTGTGAGTGTGGCAGTCTGTGTGGACAATCTGGGAATTGAAGAGGTGGTGGTATCCCCGCTTTCGGAGGGACGTGGACATGTGCATTGCCAACATGGAATACTGCCGGTTCCGGTGCCGGCCACAGCGAATATTGTATCCGCCTGCGGCCTGAAACTCCGGTTAACGGATAATGACGGCGAGATGGTGACGCCGACCGGCGCCGCGATCGCCGCGGCTTTGCGGACCAGAGATGAGCTTCCGGATTCCTGCCGCCTTCTGCGGGTCGGGATGGGAGCCGGCAATAAGGTATTCCGTCAGGCGAATGTGCTGCGGGCGATGCTTCTGGAGACCGAGGAAGGGAAGGCTCCAAATGTAGAGCTTTGGCTCATGGAGAGCAATCTGGACGACAGTACGGGAGAGATGCTGGGACTGGCCATGGAAATGCTTTTGGAGGCAGGAGCCGCCGATGTCTGGTATACACCGATCTTTATGAAGAAAAACCGCCCGGCTTATCAGCTGTCTGTCCTTTGCGGGGAGACAGAACGGGAATTCCTGGAGGACATTCTGATGACGCAGACCACCACCATCGGGATTCGCCGTTATCCGGTTCAGCGAACCGTTCTGCAACGGGAGCTTAAGCAGGTGCAGACAGAGTACGGCCCGGCAGACGTGAAGGTATGCCATCACAGAGGCAGAATCTTTTGCTATCCGGAGTTTGAAAGCATCCGCAGAATCTGTAAGGAGAGGAAAGCGGATTTTCAGAGTGTTTATTGGGAAGTGAGGAGGGTGGCAGAGGCAGAGTAGAGGGATTTTGACAGGTTTACAAAGGTCCCTGATTATATTATGATACATGGGCCTGTCGATGAGGGTTCTGTGGATTGGTCTCACGCCGCATGGGATACGGAGAACCAATGTTTTATGTGGCTGGCGGTTACTTTTAAGCTGTACCGACGGTTGAAAACCGAAATGAGAAGAAGTCTTTCCCGTGAAGGATCCGCGGCGCACAAACTGCAGGAAGGAATTCCGGAAGCATTACATATATGAAATCGGACAACAAGGAAGGGGCAGGATACCGGACTCGTCATCAGGCGGAATTTGTTAATATTCTGCCGGAGGGAGATCTGAAGATCACAAAGACAGTCAGCGGAAATGCAGGAGACAGAAAGGAAGAATTTACGTTTACGATTGTTCTGACGGATGACATTCTCCGCTTGACAGAGGATGAAAATGGCGGATGGAAAGGGAAAATAACACTTGCACACGGACAGCAGATAGTAATCCCTGGCCTTCCTGCAGGAACCCGGTATCAGGTGAAGGAGATCAATCAGGAAGAATCGGACGTGCCATTATCTGCTTTGCCAAGAACAGGAGACGCACGTTATGCCGGCCTGCTGGCAGCATTGTTTGGAACAGCAGGAGTGGGAACACTGCTCGCTGCTTTGGGGATGAAAAAGCGGAGAGAGGAGTATAAATAAAGCGAGTTGATAAGAAAATATTTGTAAAAAATCCACAAAGGGGCTATCGGGAAACAGATAGCCCCTTTGTGATATCCGTACTCCTGTCATGCGCACCTGCTATGTTCCTGGCACATGTCAGGCGACAAACGCATACATCATGATATAATGGCACAGGCTCCCGCCCATCACGAACAGATGGAACAGCTCATGGGAGCCGAAGTTTTTATAGCGGCTGTTAAAAAGCGGCAGCTTCAGTGCGTAGATCACTCCGCCGACCGTATAAATGATCCCGCCCGCCAGCAGCCATCCAAAGGCGCTTTTCGGAAGTGCGGCGATTATCTTGCCGAAGGCAAACACACAGACCCAGCCCATGGCAATATAGATCAGGGAGGAGAACCACTTGGGACATGTAATCCAAAGCGCATTGATCAGGATCCCCACAAAAGCGATTCCCCACACCAGGGCCAGCAGGACCCAGCCGGTACGGTCTCCCAGAACCAGCATACAGACTGGAGTATAAGTACCAGCGATCAGGATAAAGATCATCATATGATCCACCTTCCGCAGAATCTGATTCACCTTTGGGGAAATATCCAACGTATGGTAGACCGTGCTGGCGGCATATAGCAGAATCATACTGATAATAAAAATGGTCAGAGCCAGCAGATGTGTCTGCTCCGGGGAACGGGCCGCCTTGATCAGAAGCGGCGTTGCCGCGAATAAAGCCAGGAGCATAGCAATAAAATGAGTAAGGGCACTGCCCGGATCCTTGATTTTAAACATCATAACAAATCCCTCCTTCAAAGCAACCGAGAAACCATATAATATAGTTTCGAAAACTACTTATAACTGTTTATTATACTATACTACGCTGCCGTAAAAAATGCAAGAGATTTTATGATTTTTAAAATTTCAAACACGCCTCAGCTTTAAAGATAGGTAAGATTCATCACAATCCCCTGTGGATAATCCCCGTACTTCTCTCCAAAGATATTGACGCCCCCGGCATTTTTCGCATCATCCCGGATGGCAATCTTTAATGAGATATACGGGTTTGCCCCCAGATCCAGATCCTTCAGGCCGATCAGAGGATTTTCCGGCTTTCCATCCAGATAGCTGCCATTTTCCCGCACGGAAAAGGTTTTTAAAAAGCCATATTGCGTATTTCCGTTCGGCCAGATAGGCGGGGTGAGGCGGCCGCGTCTCGCGCCGAAGTCTCCGGGAGAATGAAAGGTTCCCACCTCAACCTCATTGATAGAAACGGTAATATCCGAAGGCCAGTTTTCCAGGAATCCCGGCGCTTCGGAACAGATCTCCATGGAAAAGGAGATTTCGCCCAGCGGAAGCAGAGGGTTGCAGATATTGGGAAAACGATATTCAATGTAGCCCTTGCTGAACCAGATCAGCTGGGCACTGGTACGGGCAGGAGCATAGAAGGATTGAACCGTGTCATAAGCTTCAATGGCTCCGTTTTCACCGGCCAGCCCGCAGGTCGGATGGACATCGCAGTTGCTGTAGCTTCCAATCGGCATTTCCAGGGAAATGGTTTTGCTGGCAGAGTCGATCTCAGCGTCAAAGGTTTCCAGATGAAAGGACTGCATGCTGCAGATACAGACCCGCATGGATCCGCGGATACCAGGCTGGGTCTCGGTAACGATTAACTTGGCCTCCTCCAGGGTTTTGATATGAAGTGCAGCAGAGGAGAGCGGAATATCCAGGATGGAAGCGATTTCCTGTAAAGAGCGGGGGGTATTCTTGAGCATGTCCAGAATATCCAGCCGGGTGGACGAGGATAACGCCTTCCCGATTCTCATAATGCGTTCCCGATGGTTCAGGTTGCTAAGGTGCAGGCAGATGTTCCTTTCTCCGATAATGCGTACAGTACGTTTCTCTTTCAGGGACATAAGCAACTTCCTTTCTTCCATGTTTTTTGATTTTCCCTGTTCTCATGATACCATTAGCTACAAAAAAAGTAAAGTAAACAAACGGGAGGCAATATGAAAAGGATGATTTTGGTAAAAAATTCATAAAAATATCATTATAGTTAAAAAATGTTGTGAAAACAGATGAAAACAGGTAGAATATAGTATGTAATAAAATCGGGATATCGATGTGAAATTACAGTTGTGAACTGCCTGCCACTGGCACACACCAGACAGCCTGCAACTTCACTTTCTGTCTGGATGGAGCCGCCAGGAAGCATTGAAAAAGAAAGAGGGGAATATACTTGGAGATTTTATACGAAGATGAGTATCTGATAGTAGTTTGGAAGCCTGCCGGGCTGGAATCGCAGTCTTCGAGAGGGCTGGAGGCGGATATGGTGAGTGAATTGCGGCGGCATATCCACAATCTGTCCCCAGGACGCGGGGAACCTTACGTGGGAGTTATCCACAGACTGGACAAGCCGGTAAGCGGCATTATGGTATATGCCAGGGAGAAAAAGTCTGCAGGCGCGCTCAGCAGACAGGTTTCCAGAGGACAGATGGAGAAACGCTATCTGGCTGTGCTTTGTGGAAAAGTGGATAAAAATGTGGATAAGTATGTGGATTATCTGTTGAAGGACGAGAAAATGAATCTTTCCCGGATTGTTGATAAGGGGATAACCGGCGCCAGGCGTGCAGAGCTGGAATATCGGGTCCTGAAAAATATTGCGGAAGAAACCGGAGAGATTCTTACATTGGCAGAGATTCACCTGCTGACCGGCCGCCATCACCAGATTCGGGTACAGATGTCCGGCCATGGGCTTCCCTTGTGGGGAGACCGGAAATATAACCCGGACTTTGCGGAAAAGAAGGAGAGGACGGATCCGGTTGCGCTTTCGGCTTACCGCCTGAGCTTTCGCCATCCGGTTACCGGGAAGGTCATGGAATTTTGCCGTATGCCGGAGAGTGGGATTTTTCGCAGATTTACCTGAGGCGCCATTTATGAAATTTTTTTCTGACTGGGAATTTGGAATTGTTTTTATATGGGAAATAGGATAAAATATAGGCAATCATGTTGGGGTAAAAGAGAAGGCGGATGCCGGGAAAGGATAAGACATGAAGCTGTATATCAATAATTTTGCAAAAATCAGGAATGCAGATGTTACGGTGGATGGAATCACGGTGATTGCCGGAGAGAATAATACAGGGAAAAGCACGATTGGGAAAATACTGTTTTCTTTATTCAATTCGATATCCGGAATTGAGGAAAAGATTGCCGGACAGCGGATGATGGAAGTGCAAAATGGTCTTCAAAAGTTGTTCTGGGATTATTTTGCCCATGGGGAAAGAGGAAGAGAGACATCGGTTTACAGTCCGTCTATGTCAAGAAGAATTGCCCTGAGAGTTGTTAGAAAATTGACAGAGCTGGAGGATCCTGATGATTTGGAGATCTGCGAGGCAGTAAGAAAAGCAGTAGAAGAAGTGGGGATGGGGCGTATCAGGGCAGAAGAGGAAGAGATCCAGGAAATGACAGATCATGCGGCCGAAAAAGTCATCGCGATCTTTGCGCTGCCCAGAGAAAGGATTGTATTAGAGGTATTGTCCCGCTATTTTGGCGAGGTGTTTCATGAGCAGATGAATTCACTAAAGCAGCCGGAATCCATGGCATCTATTCGTGTGGGGATCAAGAACAGGAAGATAGAGCTGGCTTTTCAGAACAACCTGTGTACAAAGTTTGAGGCAGACATCGCCCTGCTTCATAAAGCCATCTATATCGATAATCCGTTTGTTACAGACCGGTTAAACCAATATCATTCCAATGTGACGGATCGGTTTCTGGAGGATCTGCTGACCCGGGAAGTGAACGGGAATATTATGGACGGAATCATTGGGGCAGTTATGGCAAAGGAAAAGCTGTCAGAGGTATACCAGGCTCTGGAGGCGGTAGTAGACGGAAAAGTGGTTGTAAAGGGAGGGGATGAATTCTATCTGGAGAACGACAGGCTTGGCCGCCCGGTTTCCTTCCCCAATCTGTCTACAGGACTGAAATCATTTGTAATTATAAAGATGCTGATGGAACAGGGGGCAATTGAGGAGAAGGATGTTATGATCCTGGATGAACCGGAGGTACATCTGCATCCCCAGTGGCAGGTGGCTTATGCGGAGCTGATTGTCCTTCTGCAGAAATATTTTGATCTGTCAATTGTCGTTACGACTCACAGCCCATATTTTCTGGATGCGATCGATCTGTTTTCCGTGAAGCATGGAATCAAAGAAAAGGTGAATTACTATCTGTCTTCCATAGAGGACAATTGGGTGGATATGCAGTGCGTAACCGGGGATATCGAGAAGATTTATCAGAAAATGGCCTCTCCGATTCAACTGCTGGATACCTTGCGCCATGACCTGAATAACGGATAAGGGATGACATATGACAGAGAACGTTTTGTGGAAAATTTTGTCAGAGTAATGGAAAGCCTGGAAAGGCAGGAAAACGATTCCCGACAGGCTCTTTTTGCTGACCGGTGAGAAGATATTATTTTATGATATCCGTTCTGAAATTATTATCTGTTGTTTTATTATACATTTTACCATATCAGCCTTGCGTCTTTACCCTTTACGCTTTCCTGAATAAATGCTATCATGAATCTACTGTAAACATAAAATTCACCATAAAAAATATTTGCAGAATCCCGGAACTGGAGTGCGGATTGCTTTAAAGCGAATGTGATGTTCCAGGGAATTCCGGGAATATAGCAGAAGTAAAAGGGGAACAGCATGATGGAGAAAGTGGAAAAGTTTGAGAGCACCAAAAAAGAAACACAGGCCCCCAAAGCTCTGAAAGCCGGGAATGTTGAACATGTCGGGAAAGCCGGAGAAAAGATAAGCGCCGGGAAGACAGAACGGCCGGAGAAGGAAGACGGGGTCTATCAGGAGCGCCTGGCCCGCCATCTGGATGAGCTGAAGTGGCTGTATATGGAATTATACGGCAATCAGGGATTTTTTGAGGATTTGCTGAAGAATCTGAGTCGGTTTTATGAGGAGCGTAAGCCGTCGCTGAAAAAGCTGGATCAGGCCAGGGAGCAGCAGCCGGACTGGTATCGGAAGAACGGGATGCTGGGAATGATGCTGTATGTGGATCAGTTTGCGGGAACGTTAAACGGGGTGCGGAAAAAGCTGGAGTATATCAAGCGCTGTGGGGTGAATTATGTCCATCTGATGCCTCTTCTGGATACGGTAGAGGGCCGGTCGGACGGCGGCTATGCGGTGGCGGATTTCCGTAAGGTTCAGGAGAAGCTGGGCACGATGGAGGATCTGGAAAAGCTGGCGGAGGAGTGTCACGAGGAGGGGATCAGCCTGTGTCTGGATTTTGTCATGAACCATACCTCTGAGGATCATGAATGGGCGAAGCGGGCCAGGGCCGGAGAGCGGGAGTATCAGGACCGTTATTTCTTCTTTGACAATTATTCCGTGCCGGCGATGTACGAGAAGACCGTGCCGCAGGTGTTCCCGACGACAGCGCCAGGGAATTTTACCTGGCTTCCGGAGCGCCAGGAGTTTGTCATGACAACCTTTTACCCCTATCAGTGGGATCTGAATTATCGCAATCCGGTTGTTTTCAATGAGATGGTGTATAATTTTTTGTATCTGGCGAATCAGGGGATCGACGTACTGCGGATCGATGCCGTGCCTTATATCTGGAAGCAGATCGGCACCAACTGCCGCAATCTGCCGCAGGTGCATACGATTGTGCGGATGATGCGGATGATCGGGGAGATCGTCTGTCCCGGCATCGTGCTGCTGGGAGAGGTAGTGATGGAGCCGGACAAGGTGGCTCCTTATTTCGGAACCGTGGAGAAGCCGGAATGCCATATGCTTTACAATGTGACAACGATGGCAACGACCTGGCATACGGTGGCGACCCGGGATGCGCGGCTGCTGAAAAGGCAGATGGAGATTATCAGCGGACTGCCTTCCAGCTATACCTTCCTGAATTATCTGCGGTGCCATGACGATATCGGTTGGGGCCTGGATTACCCGCTTCTGGAGGATTGGGGGATGCTGCAGGTTCCGCACAAGAAATACCTGAATGATTATTTTACCGGGAAATGGGAGGGGAGCGTCAGCCGCGGAGAGCTGTATAATGAGGATCTTGTGACCGGGGATGCACGTTTCTGCGCTACGACGGCTTCCATGTGCGGGATAGAAAAGGCCGGCTTTGAGGGGAATGAAGCAGCGATGGAGGCGGCGATTCAGACAGACGTGATGCTTCATGCCTATATGCTGTTCCTGTCAGGAATTCCCATGCTCTACAGCGGGGACGAGATCGGTCAGGTGAATGACTACACCTACAAGGAGGATCCCAATAAAGCGCCGGATTCCCGCTATATTCATCGCGGAAAGTTCCAGTGGGATCTGGTAGATAATATTGACCTGCCGCAGACGGTCCAGGGTCGCCTGTTTGCCCGTCTGGCAAAGCTGGAAGAGCTTCGCGCCGCTGAAAAGGTGTTTGATGCGTCAGCCGCTTTCTGGACCCTGGAAACCTGGGATGATGCCATACTGGGATTGGTGCGGGAGAAGGAGGACGGAAAGCTGGTCGGGCTGTTTAATTTCAGCGATGAGGCCCGGATCGCCTGGATCGACGAAAAGGACGGGCAATATCAGGATCTGCTGACCGGGGAGTCAATTGAAGCGTCTGCTGTAAGTGTAGATGGCCACGGCTTTTATTGGCTGAAACGGGTATAACCAGTTTATCCCTGAATATTTGAAAGCCTGTTGGACAAAATACTCTGTGTACAAAGGAAGTACAAAACAAAAAACAGGTGAGTCCATGGGTAAACTGAATAAGAAACTGAAGAGAATTTTATTGATAATGGGAACTACAGGGGCAGTATACGGGATTTTTCGGTATCTTCTGCCGCTTGTGGTTCCCTTTTTATTGGCATGGGGACTGGCGGCTCTTCTGGGGCCTTCTTCCCGATGGCTTTCCGGCCACAGCCGGATTACCCTGTATATTCGGGGGAAGCAGAAGGTGCTGATGATTCCGCCAGGAATAATCGGAGGAGCAGAGCTTCTTTTGCTGATGACTGTACTGACAATTATGCTGTATTTCGGAGGACGGAAGCTTTGCATAGAGGCGGGGATGTTTCTGGAACAGGTTCCAGTATGGATATCGGCAACGGATGCATGGCTGACCGGAATGTGTCACCAGATTGAGAACTGCTTCTGTCTGCCGGCGGATTGCCTGGTACTGCTGATGCGGGAAATGCTAAGAGGGCTGATGGACAGCATCAAGCATACGGCGATGCCCTATCTGATGGCAAATTCCGTGACTGTTTTCCAATACGGGGTGGAGACAGCAGTGTTTTCTGTGATTTTGCTTGTGTCTGTAGGCTTGATTCTGCAGGAAGGAGAACTGTGGAAAAGGCGCTGTGAACAGTCCATGTTTCACAGGGAATATGAATTGATCAGACGCCGCCTTTGCCTGGCAGCGAACGCCTATCTGAAAACACAAGGGCTTATCATGCTGTTGACTACTCTGATCTGTATGGGTGGCCTGTGGATTTTAAGAAATCCCTATTACCTTCTGGCAGGGATCGGGATTGGAATCCTGGATGCCCTGCCGATATTTGGCACTGGAACCGTTTTAATTCCCTGGGCAATTCTCTGCTTTTTCAGAAAAAGCTGGGGAGCAGGAGTGCTCTTGCTGGCAATCTATCTGATCTGCTATTTTCTGCGTGAGCTTTTGGAGGCAAAGCTGATGGGAAGCCGGGTGGGCCTTACTGCTCTGGAAACCCTGATCTCCATGTACATGGGCCTGAAGCTGTTTGGGATCCCTGGTTTTCTTCTGGGGCCGGTGGGGCTGCTGCTGATCCAGGATCTGGTAAAATCCACAGAGGAATCCTCCGAAGAGGCCTTGTGAAGGGAGGCCGGACATTTTACAAAACCATTACGATTTTAAGAAGGCTATGTATCTTTAAAAAAAGATATGTTATACTTAAATCTTGAAAAGACAGAAAACAGAATGGAGTGCAGGAATGGCAGAACGATATGATTTGGTAATCATCGGATCCGGCCCGGCCGGCCTGGCGGCGGCGATCTATGCCCAGCGGGCAAAGCTGAATACGCTGGTGCTGGAGAAGGCGATGATGAGTGGCGGTCAGGTGTTGAATACGTATGAGGTGGATAACTATCCAGGGCTTCCCGGTATGAACGGTTTTGACCTGGGGATGAAGCTACGACAGCATGCAGACCAGATGGAAGCGCATTTTGCTGAGGATGAGGTACGGCAGATTACCCTGGTGTCAGAGGAGGAGCTTTCGGAGGCTGCTGAGGCGGATGAACTGCAGGCGGCAGAGCTTCAGAGAGCAGAGGAATGGATGACAGAGTCACAGGATGTTGGCTTGCAGAGTGCCGGGGTGCCGGATGTGGGGAACCCTGACAGGGAAGAGCATGCGGAATCCGCATGGAAGCTGATTCAGGGAAAAAAGGCGGATTATCTGGCCCGGACGGTGATTATTGCTACCGGAGCCACCCATCGGAAGCTGGGAGTTCCCGGAGAGAATGAGTTTGCCGGCAGAGGGGTCAGCTACTGCGCGACCTGTGACGGGGCGTTTTTTAAGAAGAGGTCAGTGGCTGTGATCGGCGGAGGCGATGTGGCGCTGGAGGATGCGATTTTTCTGGCCAGGATGTGCAAGGATGTCTATCTGATCCATCGCCGGGATGAGCTGCGCGGGGCAAAGATCCTGCAGGAGAGGATGTTTGCCATGGATAATGTGGAAGTGATCTGGGACAGCGTTGTGGAGGAGATTATAGGTGGGAACCGGGTAAGGGGTTTGTCCATAAGGGATATAAAGACAAAGGAAGAGACCCTCCTGAGGGTGGACGGGGTGTTTATCGCGGTGGGAATTACTCCCAACAGTCAGGCATTTGAGGGATTTTTGGATCTGGATCATGGTTATATCCGGGCGGATGAGAGCGGGAGCACAAGCATCCCGGGGGTATATGCGGCAGGGGATGTACGGACCAAGCAGCTGCGGCAGATTGTGACGGCAGTGGCAGACGGCGCCAATGCGGTCACCAGCGCCGGACATTATCTGGCAACGCTTTAGAGGAGGCTGATACAGACCAATGAGAAAAGGAACAAGGATACGGTTCGTGAGCTGTCTCTGTTTTTCGCTGGCCTTTGGAATGAGCGTCCATGGAGAAGTGGGCAAATCGCTTCATCCGGTGACAGTGGTGACGGTCCGGGAGAGTTATTCTCACATTGCGGTATCCCAGGTGACGGATTATGTGAATATCCGTGAGCAGGCGAATACTTCGAGCCGAATCGTGGGAAAGATCTACAATAACTGTGCGGCAGTGATTGAAGAGACCGTGGAGGGAGAAGGCGGCAGCTGGTATCGGATTCATTCCGGAACTGTGAGCGGATATATCAAGGCACAGTATTTTATTACTGGTGAGGAAGCAGAAAAGCTGGCGCAGTCCATTGGAAGAGAGTTTGCCACCGTGAATACGGGGAATCTGCGTCTGCGTGAGCAGCCGGATCTGAATAGTAATGTGCTGACCATACTTTCCCAAGGCGCCCGCTATGTGGTGCTGGGAGAAGAGGGGATCTTCTATAAAGTGGAAGTGGATGCAGATCTGGTCGGATATGTGGCACAGGAATACTGCCAGACAGAGGTGGAATTCGATGAGGCAGTTTCTCTGGAGGAGGAACGGCAGCGGCTGGCAGAGGAGAATCAGAGAAAGCAGGAGGCAAAGAATGCCATAGCAGCATGGGAACAGGTTCGGCAGACGGAGGCAATGAATTCCGGCAGTTCGGCATCCGAAATGCTGATTGCGGCGAATCCGATGCAAAGCGACAATTCCCATCAGGCATCAGCGCCGCTTCCGGCAGCGGAACCGGGGGCTGGCGGTGCGGTCGCAGGGATGCCCGGGCCGGGGTCGGCAGCAGTGGTGTCTGCGACGAGGACGGCGATCGTGGCGTATGCCAGACAGTTCTTGGGTAATCCTTATGTATACGGTGGAACCAGCCTGACCAACGGAGCAGACTGTTCCGGCTTTACACAGGGAGTGTTTGCCAATTTCGGGATCACAACCGGACGTAGCTCACGGGATCAGGCAGAAAGGGGGCGTGAGATAGCGATCGATGCGGCCCAGCCAGGAGACCTTCTGTTCTATGCCAGCGGGAATACGATCAATCATGTGGCTTTGTACATAGGCGGCGGACAGGTGATCCATGCCAGTAACTCTACCACCGGTATCATCATTTCACCTTATAATTACCGGACTCCGTGTAAAGCGGTATCATTTTTGGACTGAGGGCAGGAAAATGGCGGGGAAAATACAATATAACGGGTTAGATGTGGTGAAGCTTCTGCTGGCCGTTACCGTGGCAATGCGCCACATGATCCAGATATTTTATCCAGTGGAGAGCAAGTGGCGCCTGGTTATCGGCGCCTGGCTCTCTAATCTTGCCGTTCCGGTGTTTTTTATCATTGCCGGTTTTTTTCTGTTTGGCAAGGTGGACGAGAAGTCCGCAGATGGCGGACAGAGTGTAATCCTGCGTTATTGCGGACGGATTTTGAGAATGTATCTGTTATGGTCTGTCATCTATCTGCCCATCGATTATTCCAACTGGTATCACAGCCAGGAGCGTGATGTAAAAGCAACAATCATTCATTATATCCAATCGTTTGTTTTCAGCAGTACAACGGTACAGCTCTGGTATCTGCCGGCTCTTCTGACAGCATGTTTTGTGGTGTGGCTGGGATTTCGGGCAGGCTTAAAGCTCTGGCAGCTGCTGCTTGCAGGAGGGCTTTTATTTATTGCAGGATGTATCGGAGATAACTGGTATTTCAACGAGCAGCTTCCTCACAGGATGTATCTGCTTTTGATGGAATATGTCCGGTATTTTATGACCATGCGCAACGGAATCTTTTACGGGTGCTTTTTTGTGGCACTGGGTCTGTGGTTTTCCAGAACCAGGATAAGGATTTCCTTTCGGTGCGCAGCAGCCGGATTTGTGGTGTCCATGATGCTGATGCTGTATGAGGTCATTCGCTGCAGCAATACCAATATGGTGCTCAGCTCGGCGCCGGCCGCCTTCTTTCTCTTTTCGGCGGCTTCGCAGGTACGTGGGAAGGAATTCAAGCTGTATCCGCGTCTTCGTGCCATGAGCGAATGGATCTATCTGTCGCATGTGTATTTTTTTTATCTGTATGCGCAGACTGCCCGGTGGAACCCTCTGCCGCCAACCAAGAAGGGGATCACAATATCGATTTTCGGACCGATGTTTGCATTTGCCTGGGGGATGACTGTGCTTTCGGAAAGAAAATCTTTCCGGTGGCTGAAAAAAATGATTTGATGTGCTGGAAATGTTCACAAAGATATTGTATGATAGAAAAGCAGAAAGATTTGGAGCAAACAGCCATAAGACAGGAAAGAGGAGCCCGGATATGGAGAAAAACAATATTGAGATACTTTTAGGATATCTGAAGAATATTTTGAGTGATGTGAGAACTCACCAGACGGATGCTGATGAGTTGGAGGATGGGCTGAAGATTCTCCGCGAACTGAAAGAGCAGGAGGAGCATTTGCGGCAGGAGGCTCTGGAGGCCTGCGAGCGGGCTGAGCTTGCCAAAGGCTATAATGACCTGCTGACCGAGCTTACCCGGAAGAGACATGAGTGGATCCTTGTGATCGATAGCAAAAGTCGGGATATTATGTACTGCAACAAGAGAGAGGGGAAGGAGGAAGACGAGGTTCCCGCTTCGGATTTCTGTAAGGACTGCAGGAAACGTCTTTCCTTCCGCAATCAGCTTCTCGGCTGGGAGGATCATGAGGAAGGAAAGGTCTGGGAGGTGGAAGAAGAGGACGGGAAGGCGTACCGGATCACGACCTTTCCGATCGTGTGGAAGAATCGGGATGCCTATGCGCACATTGTACTGGACATCACGGCAGATAAAGAGCACAGCCGCAGACTGAGGGCAAAAGCGTACCGGGATCCCGGGACGGGGATCTATAACCGTTTGTATTTTGAGGAGTATATGAGCCGGTTTCTGGAGGAGTCCGGAAAGGCGATCATTTGTTACATGGATCTGGACGGACTGAAGTACGTGAATGACCATTACGGACATCTTGAGGGAGACGAATATATCCGCAGCTTTGTGGATATCATGGAGAAGAAATTCCGGGATCTGGATGTGTTTGCGAGAATCGGCGGGGATGAGTTCTGCGCGATTCTTCCGATGTGCCCGGAGGAGATCGCCCAGGAGAAGATGACAGAGGGGCTGGAGGAATTTCTGGCGAATCACAAGAAGGAATATCCGGCGAGCTTCAGCTATGGAATTGTGGAGGTGGATCCGGAAAAGAACCGATGGGGGATGATGGAGATCTTAGAGCGGGCGGATGCCTTCATGTATGAGTGTAAGAAGAAAAACAAGGCAAAATATCATAACCGGGCATGAAAAGCTCTGCATATCAAAAGATTTACTGAGAAAAAGCCCCGGGCGGCCGGCATCTCGCCGGATCCGTCCGGGGCTTTGGGGATCAGAATTCTGGTTCAATCAGTCCGTAGGAATGTCCTTTGCGCTTATACACGACATTGACCTCCTCGGTTTCTGCATTGAGGAATACATAGAAATTGTGTCCCAAAAGCTCCATCTGCACACAGGCTTCTTCGGGATCCATAGGTTTGATCCCGAAGCGTTTGGTCTTGACAATCTGAATCTCCTCGTCGTCATGAACCTCTTCATTGATGAAGAAGTCGGAAAACGCCTGGGCGGACTGCTTTTTATCAATTAATTTGTTCTTATATTTCTTGAGCTGGCGTTCAATAACTTCTTCCACCAGGTCGATGGAGGCGTACATATCGCTGCTGGATTCTTCTGCACGGATGATATTGCCCTTGACCGGAATGGTTACCTCGATTTTCTGCTTGTCTTTCTGCACGCTCAGTGTAACGATCACTTCGGTATCAGGATTGAAATAACGGTCCAGCTTTCCGATCTTCTCTTCAACAGCTCTCCGGATGCCCGGGGTCACATTGACATTTCTTCCTGTAATCGTATAACGCATAATCATCAGCTCCTTTTTTTGAGATAATCTTAGTATAGCATATATGTTTGGAAAATTCAACGAAAATCAGCCGAATGTTGCGACAATTTTACGGCAAAAGTTACTGTTTGCGGGGGGAGGTTCCGAGAGGTACGCTCTGGAAAAAAGGTTCTTGCTCTCAGACAGCTGTATTTTTGTTCCTGACGCAGATTCCTGCGAGCTAAGAGTTTCCAGGCATCCTGCAAACGCAATCCGGAGAACCTTTTTTTCAGAGCTGATAGTTGACAGCCTGGAGGAAATTACCTTTTTGAAACAGGAAATGCGTCCTGTTTCCTTGGCATACCCTTCAGAAACACTTAACTGACATTGTCCATCAAGGATAACCAGAGAGTTGCTTTTCATAGGAGATCTTGTAAGGCCAGGCAGGACGAACATGAAAAGCGGAAAAGTCAAGCATTTTTGGGTTGTTTTTGTCGATATTTGCAAGTTTATGATAAGTGTACAAATCTTGGGGACGGAAAGAAAGGGGGAGATGGGGGAGGGAAATGTTGTCTTGGGGAATGTGGATAATGTGGATAACTTGGTGCATAACTTGTTTTTGGCTTAAATTGGACAAGTACAGGTGTGGATAAAAATTGAGGAGTTGTGCACAGTAAGAATGTGGATAATGTGGATAAGTGGGAATTCGAACAAAGATTTTGTGCAAGTTGTAAGGTTAACCATAAAATTATTTTTATGTCACTTGCAGATTCTGCCGTTTGAAGTCAGAGGAAAGATCCGGGTATGTGAAAGATTGCTGTTCTGACGCATGTTTTCGTCCGGCTTTCCCCGCCTGGTGAACGGTAACGTGAAAATTAATTTTTTGTGAACAACAAGGGAAAAAGTTGAATAAATTAATGGTTAGTGTTACAATGTATAAGATTGACTGGAAAGAAAACGGCAGAGAAGAGACAAAGTGAGTTAGGAGAACGAAGAATGAAT
This sequence comes from Lachnospiraceae bacterium, assembly GCA_910575255.1. Classification (GTDB taxonomy): domain Bacteria; phylum Bacillota; class Clostridia; order Lachnospirales; family Lachnospiraceae; genus Brotaphodocola. The sequence continues at coordinate 6,722 of CAJTEM010000026.1, read as the reverse complement.
CTCATAGAGAAAGTGTTTGGTACTCACAGTGAACGGGAGCTGAAGATGATTTATCCGGTTGTGGAGAAGATCGAGAAACTGCGCCCGGAGATGATGGCAAAGAGTGATGAGGAATTACGTGATAATACCAGGATATTTAAGGAGCGTCTGACAGCAGGGGAAACTTTGGATGATATTCTGCCTGAGGCATTTGCTACGGTTCGGGAAGCGGCGCGCAGGACTTTGAATATGGAGCATTTCCCGGTACAGCTGATCGGCGGTATCGTGCTGCATCAGGGACGAATCGCGGAGATGCGGACCGGTGAAGGAAAGACTTTGGTATCCACAGCGCCGGCATATCTGAATGCGCTGAATGGCAAGGGAGTCCACATCGTCACGGTCAATGACTATCTGGCTAAGCGTGATGCGGAGTGGATGGGACAGATCCATGAGTTTTTGGGGCTGACCGTAGGAGTGGTGCTTAATCCCATGACCTCGGAGGAGAGGAAAAAGGCTTATAACTGCGATATCACCTATGTGACGAACAATGAGCTGGGTTTTGACTATCTTCGTGATAATATGGCGATCTACAAAGAGCAGATGGTGCTGCGGGATTTGGATTATGCCATTATCGACGAGGTGGACTCTGTACTGATTGACGAGGCGCGTACTCCTCTGATCATATCCGGACAGAGCGGTAAGTCCACCAAGCTGTATGAGGTGTGTGATATCCTGGCACATCAGCTGGTGCGGGGCGAGGCCTCCGGGGAATTCACCAAGATGAATGCCATCATGGGGGAGGATATTGAGGAGACCGGTGATTTTGTGGTCAATGAGAAGGATAAGGTAGTAAACCTGACCGAGGACGGTGTGAAGAAGGTGGAGGATTTCTTCCACATTGATAACCTGGCGGATCCGGAGAATCTGGAGATTCAGCACAACATTATCCTGGCGCTGCGGGCGAATTATCTGATGTTCCGCGACAAGGACTATGTGGTGAAGGATGACGAAGTCCTGATTGTCGATGAATTTACGGGACGCATCATGCCGGGACGACGTTATTCAGATGGACTGCATCAGGCGATTGAAGCGAAGGAGCATGTCAATGTCCGTCGTGAGAGTAAGACCTTAGCTACCATTACGTTCCAGAACTTTTTCAATAAATTCCGTAAGAAGTCCGGGATGACCGGTACGGCCCTGACTGAAGAAAAGGAATTCCGCAATACCTATGGGATGGATGCGATTGCCATCCCGACGAATAAGCCAGTGGCGCGTATTGACCATGAGGATGCGGTCTATAAGACAAAGAAGGAGAAGTTCAAGGCTGTGGTGGACGAGGTGGCGGAGGCTCACGAGAAGGGGCAGCCGGTGCTGGTAGGCACCATTACCATCGAGACCTCGGAAATGCTGAGCAAAATGCTGAATCGGCGGGGAATTCCGCATAAGGTACTGAATGCCAAGTATCATGAGCTGGAGGCAGAGATTGTGGCAGATGCCGGTATCCACGGCGCGGTTACCATTGCCACTAACATGGCCGGCCGTGGTACGGATATCAAGCTGGACGAGGAGTCAAGGGCCTTAGGAGGCCTGCGCATCATCGGTACAGAGCGCCATGAGGCCAGGCGTATCGATAATCAGCTGCGCGGACGTTCCGGACGTCAGGGCGATCCGGGAGAATCGAGGTTCTATATCTCGCTGGAGGATGATCTGATGCGCCTGTTCGGTTCTGAGCGGCTGATGGGGATGTTCACGGCGCTGGGAGTGCCGGAGGGCGAACAGATCGAGCACAAGATGCTTTCGAATGCCATCGAGAAGGCACAGATGAAGATTGAGAACAATAACTACGGGATTCGGGAGAATCTGCTTAAATACGATGAGGTTAACAATGAACAGCGCGAGATCATCTATGCTGAGCGGCGCAAGGTGCTCGATGGCGACAATATGCGCGATGTGATTTTAAAGATGGTCACGGATATTGTGGAGAATGCCGTGGATATGTCGATCTCCGAGGAGCAGAATCCGGCGGACTGGGATCTGGGTGAGTTGAATTCCCTTCTGCTTCCGATCATTCCGTTGGGCGTTATCACCTTGGAGAACCATCCGGTGAGCAAACGGGATGAGCTGAAGCAGAAGCTGAAGGAGGAAGCCATCAAGCTTTATGAGACCAAGGAGGCTGAGTTCCCGGAAGCCGAGCAGATCCGTGAGATTGAGCGGGTGATTCTTCTCAAGGTTATTGACAATAAGTGGATGAGCCATATCGATGATATGGATCAGCTCCGCCAGGGGATCGGGCTGCAGGCATACGGCCAGCGCGATCCGGTCGTGGAATATAAGATGAATGCCTTTGAGATGTTCGAGGCTATGACAGCGGCGATCATGGAGGAGACTGTACGTATTCTGTTCCATATCCGTGTGGAGCAGAAGGTAGAGCGGGAGCCGGCTGCTAAGGTGACCGGAACCAACCGGGACACTTCGTCCGTGCAGGCACCCAAACGCCGTGAGATCCGTAAGATTTATCCCAATGATCCTTGTCCGTGCGGCAGCGGAAAGAAGTTCAAGCAGTGTTGCGGACGCAAACTGCTGAAGGGGCAGGGCTGAGCTTTGACCCGCCTGCCGGATTGGCCGGGAAGGAAGGCAGCCTGACGGAAACGCGGGAACAGACAGCATGTGATTTCGGGCGCTGCAGCAGCCACGGCTGCGGCAGCACCCCAAAAATATAAGAAAGAAAGCGGGTGACACAATGGTAGAGCTGGATCAGTTCAAGTTTACCTTATCTACGTTTCAAAAACCATTAGTGGAAGTGAGGGATTCACTTTGACCTCGACAACAAGGTCAGAAGAATTGATGAATTAGACAAATCCATGGAGGAGCCGGGGTTCTGGGACAATGCCGACCGTGCGACGAAACTGGTGCAGGAGGCCAAGAACCTGAAGGATACCGTGGAGCTTTATCGAGGCCTGGAGCAGGAGTATGAGGATATCCAGGTGTTGATCGAGATGGGATACGAGGAGAATGATGAATCCCTGATCCCGGAGATTGAGGAGATGCTTCAGGAATTTGAGGGAAAGCTGGAGAAGCTGCGTATGGGTACTCTGCTTTCCGGAGAATACGACAAATGCAATGCCATTTTGCGTCTCAACGCAGGGGCAGGCGGAACCGAATCGTGTGACTGGTGCAGCATGCTTTACCGGATGTATTGCCGGTGGGCGGATAAGATGCAGTACAAGACCGAGGTACTGGATTTCCTGGACGGTGACGAGGCAGGGATCAAGTCCGTAACGATCCAGATCAATGGTGAGAATGCGTTTGGTTATCTCAAGTCCGAGCGTGGGGTGCATCGCCTGGTGCGGATATCCCCATTCAATGCGGCAGGGAAGCGGCAGACTTCCTTTGTGTCGTGTGATGTGATGCCGGACATAGAAGAGGATCTGGATGTGGAGATCAATCAGGAGGATTTGCGGATCGATACCTACCGTTCCAGCGGTGCCGGCGGTCAGCATATCAACAAAACTTCCTCCGCGGTGCGTATCACCCATATTCCCACGGGAATTGTGGTGCAGTGCCAGAACGAACGTTCTCAGTTTCAGAACAAGGACAAAGCAATGCAGATGCTTAAGGCTAAGCTGTATATGCTCAAGCAGCAGGAGAATGCCGAGAAGCTGTCAGACATTCGCGGTGATGTCAAGGAGATCGGCTGGGGCAACCAGATTCGTTCTTATGTGCTGCAGCCCTATACGATGGTGAAAGATCTGCGGACCGGGGAGGAGACTGGCAATGTCACGAATGTGCTGGACGGCGGGCTGGATGCTTTCATCAGCGCTTATTTGAAATGGCTGAGCCTGGGATGTCCGGACAGAAAGGCATCCGCAGAAGACTGAGCTTTATGAGAAAACAGGATAGGACAGAAGGACACAGGGACTGTTGCTATGCAGCAGTCTCTTTTCCTTGGCTTGCAATCTGTAATTTATTTCCGTACAGTTTCTAAAAGGCTTGCACTCTTGACGTTTTTGTGATAATATCTCCCTCGTGAGTACAAATGTACATGAGAAGCGAACAACACGCATATCAGAAACTCGTAGTCTTTGCACCAGAGGGCTTGTTATGACAGAGGAAAAAACAAAATATTTTGTAGTAAAGCAAAGGGCGGTGCCAGAGGTACTGTTAAAGGTCGTGGAGGCAAAAAAGCTTTTAGAATCCGAGCAGGTCATGACTGTGCAGGAGGCTGCCGAGCGGGTGGGAATCAGCCGCAGCTCTTTTTACAAGTATAAGGATGATATCCTGCCGTTTTATGATAATACAAAAGGAAAGACCGTGACCTTTGTGATGCAGATGGATGACCGGCAGGGGCTTTTGTCTCATCTTCTGCATATTGTGGCGGTCTATCGGGCGAATATTCTGACGATTCATCAGAGCATTCCGGTCAATGGTGTGGCCAGCCTGACTCTTTCGGTGGAGGTAAGAGCAGATACCGGCAATATATCGCGAATGTTGGAAGAGATGGAAGACCAGCAGGGGATTCATTATGTGAAGATCCTGGCAAGGGAGTAGAGTTACAATGACAGGGAAAAGAGGAGAGAGATTATGATGTATGCAGCAATTATGGGATACGGAACCATCGGTTCCGGTGTGGCAGAGATTCTGGAGAATTGCAGAGAGCGGATTGCCCGCAGTGCAGGCCAGGAGATTGTATTGAAATATGTGTTGGATCTGCGTGAGTTTCCGGACAGCCCGGTGGCGGACCGCATCGTTCATGATTTTCAGCAGATTGAAGAGGACGAGCAGGTAACCCTGGTGGTAGAGACCATGGGCGGGCTGGAACCGGCTTATCCGTTTGTGAAGGCATGCCTGAACGCAGGCAAGCATGTGGTGACCTCCAACAAAGCGCTGGTAGCGGCGCATGGAACCGAGCTTTTGCAGATTGCCAGGGACAAAAAGGTGAACTTCTTTTTTGAGGCAAGTGTGGGTGGAGGAATTCCGATTATCCGAACCCTGTATCGCTGCCTGGCAGGAGAGGGGATTCAGGAGATCACAGGAATTTTGAACGGAACCACGAACTATATTCTGACAAAGATGGATCGGGAGGGCGCGTCCTTTGAAGATGCGTTGAAGGAGGCTCAGGATCTGGGCTATGCGGAGAGGAACCCGGAAGCGGATGTGGAGGGGTATGATACTTGTCGGAAGATTGCTATTCTGACGGCAATGATGACGGGACGGGAAGTGGATTATGAGGATATCTATACCGAAGGCATTACCAGAATTACAGACATGGATTTCCGTTATGCGAAGAAGATGGGTATGTCAGTGAAGCTTCTGGGAATCAGCCGTATCCGGAACGGTGAGGTCTATGCCAGGGTGGCTCCGGTTATGATAGGCAAGGAGCATCCCCTGTATGCAGTCAGCGGGGTTTATAATGGGATTTTGGTAAAGAGTGATATGCTCGGTACTTCCATGTACTATGGAAGCGGAGCAGGGAAGCTTCCTACGGCCAGCGCTGTGGTGGCGGATCTGATTGAGGCAGCGCAGAATGCACAGACGAATATACCGCTTGGCTGGGGGGAAGAACGCCAGACGATTGCGGCCAGCAAATCAGGCGAGAGCTGTTACTTTATACGTATAGCCGGGAATACAGATGAGAAAGCCGCACGGATAAAGGAGGCATTCGGGGAAGTACAGATCTTTGTACTGGAGAATATGGATGAATTCGCGATTCTCACAAAGAGAATGAATGAGACCGAGTTTATGAAGCAGGCGATTGCTTTGGACAGTGAGTATCAGAAGATGGGCGAGGAAGGACTCCGTCAGGTGATTCGCGCAGAGTCGGAGGGCTGAGCGATGTTTCCGGGACCTTGTCTGTTCCTTGCCATGACCGGGCTGTACTGCCCGGGCTGTGGCGGCACGCGGGCGGTCTGGTATCTTCTGCATGGTCACTTATGTCTGAGCTTTCGATTCCATCCGCTGGTTCCTTATACGGCAATGGTTCTGCTTGCGGAGGCAATGACCTTTCTTGCGGCAAAGGTCAGCGGCAATGGGAAGCTTTATCTGGGACACGAGAAAGGTTTTCTCTATCTGGCTGTGGGGATTGTAGCAGTGAACTTTGCAGTAAAGAATTATCTTCGGATCCGATATGGGATCGATCTGCTGGCTGATTCCCTTTAATTATTGGTAAGGGAATTCAGCATATCCTGGTACTGCCGCAGAATCTCACGCTGCATGGCGACGGTATTCGGGTCGTCAAGCATCCGTATGGTCAATACGTAAAATGCCAGAAAAACAAAGCTGCTGAGGATTCCGCAGATGCCCATGACGGTTCCGGCGATTGCAGGACCGGTCATCGGCCGCCCGTTTCGGGAAAGATATGCGGCCATCAGCGCAGAGGAGCCCAGCAGAAGCTGCATGGGCGGGGACACACAGGCAAACAGGGCAAAGATGCCGACTGCCAGGCTGAAAAATGCAAAGGTGTTGGTTCTTTTATCTGGTGATTGTATATGGTTTTGTTCCATGAAGATTCCTCCGGAGTACAAGCATTGTTTACGTGGATATGATACCACGAAATCTTTCGCTTCACAAGAGGTACTTTTTCAGTTGTTTTTCCGCTGCGTCTCTTGTGTTACTGTTCACAGGCCAATGTCAGTTAGTTAAGCTGTTCCAAAAGGTACGCCAGGGAAACGGGGAGAGCAGCCATCGAAAAGGGTCTGCGGATTTTTCCGGTTTCGAGATCAAGAATTCCTAAAATTTCTGAATTT
>CAJTEM010000025.1 GCA_910575255.1 Lachnospiraceae bacterium | reverse complement strand
ATGAGGATTATCATAGATGCACTAATGGATACCGTAATGGAACATTTCCACATCACGGAACAACAGCTGGAGGATTTCACTACCAGCCTTGTTCAGAGACTGCCAAAGTACATGCAAAAAGCATTGGAGTACGGTTCAGCGGCTGCCTAAATGTTATTTTATGAGTTAAAGTATTGATTTATCAAGGCGCAAAACGCATTTTTTATGTGGGAAGTTTGAGTCACAGAATCTATTTGTTCTTCTTCTTCAAAAAAAGATTTATAAGTTTCTCTAATTGTTATCCAACCGTGTAACTCTATCATTCCAATCTCCTCCCTCTAATTATGCACTCCTCCTGAATCCCCCTTATAATTTTCCCCAACGGTTAATCGTGAATTTCCTATTACTCTTCGCTTAATCTTTCATCAAGTAATTGACTGATATCCTTATAAATTTTTTCTTTTTTTAGGTGTTTTTTTATAGTTAGAAATACTTTTTTTTCGTTACTTGTAAAATTTTTAGCATATCTTTCAAAATATTCCTCATTATTTTTAATCAACTGTATTATTTCTGTTACATATACATCAATATTCTGTGGATAAAAATAAATGCGTCCTAATCTTTTCCGCATTTCGATGCGAAAATAATTATAATCTCCCATAATCTCTATTTCCCCATAAACTCTTCAGCAATTTTTATATCCGATTTCATTTGCAATTCCGGATATTTTCTATCTAATTTATATAAAGCATCAATAAATTGTTCACTTTGAAGATTAAAAGAAATATCTTCAAAAACCTCACTTATATAAAATAATTGTTCTTCCGTGCATTCATTCAAAAAATCTATAGTTTCCTCACTATTTTCACTTAATAACTCTGTCAATCTGTCCCATATACGATATAATACAGGATCATTTTCCTCAATCAATACACGTTCGCACAAACAATCTATCACGGCTTCTCTATTCATATTTTGTCACCTCATCATTATTCGGGTTGTACAACATCCGGAAAAATTGTCGCAGGTTCTCCATTTGTATATATAACACCAACTTTTACTCCATCATATTCTGCAAATATTGCCTTTCCATCATCAATTTCCATTCCCTTATTTGCCTGAATAACATAATTTCCTGCTTCTTGTATTTTTTTATCATCCCATTCTTTAGGAAACCAAGACTGCCCTGTCCCTGTTCTTTTAAGTTTTTGTTTATGATCTGGAATATTTCCTATTCGTACTCCATTAGAGTATGTTTTTTCAATATTATACTCTATCCCTAATGAATCTAATAATTCCAAATTTTTCTGTCCATGTCCTCCTCCTCTCATTTTTGAAATTTCATTTGTTTTAGGATTATAAGTAAATTCGCCAATATTCGCATGATCAATAGCACTATCTGTAAAATTATTTCTTATTTTCTCATTATTCACACGAATTCCTAATTTATCTCCACCCCCTGTCAATTCATCCCCCAGTCCCTCTGCCTTATGTATCTTCACCCCGCTCTCTTCCACAATATCCAGAGACTTCCGCAAATCCTCTAAATATTTTTTTAAATAATCATTGCCTCCCCCGTCATCCAACGCACCTGTGACCAATGCGGGTTCTGATCCTGGGCCGCTCATAATCCGGGCCAGTTCTCCTAAAATATCATCTGCTTTGCCTGCTATCTGCTCCAGCCTTTTAGATGAAACGATCCTTTTTGCCCCTTTTGTAATCCCCCCTTTTATCATCCCTTTTGTATTTTGTATCATGCGGGACGCTCTTGCTGCCATCCCTGTATCTGCTGCTTTATCCCCGGCTCTTGTTGCTGCCGCAACCTTTCCGCTGGTAAACAGGGCTGATACAATTTCAAAAACCACGGCTCCGGCCACACGGCATCGATCCTCGCCACTTCCATGAATCAGGTTTTTATCTACTGCCTTCTTTGCCGCTTCAAAAAGCGCCGGAAAGCTTTCCTCCTGATGGGCCCCAATTCCAACAATTCCCTCCGCGGTTCCCAATGGGTCTGTTATGACGCTTCCAATACCATCCACCGTACCCAATAATCCTGTCCCCAGCAAGCCATTTATAAATGCCCCGGCCATAGAAGGGAGGTTAGTCTCATCGCCCCCATTTTCCCGTTCACTGGCATGGAATATCTCTCCTACCAAATCGGACAATACAGGGATATTTTTATTATAAACACTGTTTCCGAAATTGTCACCGCCTTCTATAATTCCTGCCCGGATCTTTTCATATAACCTTTTCTCCCACCCATAAGCCGGATTCTGCTCCATGATTACCCTTCGCATTCGCAGAATCATCTCCGCTTCTGCCCATCCTGCCTTCCGGTCAGTCAGCAAATAAATAGCTACTCCCTTTTGTATAATTCCTCTCTCAACGGTACGCCAATACCGATCTTGTTCTTTTTGTAGGCCATCTTTTATATTTCCCATTCGGTTCTGGATATTCTTTCCCACAGACCCCAAGATTTTATTGACATAACAGGGTACGGCGGCCTTTTGTTTCCCAATTAACCATTCTATTTTTTTCGTCTTTCTCTGCTTTTCCTTTTTTGCCTCTCCAGCTTGTTTTGCAGCATTCAGTACCTTGGGAACAGTTGCTGTTACTTTCTTAATGTTTCCTCCCACAATATCCCCCTTCTCTCCTTCTGGTCTCTTAGGAATCTTCAGAAATTAACCTTCCATCTGTGCTCTTTGCTCCTCCGTCAAGATTAACGCGGCCTTCTGTTCATCCGTGAAATGGCATCTGTAAAGTTGTGCCCCTTCAAAATTCGCCCCTTCAAGCCTTGCCCCTCGGAAATCCGCCCCACAATAGATACACTCCCGAAAGCTTGCTTCCCGCAAATCGGCCTCCACAAAGCTCCCTTCCGGATATCCCACCAAACGCCATCCTACACCAGGTTTTTTCCCATCATACATGAATGTTTTTTCCATCCGGGCTTTCCGCAAATCTGCTTTTCTAAAATCCGCTCCATGCAGAATACTGCCGGACAGGCATGCCCCTTTAAGTCGGCTTCTCACAAACCATACTCCGCACATGCGTCCCAGACTCAGATCTGCGCCCTCCAGGTTAGAATCCCTGAAATCGCAATTTCGCAAATCGTGAGCCTGAATATGACATCCCGCAAAATCCATGCCTCGAAAATCCTGATAGCAATATGCTTCTTTATCGTTCTCTCCCAGCTGTCCGCCTTTTTATTCTTTTTCAGCCAGACAAAGGCCACGGACTTATACTGAAAGCCCCACGCCTTAATAAGCCGCAGGGCCTCCGGAAGCTGGGGGAAAGTGGCCCACAAAAAAGTGCGCTGTCCCTGGCGGCCAGATCCGCCACCGGGAGCGCACAAAGCTCATTGATCCCCATTGTGGGGTAATGGTTCTCTGCCGCCCCCTGGACTTTACTCCGCTGGTACTGCCAGGGGGGATCGGCATAAATGACAGAATATTTTTTGATTTTTTCACGCTCCTTTGCATAGAAAAAACCGCCTGCATTTTCAGCAAACGGCTTTATAGTAGGGATTTTACCATTTTCCCGATGCCGGGGAAATGGTCTGTTTATTCGTCAAGCATCAATTTTTTTCGTTCTTGTTTTAGTTGCTTTATCTGCTCACGCTCAATCTGTGAAATACTTTTTTCGGGAGTGGGTAAGTCCTCGGGCATCGTGCCGCCGATTTTTTCAATCGTTTCACGGACTTCTTTTCCTACGGTATAGTGGATGGAGCTGGCCTCGTCAAGCCCCTGGGGATCATCCCGGCGCATTTTTGCCTCAGTCTGCGTGATACGGAACAGGTTTGCGCCCAATTCCTCACTTCCCATGTGATCCAGTATCTTTTGATCTTTAGATAGTTTTTTCCGGGCGTGAATATCAGAAACTCGCAAGCCGCCGTATAACCCCATGTACCCGGCATTTTGAAACGCCGCATAATCGGCCTGCTTGGTAATACCCGCACGATGGGCGGCATCAGCCAGCATAGAGTTCCAGCTTTTCACCTCGCCCCGGATCACCAGCCGTTTATTGTCCTCGTCAAGCTGGTTAAACGCATCGGCAATTTCCTGCCTGCGGGTCTGGATGGCAAAATAGGTCTGCCCGAGGGCAATCACTTCTTTACGGGGATCGCCGTTCTGCATAATGAGATAGCAGGCGTACCGAGACAGCATATAATCTTTTAGTTTTCGTTGACTGCCGCTCCCCAAGTCAACCATTTTCCCGACCTCGGGAAAATGGTCTGCTACATCAAAACCGCTGTTTTTGCAGGCCAGCATCGCCTTGTCAATCACCTTTCGGAAGTTGTCCCATTTGGCATAATCCAAAACAGACCCAAGCTCCCGGGCATACCAAAATTCCACCCCTTCATCGGTTGTATGCTTTATATCTTCAAACCGCTCATATTCTTTTGCTTTTAAGTCAGCCATATTCATCACCACCTAATTTTGAGTATAGCATACAATCCGACAAAAAGATACTTGATTTTACACTCCTTTCTCCCCGGACTCCACCGACATCCGGGCGGTATGGATGCGCTCGCTGGCGGCGGCATAAAAGGCCGGGGCTGTTTCAAAGCATACGAAACGGCTGCCCGTGTTGAGGGCGGCAACGGCGGTGGTGCCGCTCCCGGCGCAGATGTCCGCCACCACCTCCCCGGGCCGGGTGTAGGTCCTGATGAAATACTCGCACAGCTCCAAGGGTTTCTGCGTAGGATGGACGGTACGCTGTACCGAGGAAAAGGCAAGCAGGTTTCCGGGAAAGCGCAGGCCGTCCTCCGACCCGCTGCTGGAACGCAGGAATTTTCCATAGTTGGGGCTGTTGCTCCCCTCCCGGGAGATTTTCTTATAGGGCTTGCCCTGTTCAAACTGCGGATCGTAATAGGGAAGTTTCAGATAAAATACCAAAATATTCTCCGTCCGCTTTAAGGGGGCCCGCCTTGCGTTGAGAAAGCCGGTACAGCGGCTTTTGTACCATACCCACTCATAGCGGAGCATGGCAAGGTTGGATGCCCCCAGCACTTTATCATAGGGGCATTGTGCGAAGAACAGCACAGCCCCATCGGGCTTGACGGCCCACTTGACCGCCTCCCACAGCTCCGGGAGCGGCAGGGGCACATCCCAAAAGTTCCGGGTGGTGCCGTAGGGCGGGTCGGTTAAGAGCATATCAACCGAGTGTTTTGGCAGGGAGCGCAGGCCCTCAATGCCGTCCATAAGGAACAGGCCCTCGGAGAGCTCCGGGGACTTCGGGACACTTTGTCCCAAAGTCCTTTCAGCGGTCATCCCGGGCCTCCTTTTTCTTTGCCGGGGCAGGCCGGGCGGCATTTTCCTTTCCCGCCTCTTTTGCGGCCTGGGCCATCTGCTCCCTTATGGGGGCGGGCCGCACCGCCTCGGCTCTTGCAATCAATTTTTCCACCGCCACATGGTACGCTTGGGCGGCAATCTCATTGTTCCGATCCCGGGTGGCCTGGTCTGGAACCCGCACCGTGGAGCGGTAGCCCGTCCTGCTGGTGGGATCGGGCTTTGAGGGAGCCCCTAAAAAAATCCCGTTTTTCCCGTCCACCACTTTAAAATCGTCGATCACGACACCGCCAATCGTTACGCTGGCAAAGCCGATCAGTTTCCCCTGCGGCTCAATGGGCCGCACCGATACTTCAATGGGAACCGCCTCCTTCAGCATGGCGTCCGTCCTCATTTTCACGGCCTCGTCTATGGTTACGCCTTTGACCTCGGCCAGCTCCGCAATCGGAACCTCAAAAAGCCAGCGCCTTTCCTCTGCGGCGATCTGTTCCGGGGTCAGTATTACATCCTTACTCAGTCCTGTTTCCTCCTTTCTGGGCGTGGGTATGACAGCCCCGCCCTCATAGTCATAGCCCGCCGCATGGATCGCGGACAGGGTTTCCGCTGATACCCTGCCATTCAAAAGCAAGTCCGTATCAGCCATAAACGCCAGCGTGTCACGCTGGGTAAATTCCTCCGGGAGCTTGCCGTTCCATGTCCGGCGCATTTCCCCGTCCGGGCCCGGTTTGTAACGGGCGGGGGCCCGTCTTGGCATATCCCGCCTCCTTTCCGGCCTTGGGACAAAGTGTCCCGAAGTCCTGTTTAATGCGCCCCGAAGATACGCTGGGCGATGCCGCCAGTCTTAAACAGCATGAAGCACAAAAGCACCGTGTAGCCGATGGTGCCCCATATCGCCCCGATAGGGTCGCCGCTTGTGGCAATGCCCTGGATCAGTACCGCATAGATGGCCACGCATACCAGAATGAGCATCCCTTGAAAGCCCACGGCGAACAGGGATTTTAGATAATTCTGCCCTGCGCCGCCAAGCTCACGGTTGGCAAGGGTGGCAACGGGGAGCGGGGCTAAACTGGTCAGCAAATAAATTTCCAGCATCCTGCCATACACCAAAACAAAAATAATGATCCCCATGATCTGCATGGTCACGCCAATAATGGAGGATTGGAGCCACAGGCCAAGGAGCGGGCCTAAATCCATCGCCTCCAGCGTGGTTTCCAGCTCGGCCAGCATATCCGGGGTAATATCCGTGGAGCCCTGGATCAGCCCCGCCGCACTGGAGATGGCGCTCTGCGACACATCGAACACGGCCATTACAATGTTAAAGGTGTTGGAGAGAATGAGGATGGCGCAGGCGGTTTTGAATACCCATTTGTAGATATTCGCCACATCAAACTCGTGCATATTGTTTTTTCAAGAAGCATCTGGATAAGCTCATAGGTGGCAACAAAGGTCAGCACCAGCCCGGCGATGGGTAAGATCACCGTTTCGGAAAGCTGGCGGATGAGGGAGAAAACCCCGGCGTTCCATGCCGCCGGGGTCGTCCCTACCTGTACCGCAATCTCTCCAACTTTGGCGTTGACGGTATCAAAGAGCCCCTCCAGGTTCCCCATGATGCCGCCGACCAAGAGCTCCCGTATCCAGTCCTCGAGCCAGTCGGTGAGAAAATCCATAAGCCCTCCTTAGAACAAGCCGGACAGCAGGGGGATCAGCGTGGTGCCCAAAAGGATGATACCGCCGCCCGCCATTAACTGTGTTATCCCCAATTAGTAGGAACAATACAGCTTTCTGTCGGGCGGCGGCACGTCAAGAAATATATATGGAGTTTTTAAAGAACCTCCCCGGAGCGGGGAGCGGTCAGCCTGTGACCTGCTCCACTTCCGGTATGGGTTTGAGATTAAAATGAATTTCGATAGAAATGTGTCTTGTCTTATCGCTGTCTATGGTTTCATGGACAACGATTTCTTTCATCAGGCGGTTTAAGGTGGAAGCGTCCAGTTCGGTGATGTCCCGGTATTCCTGTATGGATTCCACCCACTGCCTTGCGTCCACGGCAAGCCGGATTTCATCGGCAAGGCGTTTCCGGCCTTCCTCAACCTTGGCTTTTAATTCCGCCTGTTCCTTCTGTGTCTTTTCCAGCAGGAGATTGAAGTTTTCTTCTGTGATTCGTCCGGCTACCATATCCTCATAGAGCCGCAATACCATCTTTTCCAGCACTTCAATCCGTTCTTCGTCTTTGGCAAGGGTGCGCTCCATCGCTTCCCGCTGGTCTTTCTGCTCGGTCTGGCAGGTGTCGGTCAGCCGTCCGGCCACCGTTTCGCTGTCGGTCAGGGCAGCGGTGGCGCACTCCCGTATTTTGTTCAGAACAAGAGAATAGAGCGTGTCAAACTCAACCCGGTGCTGTGTGCAGTGCTGCTTCCCATAGGCATTGTAGGTTTTACAGGAGAAAATCCGCTTCGGGAACTTCTCATGCGTGGTGCGGATGGTGAGAGCCTTTCCGCACTCCCCGCATTTTATCAGCCCTGCAAAGAGGTTGATTTCCCCGGATTTGCCCGGTCGCTGGCGGGATTTCAGTTTTTCCTGCACAATCGCAAAGTCCTTTTTGTCCACCAGCGGCTCATGCGTCCCCTCCACCACAATCCAGTCCTCCGGCTTCTTATCCCGGATAGTGCCGATTTTAAAGCGGTACTCGGTCTTTTGGGAAGCGATTGAGCCGGTGTAGACGGGGTTCATCAGGATTTCCTTAATCACGGAAAAGTCCCAGACGTACCGCCCGTTTTCCGGGTCTTTCTTTTCCCATTTGGTGCGGATGTTCCGGTGTCCCCGCTTCCGGTTCCACCATGTGGGGCAGGGGTGCTTTTCTTCCTCCAGCCTGCGCCGGATGTAGTTGGGGCCGTGCCCGTCCAGCGCATACCCGAAAATCTGCCGGACAACCGGGGCGGTTTCCTCGTCCACCAAAAGGCGGTTCTTGTCCTCCGGGTCTTTCTTGTAGCCAAAGGGGGCAAGGCAGCCGGTGAACTGGCCTTTCTGCGCCTTCAGCACATAGGAAGAATGGACTTTCTTGGAAATGTCCTTGCTGTACATCTCGTTGAACACAGGTTATTGGGGAAAGGGAAAGCAAACAGGCAAAAACCCAGTATTCATGCGGGCTTGCGGCGAGATGGCTCTCAAAAGCTAACCTCACAAAAGACAGATCATTGCACAATCACATATCGTTTCTAAGGGAGAATGTTGATTCCGGTCACATTCTCCCTTTTTTCATACCAAGAAATGAGGTGATTATCTTGAACACGCAAATCATCGCCATCGCAAACCAGAAAGGCGGTGTGGGCAAGACCACAACCTGTGCCAACTTAGGGATTGGGCTGGCACAGGCGGGAAAGAAAGTGCTGCTCATTGACGGGGACCCGCAAGGGAGCCTGACCATCAGCCTGGGCAATCCCCAGCCGGATAAGCTGCCCTTTACCCTCTCTGACGCAATGGGCCGCATCCTGACCGATCAGCCGGTTCGCCCCGGCGAGGGGATTCTTCGCCACCCGGAGGGCGTGGATCTGATGCCAGCGGATATTCAGCTGTCTGGCATGGAGGTATCGCTGGTAAACGCTATGAGCCGGGAAACGATTCTGCGGCAGTACCTGGACAGTGTAAAGGGGCAGTATTCCCATATCCTCATAGACTGCCAGCCCTCCCTGGGTATGCTCACCGTCAACGCCCTGGCCGCTGCCAACAGGATTATAATTCCCGTCCAGGCGGAGTACCTGCCCGCCAAAGGGCTGGAACAGCTGCTCTCTACGGTGAACAAGGTCAAGCGGCAGATCAACCCGAAACTGCAAATAGACGGTATTCTGCTGACAATGGTGGACAACCGCACTAACTTCGCCAAAGAGATTGCCGCCCTGCTGCGGGAAACCTACGGCAGTAAAATCAAGGTGTTCGGAACCGAGATTCCCCATTCTGTCCGGGCAAAGGAAATCAGCGCAGAGGGCAAGAGCATTTTCTCCCATGACCCAGGCGGCAAAGTAGCGGAGGGTTACGCAAATCTGACTAAGGAGGTGTTGAAACTTGAAAAGCAGCGCGAAAAAAGTAGAGCTGGCATCGGTCGATGATCTGTTTTCCACCGAGGAAAGCCGCGCCGATGCAAGGCGGGAAAAGGTGGTAGAAATCCCTTTAAGCGAGCTGCACTCGTTCAAGGGCCACCCTTTCAAGGTCAAAGATGATGATGCCATGATGGAAACAGCGGACAGCATCCGGCAGTACGGCGTTCTTGTTCCTGCTATCGCCCGTCCTGACCCCAGCGGCGGCTATGAGCTGGTAGCCGGACACAGGCGGCATCGGGCCAGTGAACTGGCAGAGAAAGAAACCATGCCGGTCATTGTCCGGGATTTGGACGATGACGCCGCCACGATTATCATGGTTGACAGCAACCTGCAAAGGGAAAGCCTGCTCCCCAGCGAGAGGGCCTTTGCCTACAAGATGAAATTAGAAGCTATGAAACGGCAAGCAGGTCGGCCCTCCAAAGAAAATTGTTCCCAAGTTGGGAACGATTTTGGGAAGAAGTCCAGCGAGGTTCTGGCGGAACAGGTCGGTCAGAGTAAAAACCAGATTTTCCGCTACATTCGCCTGACCGAGTTAATCCCCGAACTGCTGAACATGGTGGACGAAAAGAAAATTGCCCTGAACCCGGCCTATGAGCTGTCCTTTCTCAAAAAAGAAGAACAGACCCAGCTTTTGGACGCGATGGACAGCGAACAGGCCACCCCCTCCCTTTCCCAAGCCCAGCGGCTCAAGAAATTCAGCCAGGAGGGGCGTTTATCCATAGATGTAATGCGGGCGATTATGGGCGAGGAAAAGAAAAGCGATCTGGACAAGGTGACGTTTACCTCCGACACCCTGCGGAAGTATTTTCCCAAAAGCTACACCCCTGCCCGGATGCAGGAAACCATCATCAAACTGCTGGAACAGTGGCAGAAAAAGCGTCAGAGAGATCAGGAACGCTGAAAGGAGCGCCTATGAGAGATCACGTTGCCAGGGAGTTAAAGGGCCACAACATACTGGCTGTGGAACGGTTTCAGGATAAGACCCGCTGGATGGTGGAGTTTTCCGTCCTGCGGCCCCGTACCGCCTACGGCGCACCCGGCGATGAAACGCGCCTGTTTCTGGACGAGGACGGCTACCAGGCCGTTCTCGCCAGCCAGAAACGCCGGGACATCAAAATCAAACGGTATGCCCGCGTCATTGAGGGGCATATCCTGGACTTCAAGCCCAAAAAGAAACGCCACCCGTAAACCCGACAAATTGAGAGGAAGGAATGAATATGTGTACCGTTAAGGAAATCAGAGAAGCCATCCGGGAGGACTGCCGCTCCCAGCGAAACATGGAAACCATTGAGATCGACCGGATTTTTCAAACCCTGACGTTTCCGCAGTTAGAGAGCCTGTTTGACAAACCGCCCATGCCGCCGTTTTTTCACCGGTACAGGCAGAAGTCAGCCAGCAAATGAACGCCGCAATTCTTTTTACAGGATTGTGGCTTTTTTCATGCCCTGGGAAACGAAAGGAGTGCAGAAAATGGCCGTTTTTCGCGTAGAACGCACACAGGGATACACCGTCATGAGCAACTATCATCTGCGGGACAAGAGCCTGAGCCTGAAAGCAAAGGGCCTGCTGTCCCAAATGCTCTCGCTGCCGGAGGATTGGGACTACACCCTTTCCGGTCTGGCCGTTATCAACCGGGAAAGCAAGGACGCGATCCGCTCCGCAGTCAATGAGCTGGAAAAGGCGGGGTACATCAAACGCCGCCAGACCACCGATGCGGGCGGCAAGTTCAGCGCCAACGAGTATGTGATTTATGAGCGTCCGGTAACAGAAGAACCTGCATCCCCGACACACACACCGTTGTTGGAAAAACCGTTGTCGGGTTTTCCGACAACGGATAATCCGTCAACGGGAAAACCGTCAACGGAAAATCCAACGCAAATAAATATAGAGAAATTAAATACCCAAAAATCAATTACTGACGGATCAATTACCGATTCCATTCCCTTCCGGGGAACGGCGGCAAAGCCACCGGAACCGAAACGAAGGGAAACGATGTCGCTCACAGAGATGGAAAGTTATCGGGAGCTGATTTTGGAGAATATCGAGTATGACTGCCTCAAACAGCGGTTTGGAACCTACCGGGAGGACTTGGACGAGATTGTGGAGCTGCTGGTGGAAACGGTCTGCGCGAAGCGTAAGACCACCCGGATTGCCGGGGCGGACTTCCCCCATGAGGTGGTGCGCTCCCGTTTCCTGAAGCTGGACAGCTCCCACATTGAGTTTGTCATGGACTGCCTGCAAAAGAACACCACCGAGGTACGGAACATGAAGCAGTACCTTTTGACGGTGCTGTTCAACGCGCCCACCACCATGAGCAACCATTACACCTCACAGGTCAACCACGATATGTACGGCGGCTTTTGAAAGCTGGCCGTTTTTGTCTGCCCGGAACTGCCGGGAGAAAGGAATCTGTTATGAAACGACCGCTTGCGTATATTACCGCTCCCTGGAGCAAGAACCCCCATGAAAACGCGGCAAGCGCCGCCAGCTACTGCCGCCAGGTGTATGACGCCGGATATTCCCCGGTCTGCCCTGTTTTGTTCCTGCCGCTGTTTTTGAAAGATGAAATCCCCCAGGAACACAAGGACGGAATCGACATCGCCAGAGATTACCTGCGCCGCTCCCATGTGCTGGTGGTCTGCGGACACTCGACCGATGAAACGGTCAAAAACGATATTGCCACCGCTGAACGCCTGCGGATCACCGCCACCACGCTGGACGGGATTCTGACGGTGAAAGGCCAGGGCCGGGAGAAAGGGGGCGCACACCATGCCTGAGCAAAAGACCATCGGCCAGCTGATGGAGGAAATGCGGCTTAAAGCCGGGGCGCGGGAGTATTCCGGCCATAGTTACATGGACTTAAACCGGTTCGCGGAGGACACCCGGCACATGATTATTTTTGATACCCTGACCGCTGATTCCCCTGTTGGCTGGAAAGGGGAACGCAGCCGCGCCTTTCTCACCGAGGAGGGATATAAAAAGTCCCTGGAACGCCAGGAACAGGGGCATATCAGGATTGTGAGCCATGCGAAGGTCCGAAACGGAAACCTGCGCTATGACCGGCAAGACCAGCTCCGATAGAGAAACCATGCAGAAAATCCATAGAGAGGAGGCGAAACATCCATGCAGGACGAAGTGGAAAGCAAAACCCTGACGCTCATTGTCAGCGGCACAAAGTTCACCGGCAGGCTGTTCAAAGCGGCGATTATGAAGTATCTGGCGCACCTGAAAGAGCAAAAGATGCAGAAACAGCGGGAAAAGGGCGCGGAGGTCAAGCCCCAGGGAAAGCAGACGGTGAAGCAGCTCATCGGGCAGAACCAGGGCGTGTCCAATCTTGAGATCACAGACCCCTCCATCAAGGCGTTTGAACGGGTTGCCCGGAAGTACGGCGTGGATTATGCGGTAAAGAAGGACCGCAGCTGCTCCCCGCCCAAGTACCTGGTCTTTTTCAAGGCCCGCGATGCGGACGCGCTGACCTCGGCATTTACCGAGTACACCCAGAAGAAGGTCCGCAAGGCGTCCCGCCCGTCTGTGCTGGCGAAGCTGAACCAGTTCAAGGAGCTGGTGAAAAACGCGGTGGTGGACCGCACAAAGCGAAAGGAGCTGGAACGATGAAAAGACCATTGAACATCAAGAAGCTCGTTTTGCTGAACCTGCCCTATATCCTGATGGGGCTGTTCGCCACCAACTTCGGGGAGGCGTGGCGAATGGCCCAGGGCGCGGACGCATCGGAAAAGGCGCTGTCGCTAATCTCCGTCCTTCCGGCGGCGCTTGGAAGTTTCTGGCCCAGCTTTCACCCGCTGGACCTGCTGGTCGGGCTGTGCTGCGGCGCGGCGCTCCGGCTGGCTGTTTACCTGAAAGGCAAAAACGCCAAGAAGTACCGCCCGAATATCGAGTACGGTTCCGCGAGATGGGGAAATTCCCAGGACATCGCCCCTTATGTCGATCCGGTATTCCAGAACAATGTGATTCTCACACAGACGGAACGCCTTACCATGAGCAGCCGCCCCAAGGACCCCAAGACCGCCCGCAACAAAAACGTGCTGGTGATCGGCGGTTCCGGCTCCGGCAAGACCCGCTTCTGGCTCAAGCCCAACCTGATGCAGCTCCATAGCTCATATGTGGTTACTGACCCAAAAGGTACAATCCTGATCGAATGTGGAAAGCTGCTCCAACGGGGCGCGCCGAAGCTGGATAAGGACGGAAAGCCCATGAAGGACAAGAACGGCAAAACCATCTATGAACCGTACCGGATCAAGGTGCTGAATACCATCAACTTCAAAAAATCCATGAAATACAATCCTTTCGCCTATATCCACAGCGAAAAGGACATTTTGAAGCTGGTGACAACCTTAATCGCCAATACCAAGGGCGAGGGGAAAGCCGGTGACGATTTCTGGGTCAAAGCGGAAACGCTGCTGTACTGCGCCCTGATTGGATATATCCACTACGAGGCCCCGGTGGAGGAACAGAACTTCTCCACCCTGATTGAGTTTATTAACGCGATGGAGGTCCGGGAGGACGATGAGGAATACAAAAACCCCGTTGACCTGATGTTTGACGCGCTGGAATCCGAGAAGCCCAACCATTTTGCGGTGCGGCAGTACAAAAAATATAAGCTGGCGGCGGGCAAAACCGCAAAATCTATACTGATTTCCTGCGGCGCGCGGCTGGCGGTATTCGATATTGCCGAGCTGCGGGAGGTCACAGCCTACGATGAGCTGGAACTGGACACCCTGGGGGACCGGAAAACCGCCTTATTTCTCATTATGAGCGATACCGATGACAGCTTTAACTTCCTGATTTCCATGTGCTATACCCAGCTGTTTAACCTCCTATGCGAGAAAGCGGACGATGTGTACGGCGGCAGGCTCCCGGTCCATGTGCGCTGCCTGATTGACGAGTGCGCCAACATCGGGCAGATTCCAAAGCTGGAAAAGCTGGTAGCCACCATCCGAAGCCGGGAGATTTCCGCCTGTCTGGTATTGCAGGCGCAGTCCCAGCTGAAGGCCATCTACAAGGACAACGCCGACACCATCATCGGAAATATGGACACTTCCATCTTTCTGGGCGGCAAAGAACCCACCACCTTAAAGGAGTTAGCCGCCGCCCTGGGAAAAGAAACCATTGTGCGCCCGTTAGGGTGTATGCCATAAACCGCCTTTAGCAAGCGGTAGACAAAGATATCAAAGAAAGGAAGGTGAAAATTTACTGTCTATCATTCCACGACTTATCCGTGAGGGGAAACCCTCTGGGGAGTGTAGCATGTCGTTGTTGTAGCAACCACTGCTATAACTGGCATAAAATGGCGCAATCTTCTAACCGTCATTTTATGTGGGGATGAAAATCCGTGTATGAGGATGAAAGCTAAACTGCTTGATTGGTAGCCGGAGTCTGGGAGTATCTGGCCTACGTGCGAAAGAAGATGGAACGCACGGTGTTTTGGCGGCTGTCGCTCAATTGTCGGCAGGCGCGTGATATCCGAAGCAAGGCAAGCCTTAGATTAGGTTGAACGGCGAACGCCACATATCTACAAAGATTACCGACAACACGGAACGCTATGTATGGCATACGCTACCGGGGATGACCTAAACCCACTCATTTGTGGGCATGGTTACACAGCTCCCATAGTAGCCCGTGGACTCTGGATTTACAGGGATAGCCGTAAAAACGGAAGCGGGAGAGCCGCCCACATGACGAAGGGGAGCAGTATGTCTTTAATACAAACAAGAAAGGAAGGTGCGTGAGGCATCATGAGAAATCCAACTGATGTATTAAATAGCCTGAACAAACAGTCTAAAGATTTATCGTACAAGTTCCAAAGGCTTTACCGGAACTTGTACAACCCGGAGTTCTACCTGTTGGCATATAGGAATATCTACGCCAATGAGGGGAGCATGACGCCGGGTGTGGATGGTGAAACGCTGGACGGGATGGGCAGTCCGAGAATAGAGCGCATCATCAGCGCATTGAAAGACCGCTCCTACCGCCCGAGACCTGCACGGCGTACATATATTGCGAAGAAAAACAGCAGTAAAAAGCGTCCGCTTGGGATTCCTTCCGGGGATGACAAGCTGGTGCAGGAAGTAGTCCGAATGATATTGGAAAGCATTTATGAACCCACTTTCTCCGACTATTCCCACGGGTTCCGTCCAAAGAGGAGCTGCCATACAGCCCTCGAACAGATACAGCGGACATCCGCCGGGGCAAACTGGTTTGTGGAGGGGGATATTCAGGCATGTTTTGACAGCTTTGACCACCATGTGCTGATTGATATCCTGCGCAGACGCATTGATGACGAAGCATTTATCACATTGATGTGGAAGTTTTTAAAAGCCGGATATATGGAACAATGGCAGTACAACAGGACATACTGCGGCACTCCGCAGGGTTCTGGCATCAGTCCTGTCCTGGCAAATATTTATCTGCATGAATTGGATATGTACGTGGAGGAATACAAGGCAGGCTTTATAAAAGGAAACAGGATAAACCGCAAAGTGAATCCAGAATACGCCAGACGGAACCGTGAGGTGCAGAGGTTTATGCGCCAGAACAGGGAAGTATGGGACAGCCTTAGTGAAGCCGAAAAGAAAGGACGTGCCGGGGAGTTACGCAGACTGCGGGAGAAGCAGAGGGAAATCCCGTCTAAGCAGTTTCGGGATGAAACTTACAAAAACCTGCAATACGTCCGTTATGCGGATGATTTTATCATAAGCATTATCGGGAGCAAAAAGGATGCAGAAGCCTTAAAAGCAGATTTAGCCGTGTTCCTCAAAGAAAAACTGAACCTTACACTGTCAGTGGAGAAAACCAAAATCACCCACGCAACTGACCGGGCGAGGTTTCTTGGCTACGATATTTCAATCTCAAAAAGTCAGGAAGTCACAAAACGTCAGGGCAGGAAAGTGAAGGGATACAGCGGCGCAGTGAAACTATATATGCCGCATGAGAAATGGGAATCGAAACTATTGGAGTATGGTGCAATCCGTATCAAGAAAGACAAAGTTACACACAAAGAGCATTGGAAAGCCATTCACAGACCACAGCACATTAACCGCAAAGATATTGAAATTCTGTCAAAGTACAACTCTGAAATCAGAGGTTTGTACAACTATTACTCACTGGCATGTAATGTATGCGCAATGAGCAAGTTTGCGAGTCTGATGCATTACAGTATGCTGAAAACATTCGCAAATAAATACCGCACAAAGACCAGAAAGATTAAGAAGAAATATTTTAAAGATGGACGGTTTACAGTCATTTACAAGACAAAAAGCGGTATGAAAGAGAGCGTATTTTACAGGGGGCCTTTTATCCGCAAGGATAAGCCCAATGTGCCGCAGGCAGATATTCTTCCAGCTTACAAGCGGTATGAAAGACCAAACCGCATAGCGGCGAAACTGCGCTCGAAAACCTGTGAACTCTGCGGACAGTATACAAATGATGTGGAGATTCATCAGGTAAAACGGCTGAAAAGCCTTAGCGGTGAGTATGAGTGGGAAAAAGTTATGTTAAAGAACCGCAGGAAAACGCTGGCAGTATGCCCGGCGTGCCACCGTGAGATACACGGAAAAGACTGATTTTGTTAGTTGACGGCATATGGAGAGCCGTGTGCATCGAGAGGTGCCCGCACGGTTCGGGAGGGAGCGTCCACGAGGCGCTTACCTCATGACACTTACAACACCGGGGAGAGCCGGGGGCGGGAAACCTCCCACTCTCTCAACTATCAGAAATTGGGCAAAGAACTGATGAGCCAGGATGAGCTTGCGGTTATGGACGGTGGAAAATGTATCCTCCAGCTGCGGGGCGTCCGCCCGTTTTTGTCGGATAAATATGACATCACCAGGCACCCCAATTTCCAGTACACTGCCGACGCGGACGATAAGAACGCCTTTGACATTGAAGCGTTTTTGTCCACCCGGCTCAAACCAAAACCCAACGAGGTCTACGATGTGTTTGAAGTTGACGTAGACACCGAGGGCGAATAATCCCGTTCCGCAAGAAAGGAGTGATTTTATCTACCCGCCAGGGTCCCTGAAACCTGCCTCGGTTGAGGCCATTGGCGTACAAAGCGGACAGCTCAACAAAAAAATGAAGAAGGAGGATAGCCGGAATCGAGCCGCCCAAAACGCAGGGCGGTTTTGTTGTCCGGCTTTTGTATGCCTATGAACCAACACTAACCACAAAGCGATTCCGGCTAAATTAAAGTATGGAATTTTTCAACAGCGCAATCGACGTTTTGCAGACCCTCGTTATCGCACTGGGAGCCGGCCTTGGAATCTGGGGCGTCATCAACCTGCTGGAAGGTTACGGCAATGATAACCCAGGCGCGAAAAGCCAGGGCATGAAGCAGGTCATGGCTAATTAGAGGTAATCAAAAGAGGAAAGGAAAAGCACAATCCAGACGGAACCGGCGATATCGTCAAGAAATATTTGTGAGTTAGCAAGAATCCTGATATAATGGGTGTAAACGCCCATCCGGGGCAGAAAGGCAGGGAGAAAAATGCACATCAGTTACAAACCGCTCTGGCACACACTGATAGAGCGCAACATGAGGAAAGAGGATTTAAGGCTTGCCGCTGGCCTGACCACAAATATGATAGCCAACATGGGAAAAGAAGGGAAACATATCAGCATGGACACACTTGCCCGTATTTGCGAAACGCTGGATTGTGGCATTATGGACGTGATTGAGCTGGCCAGTGACGAGCCTTCCACCACAGGAGGGAACGACAATGGAAAAACTGAAAGAAAGAATCACAGAGAACGGCATTGACTATATTCTGGTAGGCGACTACTACATTCCGGACTTGAAGCTGCCGGAGGAGAACCGCCCCATCGGACGCTATGGGCGGCTGCACCGGGAATATCTCAAACAGGAACACCCGGCACGGTACAGTTCCCTTATCCTGACCGGGAAATTGTGGACATACCTTGCTGACCTGAACGAGCAGGCGGAGGAACGGCTGGACTTAATCATCAAACAGATGAAAGCCGCCGAGGGAGTGACCGAGGAACTGAAAGCCCGGAATCAGCTTGAATGGGTTGGCCGGATGAACAATATTCGCAACCGTGCGGAGGAAATCATAAAGAACGAACTAATTTATATTTGACATAGGTGTAGAGTGACCAGCTGGATGAATAGGTGGTCACTCTGGCTTTTCAATTCTTTTTACAATTATTGCAAAGAAAACTTTGCAATAATTGTTGACAAGTATACTTGGTAATGATATATTTATAATGCCAACAATACTTGGCAATAAAAAGGAGGATATATCAATGGACAAAAATGAAATTTTATCAAAAAGTAGAAAAGAAAATGTTTATGGAGATGAACGTGAAAAAGAGGTGCGTGTAAAAAGAGATGCTTTTTCACAATGGGGTCTTATTGTTCTAGGCATAATTATAATGGTCATTAAACTATTGCGAACGGAATCACCGGCAGATATAATATCTATTTTATTCTGTACATCAGGGTTAGGTTTCACATATGAAGGAATAAAATTAAGAAAGAAATATACTGTAGCTTGTGGCATTGCTTTATTGTTGGCATCGATTTATTTCTTTTATAAATTCTGTGCGGGGCTATTTTAATGAATGATAACTTAATTTTAAAAAATAATTTAAAGAAAATAAGGGCTGAACAGAAACTTTCTCAATCAGCATTAGCTGAAATGGTAGGAGTATCACGAAACACAATCAGTTCTATTGAAACAGGACAATTTAATCCGACCGCTAAATTGGCACTAATTTTGTGCATTGCTTTAGATAAGAAGTTCGAAGATTTATTTTATTTTGACTAATAAACAGTTAGTCTGTTGGATAGCCACCTAATTAAAATGGAATATGATTTACAAAACAAGCCGTTGCAGGAACAGTAATTCCAACAACGGCTGTTTTCATTTCCTCTTACGCCGGAAATTCAGCGGGCTGTTCTTGATTGCCGGTGATTTTGCAAGCACTTTTTTCAAGACCTTCTGCTCGTCATCCGTCAGTTTGTCATAGTCGATACCGAGCATACTTAAAATGACCTTCCACATTTTTGCCAGATAATCGCCGGGGCTTGACAAGGCTCTCTGGATTTCCAGAGCCATTTTTTTCGCGGCCGAGGAATCCGGTGTGCTGTCAGTGTCATGCTCATGGGCATTGCGGATGTCACGGAGGATGGAATCCCAAGTTTTGTGTGTGATGTGGCAGAAAAAATCTTCTTCCCCGATCTGTCCTGCCCGTAGTGTTTCCGAATATAAATCCCCTTCCGCATGGCGGTGTTGATTGATAAGGGCAAGCCGTTGTTCTTCCAAGGACTCGTTTATGTCACGGAAACGGGCGGTTGCGTGGCCGTCTATGTAAATCTCCGTGTCGGTCATAAGCCGGACAAACTTATCATTGGTAGCAATCTCACAGAGAAGCCGGTTGTTGATGTTTCCGCTTTTCAATAATTCCACCATATCATCACTCAAATGTAGTTCCGCTAATGATACATTGGAGAGTTTTCTATTTTCTGTCCGACAGAGAAGGTAATCAACAGACACCCCATAAAAATCTGCCAGTGTCACAAGGTTGCCGTGGCTGATTTCCTTGTAATCATTTGCTTCATAGCTGCCCAGTGCAGATTTTGAAATGCCGGTCAGTTCTTCAAGTTTTTCCAGATTTATGTCTTTTTCCTTGCGTAAATCTTTTAGACGTTCCTGTATAGTAAGTCGTGATTTCATAAGCGCAACACTCCTTCCTTGCGGCCAGCCTGCCGCAATAAAGCCATTATACCACATCCATTCCGCAATCGTGGAAATTTTCGGATTTCAGGCGTGATTCCTACTTTGTGGATATACGGCACAGGGTACAAAAATGTCCTATGATATAGGCAGTTCATCGATGGATTATTCCAATCGAATGACCGGCCTGTATGGGATATGCTCCCCGGCGATGTAACGCAACGACTTCCGGCAGGGAAACGGAGGAACCCTGACCGGAACGAGCGTACCAAGCGGAGCGAAACGCCGCCAAAGACGGGGGCAGGAACGACAGCAGAGGGAACCGGCAAAAATGAACACCGAAACGATACCGAAACACAACAATTTCACGGGGCATAGTCTGCCCTGTCCGTAATACCAAGGGAGATTTTGGGGCGGCTCTACGGCTGTATTTCCCCTGAAAATCGCCCCGAAATGCTACACAAAAAACCACTACCCGCCCATTCCGGCTGTTACCGCTGAATCGGGCGGTTTTTCTATGAAGGAGGCACTATGCCGAGAATGTCAAAAAAGCGGAAGAAAGAGCTTGCTTTCTTCCTGAACGACCGGGGGCGCAGAAGCTACAATGGACTCTGCCGGAAATGCCAGCATGAGTGTAAGCAGAGTTTCCGGGCTGTTATTATCGACTGCCCCCGTTACCAATCCAAACGAGCCAAAAGGAGGACACCACCTAATGAATTGTGAATTTATGATAGCCAGCACGCCCCTGCCGCCCTGTATGCCGCTCCCAAAGGCAATGCTCCGGCTTCCGGTCAGCAACACGGCAAAGGTCATGTACGCCCGCCTGCTGGATGAAATCCTGACAAGGGGAACCGAGGACAGCAACGGGATTCTGTTTATCCGCTTCCCCGTCATGGAGATAGCGGCGGCACTCTCCCGAAGCCCCCAGACCTGCAAGCGTTCCCTGAACGAGCTGGAACAGGCCGGGATGATTATGCGTGTCCGTCAGGGAATCGGGGAGGTCAGCCACATCTATATCCTGCTCCCCAAGGAGGACACCGCCCATGAATGAGAAACTGGAAAAACTGAATCAGGAGATTGAAAAGACCGAAGCAAGGCTGCGGCGGGCGCAGCATAAGGAGAAAATGCTGGAACACCAGATAAAGACCCTGAACCGGAAGGAACGGACGCACCGGCTCTGCACCAGAGGGGCAATGCTGGAAAGCCATCTCCCCCACCCGGAATCCGTGACAGACGAACAGGTAAACACCATCTTGAAGGTACTGTTCCACCGGGGCGACACGAAGCGTCTTGTGGCACAGGTTCTTACCGAAAACCGGAAGGAGGACGCAGAATGAAATTTTCAAAAAGCGAGCTGGACATTATCTATCAGTATGCCGCACCGACCAAGGCGGAAACCCTTGCGGGCATGAAAGAAATCGTGCCGATGATAAAGGACTTACTGACAAAGGCAATCGTGGAGAACGCCATCCGAAAACTGGAAAAGATACCGGAGCCGGAGTGCAGCCAGTTTGTCGCCGCCACAAAAGCCCGGTTCCTTGCGGAGCGTGACAATTCCATCCGCCAGCGGCTTGCGGCGGCAAAGGCACAGGAGCCGATTTTGCAGGGGCATGACCTGTCAGGGATAGAACGGTTCCACCCAGAAACCCGGCACATGATTACGCTGGAAGTACAGAAGCAATGCTTTGTCGGTTTTAAGGGGGAGCGGTTCCGTTTCTTCCTCTCCGATGAAGGCTACCGGAACGCAAAGCGCAGCGAACAGGAGGGGGAAATCAAGATAAAGAGCCATGCCGCCGTTGTTGCCGGGAAGCTCTATCCTGACAAAAAGCCCAGACAGCAGGAACGGTAAAAACAGCAGAAAAACGGAAAGCCGGAAAATCCCCCTCTGGAAGAGGGCGCATTATCCGAGATTTCCAATTATCCGAAGTAACTCTCAAAGCTGCCGATATGAAAGGCTTTCAAAGAAATTACCTCGGATAATTATTTATGAAAAGAGCAACTGCCATTTCAAAAATTATCAGAGGCAAAGGTGTGATTTACCCAATTATCTCGGATAAGTACAAATCACCCACAATTGAAAGCGGGGTTAATTATCCGAGATAATCGTTTTCAAATGCTGTATTCATCGGATTTAATCAATTTACCTCGGATAAGTTTTTATCTCGGATAATGCGCCCTATCCGAGTTCTTGGATAGGGCGCAATTATACACCACTTCGGGAAGTGGTGCATTGCGCCCTGCCGGAGGCGTCCTGCGGACAGCAGATGATTTCCGTAGATTTTCAATCTGCTCCAATCATCACAGGGGAAGTTACCCTTCCCCTGCGCTGGCTTACGCCAGCTACCCCTTTGTGGACTTGCCGCCCGGAATTATCTTGCGTTGCAAGTTGTTTCCATCTGACAAGTTTGCTGAAATTCGGCTATACTTTTTTTATGAGATAGCGTATAATGGAGCCGGTGACAAATCGGAGTTTGGAGGTGAGAATATGACAGCGCATATGAGATTAAGATAACACCGCGGGTTATGTTGCGGTGAATCCGTATTGCATAGCTCGCTTATTGGGCAAGTAATTTAATAACGGAGGGAATAATGAATAAAATACTTAGATTTAGTGACAGTGAAAAAGTTTTTCAATGTCCTATATGTAAAACAGATTTAAAATTGAAACAAAAAAGTTTATTTTGTTCTAATCATCATTGTTTCGATATTTCAAAAACGGGTTATGTGAACTTTGCTGTAGGAACAAAATCTTCAAAACATTATAGCAGAGAGACTTTTCAAATTAGGCGGGAGGTTTTAGAAAAAGGCTATTATTCACATATCCTGAATGAAGTGGTGCAGCTTATAAAAAGCTTTAGCAGCATTGATACAATACTTGATATTGGCTGCGGTGAAGGATATTATTCAAAGCAGATAAAAGAAGTATCAGGTGATAAAGAAATTATTGCATTTGATATTTCTAAAGATGCTGTTCAGCTTGCAGCAAAAAGTGATTTCAGTAATTCTATCAAATGGTTTGTGGGAAATTTGGAAGAAATGCCCATAAAAGACAAAAGGATAGATTGCATATTAGATATTTTTACTCCTGCTAACTATTCCGAATTTAACAGAGTTTTGAAAGAAGGCGGTTATGTAATTAAGGTAATTCCGGGAAATGCTCATCTTAAGGAGCTTCGAGAGACGGCAAAAGAACAATTGAAAAGCAATCAATATTCTAATGCGGCTGTCGTAGATTATTTCCAAAAGAAGTATTCCGTTGTTTATCACAAGAAAGTTTCAGCAACGTATACAATGACATCCGAGGAAATAAAAACCTTTGCGGATATGACTCCACTACTGTTTTGTGTAAATAAAGATGGAATAGATTTAAAAAAAACAAAAGAAATCACTATTGATGCAGAGATATTTGCAGGGAAATTATAAATTCAATTTCAATTTGTCGAATTGACAAACTATTAAAAAATTAAATAACCCGCCGCCCATCAACGGCACACCCAAGCAGGAAATCTGAAAAGGTATCCTGCTATTTTTTTGCCCCGAATCCGGGAGAAAGGAGGACGTACTCTTGCCATGCCCGCATTGTAAAATCACCATCATCAAGCGGAGCAACAATGAATCCGCTGTTTCTGCCGCCGCCTACCAGAGCGGCGAGAAGCTGTTCTCTGAATATGACCAGGAACAGAAATACTATCCCTACAAGAACGAAGTCACCCACAAAGAAATCATGCTCCCGCCCCATGTGCCGCCGGAGTTTGCAGACCGCAATACTTTATGGAACTCAGCCGAAGCGCAGGAAAAACAATGGAACTCCCAGCTTGCCCGGAGATTCGTGCTTGCCATCCCAAGGGAAATCCCGCCGGGACAGTACGCCGACCTTATCCGTGACTACTGCCGGGAGTTTTTTGTTTCCAAAGGCATGATTGCCGACTTTGCCATCCATGACAAGGGGGACGGCAACCCACACGCCCATATCCTGCTCACCATGCGGGCGATGGACGAAAAAGGCAAATGGCTCCCCAAGAGCCGTAAAGTGTACGACCTTGACAAGAACGGGGAGCGCATCCGGCTTGCGTCCGGCAGATGGAAAAGCCATAAGGAGAACACAGTAGACTGGAACAACCGGAAGTACGCCGAAATCTGGCGGCAGGGATGGGCGGACACGGCCAACCGCTATCTGGAAGCCAATGACCGCCCGGAACGGCTTGACCTGCGCTCCTATGCCCGACAGGGGATTGACCAAATCCCTACCGTCCACATGGGAGCGGCCGCCTGCCAGATGGAGAAGAAAGGAATCCAGACCAACATCGGCAATCTGAACCGGGACATCAAAACCGCCAACCGGCTCATGCAGTCCATCCGGCAGATGGTACGGAGCCTAAAGGGATGGCTGTCTGACTTAAAAGAGAAAAAGGCTGTATTACTGGAAGCATTGGAGCAGGCGAAGGAGCCGACACTCCCGGAACTGTTATTCCGGTATCTGGAACAGCGGAGTGGGGAACGTGCCGACTGGACTTCCAGAGGGAAGCTGAAAGGAACCGTTGCCGATTACAATAAAGTGCAGGCGGCGATGGACTTCCTGCGGAAAAAGGGAATCTCCACCGTGGAGAGCCTTGACACCCGGCTGGATGAAATCGGCCAGACCGCTGTTTCCGTCATGGGGAGCATGAAAAAAAGCGAGAAGCGGATAAAAGCCATCAATACCATGCTCTCCTACATTGACAAATACGAAGCCGCCAAGCCAGTCCATGCGGAGTATGCCGCCATCGGCTGGAAGAAGAAAAAGGAGAAGTTTGCGGAGAGCCACCGGGAGGAACTGGACGCTTATAATGCCGCCATCCGGTATTTGAAAGCCAACCTGAAAGGCAATTCCTACTCCCGCAAAGATTTGGAAGCGGAACGGGAACAGCTTGCCGCCGCCCTGCCCGGACAAAAGAAGGAACTGGAAGCGGTTCAGGCAGATGTGAAGGTGCTGCGTGACGTGCGCCACTGGCTGAATCAGGTTTTGCCATCCGAGCAGTACCGCCAGACCGCCGAGCCGGGGAAGAAACCATCCGTACAGGAGAGCCTGAAAGGGCGGCAGGAACGCATCCGGCAGGAGCAGGCAGGGAAACAGAAGCCGCCCCGGACACAGAAACAACAGAATATGGAACTTTAAACAGGCACTTGTTTTGTGATTTGAAATCGCTGGCAGGTGCCTTTTTCATTATCAGGAGGGAACGCCTATTGAACGTATTTGAAGCCGTGAAGCAGTCCGTCACCACAAGGCAGGCTGCGGAGCGTTATGGAATCAAAGTAAACCGGAACGGGATGTGCGTCTGCCCGTTCCACAACGATAAGAACCCAAGCATGAAGGTTGACCGCCGCTTTTACTGTTTCGGCTGCGGAGCCACCGGGGACGTGATAGATTTTGTTTCCCGGCTCCATGGTATCAGCAGCAAAGAAGCCGCCCTTATGCTGGCACAGGACTTCTCTATCCCTTATGAGGATGGGAGGAACGGCAAAAAGCAGCCCATAAGGCCACGCTTGCGAAAAGAAACGGAGGAACAGAAATTCAGGCACATGGAGCGGCACTGCTTCCGGGTGCTGTCCGACTATTACCATCTCCTGCGCCGCTGGAAGGAGGAATACGCCCCACGCCAGCCGGATGAAGCGTGGAACCCCCGGTTTGTGGAAGCCCTGCAGAACATGAGCCGGGTGGAATACCTGATGGACGTGCTTCTCTCCGGGGACATTCAGGAGCGGGCAGCCCTTATCACAGGACACGGAAAGGAAGTGAGGAACCTTGAAAGACGGATGGCAGAATTTACCGCCCCAGATACGGCAGGAAACAGCGAACATGGCAGACAGCGCAGAGCCGCCCCGGAGCGTTGAGGAAGTGAAGGCCATGCTGGAAACCACCGAAAAAGGCGGCTTCCGCAACAGCATGAGCAACTGCCTGACCGTGTTCCAGTGCGACCCGCTCCTTTCCGGGGCGGTTGCCTACAACCTGCTGACCGACCGCACCGATATTTTAAAGCCAATCGGCTACAAAAGAACTGCCGGAAGCCCCATGACCGACACGGACATGAAATATATCCGGCTGTATCTGGAAAAGACCTATGGCCTGACAAGCGAGAAAAAGATACAGGACGCCGCCGCCCTTGCCGCCGATGAGAACAGCTACCACCCTGTCCGGGATTATTTAAACGGCCTGACATGGGACGGAACCGAACGGATACGCTCCTGCCTGCGTCACTTTCTGGGAGCCGGTGAGGACGAGTATACTTTCCAATCCCTGCGCCTGTTTTTGTTGGGAGCCATCCACCGGGCATTTTCCCCCGGCTGCAAGTTTGAAGTCATGCTCTGTCTGGTGGGCGGGCAGGGAGCCGGGAAGTCCACCTTCTTCCGCCTGCTGGCAGTCAAAGACGAGTGGTTCTCCGATGACCTGCGGAAGCTGGACGATGACAACGTATACCGCAAACTCCAAGGCCACTGGATAATCGAGATGTCGGAGATGATTGCCACCGCAAACGCCAGGAGCATAGAGGAAATCAAGTCATTTTTGAGCCGCCAGAAGGAAGTCTACAAGATACCCTATGAAACCCACCCGGCAGACCGTCCAAGGCAGTGCGTGTTCGGCGGGACATCCAATGCCCTTGACTTCCTGCCCCTTGACCGTTCAGGAAACCGCCGCTTCATTCCTATACAGGTATGCCCGGAACAGGCGGAAACACACATTTTAGAGGACGAAGCCGCTTCCAGAGCCTATCTGAATCAGGTATGGGCGGAAGCGATGGAGATTTACAGGAGCGGCAGGTGGAAGCTGACATTCAGCCCGGAAATGGTGCGCCATTTAAAGGAACACCAGCGGGACTTCATGCCGGAGGACACCAAGGCCGGTATGATACAGGCTTTCCTTGACAGCTACCCCGGCGATACCGTCTGCTCCAAACAGCTTTACAAAGAAGCCCTGAACCATGACTTTGACGAGCCGAAACAATGGGAGATACGGGAAATCAACGAGATAATGAACCAGTGCATCACTGGCTGGAATTATTTCTCCAACCCCCGGATGTTTGCCGGGTACGGCAGGCAGAAAGGATGGGAACGGGAAAACGCACGGACAGAACCGGCAACGGACAGCGGCAACGGGACGGAAAAAATCCCGGAAGGATTTACGCCGGTGCCGGAACAGATGGAGCTTCCATTCTGAAAAAATCCGGGCAGGGACAGCCCGTTGCACACTCCGTTGCTATCCCGTTGCCGACCCGGTTGCCGGGAAAAATCCCGTAACTGCGGGCTTTTCTCCCCTTTAACAACCAAAGCAACAGAAAAATAAAAGAAAAAGTATAAAATAACCCAACTGCCAGACAAGGATTAGCTCCAAGGTTTTTTGAAGCCCGTTGCCGGACTTCGTTGCCGCTATCCCCTGTCTGGCTTATTTCATGTATGGAGGACAACTGCCTATGGCGAAAAATAAAACAGAGATTCATGTCACCACAGTATTTGACGGCGAACTGGACGCTACGGACGTTTTCGTGAGCCTTATCGCACAGAAACACACCAGAAAAACAGATAAAGAATATCTTGCTAAAACGCAAGAAATGAGATATAATAAAGACGAGGTTCAAAGTGACCGTGTTCCGTCTGGATTGTGTGGGTAAACGGTTATGATGAACGGATTAGATTATGACGTGATTGGCACGGCGCTTGCCGGGGGATTCCGGGCAGCTATCTATTGCAGGCTCTCGAAAGACGATGACCTTCAGGGCGAGAGTGCCAGCATCGCAAACCAGCGGGATATGCTGGAAAAGTTCTGTGAAAAGCAGGGATGGGAGGTTGCGGCAGTCTATCAGGACGACGGCTTCACCGGCTTGAACATGGAACGCCCCGACCTGAAACGGATGTTGAAGGCCATTGAGCGGAAGCAGATAAACCTTGTCATTACGAAAGATTTATCAAGGTTAGGGCGGAACTACTTGCAGACCGGGCAGCTTATCGAGGACTTCTTCCCAAGGAACGGCGTGCGCTATATCGCCATGAATGACGGTATCGACACCATGCGGGACAACAACGACATTGCGCCCTTCAAAAATATCCTGAATGAGATGTACAGCAAGGATATTTCCAAGAAAGTCCATTCTTCCTATGTGCTGAAAGCCCAGAAAGGCCAGTTCACCGGCTGCCTTGCCCCCTTCGGCTACAAAAAAGACCCGGAGGACAGGAACCGCCTGCTGGTAGACGAGGAAACCGCCCCGGTTGTCCGGCTGATTTTCGGGTATGCGCTGGACGGGCACGGCCCCAACTACATCCGGCGCAGGCTGGAGGAAGAAAAGCACCCCTGCCCCACATGGTGGAACCGGCAGCGTGGGCACAGGAACATCCGCACCAAATGGGAGAAGAAAGACCCGGAGAATGGGCGGTACATCTGGGATTTTACAGTGATTAAGGAAATCCTGATGAACCCCGTCTACACCGGCGCAATCGCTTCCCAAAAGACCGAGTACCGCTTTAAAATCGGCACTATCCGGGACAAGAAGCCGGAGGACTGGATTGTGGTGGAAGGGACGCATGAGCCGCTGGTGGACAAAAAGAGTTTTGCCATCGTGCAGGAGAAGCTGAAATCCCGCCAGCGGCCGGGGCAGTCCGGGGAGCCGAGCCTGTTTGCCGGACTTCTCAAATGTGGTGAGTGCGGAAAGTCCCTGACTGTCCGCTACACCAATGCCAAGCACCCCCAGAGGATTTATTCCTGCAAGACTTACAATGCCTTTGGGAAACAGCACTGCACCCAGCACCGGATTGATTATGACACGCTCTATGCCCTTGTGCTGAATAAAATCCGGGAGTGCGCCGCCGCTGCCCTGACCGACAGTGAAGCGGTGGCCGGGCGGCTGACCGACACCTGCGAAGCCGAGCAGAAAGGCCAGAGGGAAGCGATGGAGCGCACCCTTGCCAAAGACGAGGAACGGATTGAAGTGTTGGAAAAGATGGTGCTGCGGCTCTATGAGGACATGGTTGCCGGACGAATCACAGACGCAAACTTCAATCTCCTGCTGGAAAAGACGCAGAAGGAACAGGCGGAATTAAAGGCAAAAGTCGAGAAAGGCAGGAAGCACCTTGCCGATGAAATCCGGCTTGCCGTGGACGCAAGGCAGTGGGTGGAATCCATACAGGAATACCGGGACATCACCGAACTGGACGCTTCCACCTTAAACCGCCTGATTAAAGAAATCGTTGTCCATGAAACCATAGGCAGCGATAAGACAAGACACATTTCTATCGAAATTCATTTTAATCTCAAACCCATACCGGAAGTGGAGCAGGTCACAGGCTGACCGCTCCCCGCTCCGGGGAGGTTCTTTAAAAACTCCATATATATTTCTTGACGTGCCGCCGCCCGCCAGAAAGCTGTATTGTTCCTACTAATTGGGGATAACACAGCTCATGGCGGGCGGCGGCGTTGCCCTGATCGGCATGGTGCTTGTACCCCTGCTCTCCGGTCTGTTCGGCTAATCCCCGCACCAGAAACACCCATACCTTTGCCCCTCCCGCAGACGCGGGAGGGGCGGAAAGGAGGTAGCACTGTATGGATTTTCTGCTGGATGCAATCACCACCTGGCTGAAAGAAATGCTGGTGGGCGGCATTATGAGCAACCTTTCCAGTATGTTCGATTCGGTCAACAACCAGGTGGCGGACATATCGGGGCAGATTGGGCAGACGCCCCAGGGCTGGAACGCGGGTATTTTCAGCATGGTACAAAGCCTTTCGGAAACGGTCATTCTCCCCATAGCAGGCGTGATCCTGGCCTTTGTGATGACGCTGGAACTGATTCAGATCATCACCGACAAGAACAACTTCCACGACATTGAAACCGCTGTGTTTTTCAAGTGGATTTTCAAGACCGCCTGTGCCATCCTCATTGTCACCAACACCTGGAATATCGTGATGGGCGTATTTGATGTGGCCCAGGGCATCGTGGCCCAGGCTTCCGGCGTCATCGGCGCGGATGCTTCCATCGACATTTCCTCCGCGATGGCGGATTTGGAGCCAAGGCTCATGGAGATGGATTTGGGGCCGCTGTTCGGGCTGTGGTTCCAGTCCCTGTTTATCGGCCTTACCATGTGGGCGCTGACCATCTGTATTTTTATCGTCATTTATGGCCGTATGCTGGAAATATATCTCGTCACCTCGGTCGCGCCGGTCCCGATGGCCGCTATGATGGGCAGGGAATGGGGCGGCATGGGGCAGAATTACCTGCGCTCCCTGATGGCGTTAGGCTTTCAGGCGTTCCTCATCATGGTCTGCGTGGCAATCTACGCGGTCCTGGTGCAGAACATCGCCACCGACGAGGATACGATTGCTGCCATCTGGTCCTGTGTGGGATATACAGTCCTGCTCTGCCTGACCCTCTTTAAGAGCGGCAGCATGGCCAAGGCAATCTTCCAGGCCCACTAACGAAAGGAGTGTGCAAAAATGGCTTATGTACCAGTACCCAAAGACTTAACGAAGGTCAAGACAAAGGTGGCCTTCAACCTCACCAAGCGGCAGTTAGTCTGCTTTGGCAGCGGGGCGCTGATTGGCGTACCGCTTTTCTTTCTGCTTCGGGGGCCAGCCGGAAACAGCGCCGCCGCCCTGTGCATGATGCTCGTTATGCTGCCCTTTTTCCTGCTGGCGATGTACGAGAAGAACGGCCAGCCGCTGGAAAAGATCATCGGCAACATGATCCGGGTATCCTTTCTCCGGCCCCGGCAGCGCCCCTACCAGACCAACAACTTCTATGCCGTATTGGAGCGGCAGGACAAACTCGACAAGGAGGTGTATGACATTGTTTACGGCAAAGAAAAACCGGACAAACGGCAGAGCGCCGGAGGGCGAAGGGCCAATGCCGGTGAAAAAGAAGCTCTCCCGCGCGGATCGGAAGCAGATCGAAGCCGCCATTTCCCGCGCCAACCGCACTGACCAGAAGGGGATTTCCGCGCAGGACAGCATCCCCTATGAACGGATGTGGCCGGACGGCATCTGCCGCGTGACCGGCTGCTACTATACCAAGACCATTCAGTTTCAGGACATCAATTACCAGCTGTCCCAAAACGAGGATAAGACCGCCATCTTCGAGGGCTGGTGCGATTTCCTCAACTACTTTGACAGCTCCATCCGGTTCCAGCTGTCCTTCCTCAACCTGGCCGCGTCCCAGGAAACCTTTGCCCGGTCCATCACCATCCCGCCCCAGGGGGATGATTTTGACAACATCCGCGGCGAGTACACCCAGATGCTGCAAAACCAGCTGGCAAAGGGGAACAACGGCCTGATTAAGACAAAGTACCTGACTTTTGGCATTGACGCGGACAGCATCCGGGCGGCAAAGCCCCGGCTGGAACGGATTGAAACCGACCTGCTCAACAACTTCAAGAGGCTGGGCGTAGTGGCGGAGCCGCTGGACGGGCGGGCGCGGCTGTCCCAGCTGCATGGCGTATTCCACATGGACGAACAGGTTCCCTTTTCCTTTTCGTGGGACTGGCTGGCCCCCTCCGGCCTTTCCACCAAGGACTTCATCGCCCCCACTTCCTTTGAGTTCCGCACCGGCAGGCAGTTCCGCATGGGGAAAAAGTACGGCGCGGTCAGCTTTGTGCAGATTCTCGCGCCGGAATTGAACGACCGGATGCTGGCGGATTTTCTGGATATGGAAAGCTCCCTGATTGTCAGCCTCCATGTGCAGTCCTTAGACCAGGTAAAGGCCATCAAGACGGTCAAGCGCAAAATCACCGACCTGGACCGGGCCAAGATCGAGGAACAGAAAAAGGCGGTCCGGGCAGGGTACGATATGGACATCATTCCCAGTGATCTGGCTACCTACGGGAACGAGGCCAAAAAGCTGTTGCAGGATTTGCAGAGCCGCAACGAGCGGATGTTCCTTGTGACCTTTCTGGTGCTGAATACGGCGGACACCGCCAGACAGCTGGGCAACAACGTGTTTCAGGCGTCCAGCATCGCGCAGAAGTACAACTGCCAGCTGGCAAGGCTGGACTTCCAGCAGGAGGAGGGGCTGATGAGCTGCCTGCCTTTGGGACAAAACCAGGTGGAAATCCAGCGGGGGCTGACTACTTCCAGCACCGCCATCTTTATCCCCTTTACCACCCAGGAGCTTTTCCAGAACGGGAAAGAGGCGCTGTACTACGGCATCAACGCCCTGTCCAACAACCTTATCATGGTGGACCGCAAGAAGCTGAAAAACCCCAACGGCCTGATTTTAGGCACTCCCGGCTCCGGCAAGTCCTTTTCCGCCAAGCGGGAAATTGCCAACTGTTTTCTGCTCACCACCGATGACATCATCGTGTGCGACCCGGAGGCAGAGTACGCGCCCCTTGTGGAGCGGCTGCATGGGCAGGTTATCAAGATTTCGCCCACCTCCGGGGACTACATTAACCCGATGGACCTAAACCTGGACTACTCGGACGATGAAAGCCCGCTGTCTTTGAAATCCGACTTCATTCTGTCGCTGTGCGAGCTGATCGTGGGCGGCAAGGAGGGCTTGCAGCCGGTCCAGAAAACCATCATCGACCGTTGTGTACGGCTGGTCTACCATGATTACCTGAACGACCCCAGGCCGGAGAATATGCCGGTATTGGAGGATTTGTATAACCTCCTGCTGACCCAGGAGGAAAAAGAGGCGCAGTACATCGCTACGGCACTGGAAATCTATGTTTCCGGCTCCCTGAATGTGTTCAACCACCGGACCAATGTAAACATCGACAACCGCATTGTCTGCTATGACATCAAGGAGTTAGGCAAGCAGCTGAAAAAAATCGGTATGCTGGTGGTACAGGACCAGGTATGGAACCGCGTCACCATCAACCGCGCCGCCCACAAGTCCACCCGTTACTACATTGACGAGATGCACCTTCTGCTCAAAGAGGACCAGACCGCCGCCTATACCATTGAAATCTGGAAACGCTTTCGGAAATGGGGCGGGATTCCCACCGGCATCACACAGAACATCAAGGACCTGCTTGCCAGCCGGGAAATCGAGAACATCTTTGAGAACTCGGACTTTGTATATATGCTCAACCAGGCAAGCGGCGACCGGCAGATTCTGGCAAGGCAGCTGGGCATCTCCCCGCACCAGCTGTCCTATGTGACCCACTCCGGCGAGGGCGAAGGGCTGCTGTTCTACGGCAACATCATCCTGCCCTTTATCGACCGGTTCCCCAAGGATACCGAGCTATACCGCATAATGACCACGAAATTACAGGAATTAAAGGAGGGAAAGCAATCATGACTGCACAGAAAATCAAACACAATCCCCGGCTGTTTTTGCAGCGGGCGATGGAGATTCAGCGCCGCCAGCTGCTTCTGGCGATGGCGGACGCGGTAAGCGAGTGCCGTACTGCGGAGAGCATGGCGGCAGAATTGAACCGTGACGGGGAAACGGGCCTGCTCCGCCTTGCGGAAATCTGGTGCTGCCTCTCCCCCGGCACCGGCGGCAGGATTATGGAGGGCCGGGGCGCGGAGCTTCTGGCCGATGTGCTGGCACAGGTCTATGCCTGCCTGATCCTCCGTCCTTTACACACCCCGGCTGGCATGGGCCTCTATGTGGAACTGCTCTATATGATGGAGGCGCTGATGCTGGGGGAATGGTTTGATTAAGGAGCCGCGCCTGCGCTTTACGAGGGAGGAACAGACCGACCCGGCGCTGGAAAAGCCGATCCGCCGCGCACAGAAAGCAGCTGTCCGGGCAGACAAGGCGCAGGCCAGGATACCCAAAAAGAAGGTCCGTCAGACCGTTATTGACCCCGATACCGGAAAGAAAACAACGAAACTGACCTTTGAGGAACAGGCAAAGCCGCCCTCCAAGCTGTCCCATGCGGTACGGGGCGCTCCGGCCAACGCGCTGCTTGCCGGGGCGCATAAGGAAATCCGCAAGTCCGAACAGGACAATGTGGGCGTGGAGGGGGCGCACAAGACTGAGCAGGCTGTT
Organism: Lachnospiraceae bacterium; assembly: GCA_910575255.1. Lineage (GTDB taxonomy): Bacteria > Bacillota > Clostridia > Lachnospirales > Lachnospiraceae > Brotaphodocola. The sequence goes on along the minus strand of CAJTEM010000025.1, from coordinate 49,988 downwards.
GAAGTCAGCGCGCGGCTGGTGCGGGAGGGATACCGCAGCCATAAGCTGAAACCCTACCGCGAAGCGGCAAGGGCGGAGCAAAAGCTGGAAAAAGCAAACATCAACGCCCTGTACCAAAAGTCCCTGGCGGAGAACCCCCAGCTTGCCAGCAACCCCCTTTCCCGCTGGCAGCAAAAGCAGGCCATCAAAAAGGAATATGCCGCCGCCAAGCGCGCCGGTCAAACGGCTGGGCATACGGCGCAGGCCGCAGGCCATACTGCCAAGACCGCGCACAAGACCGGCAAGGCGGCAAAGTCCGTCAAAGAAAAAGCGGAACAGGCAGGCCGCTTTGTCATGCGGCACAAGAAGGGATTCCTGATTGCGCTGGCGCTGTTTCTGCTGGTCTGCCTGCTGATGAATACCCTGTCCTCCTGCTCCATGCTGGCCCAGAGCATCGGCTCGGCGGTGTCCGGCTCCACCTATCCCTCCAAAGACGAGGATATGCTGGGGGCCGAAGCGGACTATGCCGCAAAGGAGGCACAACTGCAAACCGAACTGGACAACATGGAGAGCCTGCACCCAGGCTATGACGAGTACCGGTACAATCTGGACCCTATCGGCCACAATCCCCATGAGCTGGCGGCTTATTTAAGCGCCCTGCTCCATGAGTACACGCCCCAGAGCGCGGCGGCACAGTTACAGCGGGTCTTTGACCTCCAATATGTCCTGACACTGACCGAGGAGGTGGAAATCCGCTACCGCACCGAAACCAGCACCGACCCGGAAACCGGGGAAACGACCAGCGAGGAAGTCCCTTATGAATACTACATCCTCCATGTGGAGCTTGTGAACACCCAGATTTCCGCCCTTGCGCCGGAACTGCTCACCCCGGACGAATATGAGATGTACCAGGTCTATATCGCCACCAGGGGCAACAAGCCGCTGCTGTTTGGCGGCGGTTCCCCGGATATGGGAAATTCCGAGGATTTGAGCGGCGTGGAGTTTATAAACGGGACCCGCCCCGGCAATCCGGGCCTGGTGGATCTGGCGAAGCGTCAGGTGGGAAACGTGGGCGGCTATCCGTATTGGAGCTGGTACGGCTTTAACAGCCGGGTGGAATGGTGCGCCTGCTTCGTGAGCTGGTGCTATAACCAGGCCGGGAAAAGCGAACCGCGCTTTGCTGGCTGCCAGTCCCAGGGCGTACCCTGGTTCCAGTCGCATGGACAATGGGGCGGGCGCGGATATGCCAACATCGCCCCCGGCGACGCCATTTTCTTTGACTGGGATTTGGACGGTTCCGCCGACCATGTCGGCATTGTGATCGGCACAGACGGGAGCCGGGTCTATACGGTGGAGGGCAATTCCGGCGACGCCTGCAAAATCAAAAGCTATGACCTGAATTACCAGTGCATCAAGGGCTACGGCCTGATGAACTGGAACTAAATTATATTGGAGAGGAGTGTTACAGATGGCATCGAACAAAATCGACCGGATTGACCGGGAGATCGCAAAGACCCGTGAAAAGCTGGCGGAATACCAGAACCGGCTGCGGGAATTGGAGGCGCAGAAAACCGAGGCGGAGAACCTGCAAATCGTCCAGCTGGTGCGGGCGGTCCGCATGACCCCGCAGGAACTGAACGCGCTGCTGTCCAGCGGCGGGATTCCCGGCGTGGGAACGCCTGCACCCGATATCCAGGAAAAGGAGGAAAATCACGATGAAATCTAAACAGTTATTGCGGACACTGGCCGCATTTTGCACCGCCCTGGTCCTCATGGGCGGTTTTTCTGTCCCTGCCTATGCGGGCGGCGGCGAGGAACCGGCTGATGGAACCAACGATTCCAACGTACAGGTGGAGCAGCCGGAGGAAACGCCTCCCCTCACCCCGGATGGCAACGCCACCCTGGTGGACGATTACGGCGGAAACAAGCAGCTGATTACCGTTACCACCAAAAACGGCAACTACTTTTACATCCTAGTGGACCGGGATGACGAGGGAGAAAACACCGTCCATTTTCTCAACCAGGTAGACGAAGCTGACCTGATGGCGCTGATGGAGGACGGGGACAGCGAGGAGCCTCCCGCTGTTTGCAGCTGCACCGAGAAATGTCAGGCAGGCGCAATCAACCGGAACTGCCCGGTCTGCGCCTTTACCATGACAAGCTGCACCGGCAAGGCGGCGGAACCGGAGGAGCCGCCTGCAATGGAGCCGGAACCGGAGAAAAAGTCCGGCATGAATCCGGCTGTCCTGCTTTTGGTTGTGGCCCTGTTAGGCGGCGGGGGCGCGCTCTACTACTTCAAGTTTATGAAGAACAAGCCGAAAACCAAAGGCACAGACAATCTGGACGATTATGACTACGGCGATGAGGAAGATGAGCTGTGGGAATCCGAGGAGGGCGCGGAGGAGGAACCGGAGGAAAGTGAGGAAGAACCGGAATGACCCGCTTCACCGACAGCCCCTTTGAGCGCATGATGACACAGAAACCGGAGGGCAGGAAGAAAACTTCCCGCCCTCCTTCTTTACCCAAAAGCCACCCCTGCTATGGCTGCGGCAACTACGGAAGGCCCTGTGTGGGATTCTGCCACCGGGAACTGGAAAAGCAGCTGAAAGAAAGGAGAGATCGGAAATGAAGTATCTTATTTTATTGATAAAAGGCATCGCTGTTTTTGACCTGTGCTGTCTGGCGGTGTATCTGGGCGGCGACATTGTTTCTGCCCTGATACGCAAACTTCGGAAAAAGCCTGCACAGAGCGATGACTTCTATGACTTTTCTATGGATGGCGACACAACTGCCCCGCTGTCCATAGATTCCATCCGCCAGCTGTACTCCGGCGATGTGGAAACTTTTGTAGAAGAAAGGCTTCTGCCGGAGGCCGCAAAGACAATGGAGGCTTTAACGGAACGGGAACAGACAGCGGCCCGCCTGCTTTTATGCGCCCTGATCGGCTATCTGAAAGAAGAAGCCCGCATGGACGAGCAGAGTTTTCCGATGGTGATGGAACTGCTGAAATATATGGAGGGGGAAAAAGAGGAAGGCTGCCAAGACCCGGTGGACTGGCTGCTGGAGGACGCCAACAGCCGCGCGCACCGGCATGAGTCCTATTACAGCGATTATCAACGCTACCAGCTGATGCAGGTGGATAAAAAACGTGTCATTCTGGCCTGCCGCATCCTCATCAATGATCTGGTAGGAAAACTGTACCGATATGATTACCGGTTTGGCTATGAACTGATGCTGACAGAGGATAACAGCATTGAGGAAAAACTGCGTACATCTATGCGGGAAGAATGGGAGGATGAAGATTATGCGCCTTGTGATTGCTGAAAAACCGTCGGTGGCCCAAAGCCTGTCCGCTGTAATCGGGGCCAATGCCCGCAAGGACGGGTATCTGGAAGGGAACGGCTGGCGGGTCAGCTGGTGCGTGGGGCATCTGGCCGGGCTTGCCGATGCAGACAGCTATGACCCTAAATACGCCAAGTGGCGCTATGACGATCTGCCGATCCTGCCCTCGGACTGGAAAATGAGCGTGGGGCGGGACAAGAAGAAACAGTTTGATATTCTCAAAAAGCTGCTGTGCGCCCCGGATGTGACCGAGGTGGTAAACGCCTGTGACGCGGGACGGGAGGGCGAACTGATTTTCCGCAACGTCTATGAGCTGGCGGGCTGCAAAAAGCCCATGAAGCGGCTCTGGATTTCCAGCATGGAGGATTCGGCAATCCGGGAGGGCTTTGAAAACCTCCGCCCCGGCGCGGACTATGACGGTCTGCATCAAGCGGCGCTCTGCCGCGCCAAGGCTGACTGGCTGGTGGGCATCAACGCCACCCGGCTGTTTTCAGTGCTGTACCGCCGGACCCTCAACATCGGTCGGGTCATGTCCCCGACACTGGCCCTTATCGTCCAGCGGGAAGCAGAGATTGAAGCCTTCCAGCCGGAGCCGTTCTATACGGTGGCGCTGGAGCTGCCCGGATTTACCGCTGTGGGGGCGCGGATGAAAGACAAAACCGCCGCGAAAGAGCTGCAAACCGCCTGCCGGGGAGGTTCTGCGGTGGTGAAACAGGCGCAGCGGAAAGAGAAGTCCGAAAAGCCGCCCGCCCTTTATGACCTGACCACCTTACAGCGGGACGCCAACCGCCTGCTGGGGTTTACCGCCCAGCAAACGCTGGACTATCTGCAAAACCTCTATGAGAAAAAGTTGTGTACTTATCCCCGGACGGACAGCCGGTATCTGACCTCGGATATGGCGGAGGGCCTGCCGGTGCTGGTCAACCTCACCGCCAATGCCATGCCGTTCCGAAAGGGGATCGGCATTACCTGCAACCCGGAGGCGGTCATCAACGATAAGAAAGTGACCGACCACCATGCGGTGATCCCCACCCGCAATCTTCAGGGGGCGGACCTCTCCGGCCTGCCTGCTGGTGAGAAAGCGGTATTGGAGCTGGTGGCCGCAAGGTTGTTGTGTGCGGTGGCGGAACCTTATTGTTATGAAGAAACTTCTGTTACTGTGGAATGTGCCGGTACGGAATTTGCTGTAAAGGGCAAAACGGTGAAACACCCCGGCTGGCGCAAGCTGGATGCCGCTTATCACGCCGGTCTGAAAAATGCCCCGGAGCCGGAGGAAAGACCAGAGGAAAAGACGCTGCCGGAACTCTCTGAGGGACAATCTTTGTCCGTTTCCAATGCCTCCGTCAAGGAGGGGAAAACCAGCCCGCCAAAGCATTTCACCGAAGATACCCTGCTGTCGGCTATGGAGAACGCCGGTAAAGAGGATATGCCGGATACCGCCGAGCGCAAGGGATTGGGTACGCCTGCCACCCGCGCCGGGATTCTGGAAAAGCTGGCCTCCACCGGTTTTCTGGAACGGAAAAAGAGCAAAAAGACGGTCCAGCTGATGCCCTCCCGCGACGCGCGTTCCCTCATTACGGTTCTGCCGGAGCAGCTGCAATCCCCGCTGCTCACCGCCGAGTGGGAGTACCGGCTGGGCGAGATTGAGCGCGGCGAGCTTTCCCCGGAGGAGTTTCTGTCCGGGATTTACGCCATGCTGCGGGAGCTGGCGGCAACCTATCAGGTGGTCAAGGGAACCGAGTATCTGTTCTCCCCGCCCCGCGAAGCAGTAGGCAGATGCCCCCGGTGCGGCGGTGAGGTTACAGAATCGCAAAAGGGATTTTTCTGCCAAAGCGAAACTTGCAGATTTGCCATCTGGAAAGACAGCAAGTGGTGGAGCGCCAAGAAGAAACAGCCCACCAAGGCCATTGTCGCGGCCCTCTTAAAAGACGGGCGCGCAAGGCTCACCGGCTGCTACTCGGAAAAAACCGGAAAAACCTATGACGCGGATGTGCTTTTGGAGGATACCGGCGAGTATGTAAACTTCAAGCTGGACTTTGGCGGCAAAGAGAAAAGCAACGGAGGAAAGAAAAATTGAATAAAGAGCAGCTTACGCTTGGTTCCTTATTCGACGGCATAGGAGGTTTTCCCTATGCCGCCTCTTTTTATGGAATCAGACCTTTGTGGGCCAGCGAAATCATACCGGAATGTATTTCTGTGACACAGAAGCACTTTCCTGAAATGGAACACGTTGGCGACATTACGAAACTTTATGGCGGCACACTGCCGCCCGTGGACATCATCACCTTCGGCTCCCCTTGCCAGGACCTGAGTGTGGCATCAGGCAAGCGGCTCGGCCTTGCCGGGGAGCGGAGCGGCCTCTTTCTGGAGGCTGTCAGGATTATCAGAGAAATGCAGGAGGCAACCAATGGAGAATACCCGAAATTCGCGCTCTGGGAAAATGTCCCCGGAGCCTTGTCAAGTTCTTCCCGGCGTGACTTTAAGGCTGTGCTGGAAGCGTTCACAGAGGCCGAAGTTCCAATGCCTGGTTCTGGACGGTGGGCAAACGCCGGAATGGTACGAGGCCGAGGAGCTGACCTCGCTTGGTGCGTGTACGACGCCCAATATTTCGGAACGGCACAGCGGCGCAGGCGTATCTTTCTTATCGCAGATTTTAGAGGCCAACGCAGCGGAGAAATACTTTTTGTCCCCAAAAGCCTGTCAGGGTATTTTGCGGCGGGCGGAACGCCGCGGCAAGGACCTGCCGCCTATGCTCAAAGCGGCACTGGAACAGCAGGCGCGGGGGATGTGATCCCCGCCATCTCCATGCGTATCCGCTGCGGCTGTGAGGGCGGCGGCAAGGGGCCGCTGCTCCAGATAGAAAAAAGCGGCACTCTGGCAACCGGAAATGACCAGTATCTCTTTGCGCCGAAGGACGCGGTAGAGATACTCAACGACCAGGGCGGCGATTCCCTCTGCGTGGAGAAAGGCGGCGTATCTCCTACCCTCCGCAGCCAGACCCACGGAAATCTGCCAATCACCGCATACGCCATCCAAGGCTCCATGATCGGCGGGGAGGACAGCCCCCACGCTGTCACCGCTTCGGGATGTATGGCCCAATTCCCGCCCGATGCTATGGTCGGGATCAACGGCAATCTTGCCGGGACGCTGCTTGCCAGCTACTACAAGGGAACAGGGATGCGGTGCGGACAGGAGCGGGATGTGGTGCTGTGCGCTTCAAGCGGCCAGAGCCATGCGGAAATTTTGCGGGAGCTGTCGCCCACGCTCAACTGTGCCAGTGAACAGCCCTATATTGTCCGGCCCGATGGCTCGGAGCAGGAGCAGCCCATCGTGACCCACCCGCAGATTGCCGGGACGCTCTGTGCCTCCGGCGCGGGGCTTTCCCGCCCTGCCGGACAGGGGAACGAGCTGGACTTCTGCGTGATGAGCGCAGGCTTCAAGCACAAGGCCGGCAGCCAGTCCGGGAGCATCGGTTTCCAGGAAGAAACTGCTCCCACCCTTCTGGCGGGCCAGCAAAGCGCCGTGATGAAAGCCTGTTTGATTGGCGGCGCGGCTGTGATGGAGGCCCAGACCGCCGCCGTTGACTGCCGCAACCTCCGGGAAACCGATGAGGTCAGCGGCACGCTGCTGGCAAAAGCGGCCTCCGGCGGCTACTCGCTGAATTACCAGAATCCCGTCCGCACCGGGCTTTGCGTGAGAAGGCTCACCCCCACCGAGGCGGAGCGTTTGCAGGGCTACCCGGACGGGTGGACGGAGGCCGGCGCAGATGGCAGCCCCATCAGTGACACAAAGCGTTACCAGATGTTAGGCAATTCTATCGCTGTCCCCTGTGTTGCGTATATTATGCAGGGCATTACAGACGCCGTTAATCAGGCGTGTGAAAAAGGAGGGAAAAAGCTATGAGCCATCAAAAATTATTGTTAGTGGAACAGGAAACCATCCTCCTCTACAACCAGGCAGAGCCTGCCGCCCAGGTCTATACCCATGACCCAAAGCTGATGAAAAAACTGAACTGCCTTGCCGGTAAACACCCGGAGCAGATCATCAAGAAGGACGACCACAACTTCATTGTCCCCAAACGCTGCGTATCGGTCCGGGAGCCGTACAGCGAAAAGCGGCGCAAAGCCGCCAGTGAACGCGCCAGGGCCGCAGGCTATAAGCCGCCGTTGAAATCCTCCTCCGGTCAATAAGCATGGGCGGGAATGTCTTTGAAACGGTAAAGCAGTCCATCACCACCAGAGAAGCGGCGGAACACTATGGAATCGAGGTAAAGCGGAACGGCATGGCCTGCTGTCCCTTTCACGATGACAGGACGCCCAGCATGAAATTAGACCGCCGCTTTCACTGTTTCGGCTGCGGGGCGGACGGTGATGTGATCGACTTTGCCGCCAAGCTCTATAATCTTTCTCCCAAAGAGGCGGCGGAAAAACTGGCCCAGGATTTTGGCCTGCTCTATGACAGCCAGGCGCCCCCGAAGAAAACCTATGTCCGTCAAAAGTCAGAAGCGCAGAAATTCCGGGAATCAAAACAGCGGTGTTTCCGCGCTCTGGCAGACTACGCTCATCTGCTGCGGGGCTGGGAAACCGGCCTTGCGCCCCTGACCCCGGAGGATGAACCGCACCCCCTTTTTGTGGAGGCGCTGCACCAAAAGGACTATGTGGAGTATCTTCTGGACTTTCTGATGGAGGATGGCATCGAGGAACAAAAAACATGGATTGCAGAACACCTAACAAAAATCATGGATTTGGAAAGGAGAAACAAGGAAATGGCAGAGAAACCTACCAACCGGGAGCGATTGCGGGAAATCACCGAGGGCATTGAGCAGAACATCAAGGAACTGTTTGAGAGCGAAAAGTATATGCGCTATCTGTCGGTGATGTCCCGGTTCCACCGCTACTCGGTCAATAATACCATGCTGATCTATATGCAGAAGCCGGACGCAACCCTTGTGGCTGGCTATAACAAGTGGAAGAACCAGTTTGAGCGCCATGTGAAGAAGGGCGAGCGCGGCATCACCATCATCGCGCCCACCCCCTATAAGAAGAAAATCGAGGAGCAGAAGCTGGACCCGGACACCCACGCGCCAATGCTGGACGCAAACGGCAGGGTGGTCATGGAGGAAAAAGAGGTGGAAATCCCGCTGTTCCGTCCGGTCAAGGTCTTTGATGTGAGCCAGACGGACGGAAAGCCCCTGCCCTCCCTGGCGGCGGACCTGTTCGGGAATGTCCGGCACTTTGAGGCGTTTATGGAGGCGCTGAAACGCTCCGCCCCGGTTCCCCTTGCGTTTGAGGAAATGGACGCGGATACGGACGGATATTTTTCTTCCATTGAGCAGCGCATCGCCATCCGCCAGGGCATGAGCGAGGTGCAGACGGTTTCCGCCGCTGTCCATGAGATCGCCCACAGCAAGCTGCACAACTTTGATGTGCCGGACAACCCGGATGCGCCCTTGTATCAGGAAGTGGAGCTGTTTGGACAGCCAGCCCTGTTCTCCAATGAGCGGATTGCCGCAGACGATCTGCCGGACGGACTGTTTTGTTATGACCTGCGCGGTTCCGACGATGACCCCGGTGCGCCGGTTGCGGTAGAGGAACGGGTTATGGTCAACCATGCCGGTTCCGTCATAACCGCAAAGCCGCTGGAACTGCCGGAGGAAGGGCATCTCCCGCTGACCGATGAATCCGGCCTGGACTTTAACGGCGGCGAAAAGACCGCCCAGCGGTTTTTGCAGGACCATAAAAAGGACCGGCGCACCGAGGAGGTGGAGGCCGAGAGCATCTCCTACGCGGTCTGCCAATATTTTGGGATTCAGACCGGCGCAAACAGCTTTGGGTACATTGCGAACTGGAGCCAGGGCAAGGAGCTGAAGGAACTGCGGGCCAGCCTGGAAACCATCAACAAGACCGCCGGTACTCTGATTGCCGATATTGACCGCCATTTTCAGGAGGTCTGCAAGGAGCGCGGCATTGATCTGGAATCCGGGCCGGAGCAGGACGCCGGAAAAGAAACCATACAGACGGAAAGCCCGCAGGCCGATACGGAGAATCAAGAGGTTTGCCCTGAACCGGAACCCTCCTGGAAAATCCCCGCCGAACTGCCGGAGCAGGACCCCTCCATGTTCCGCTATTACATTACCCAGGAATCTCTGAATGTAGGAACCTATCCTTTGATGGACGGGAAAACCATCACTGAACTTGCCGCGCCGGTAAAGGTGGAACAGGATTCTCTCACCGTTTTTGGCTGTATCGACTACCCCCAGCCGCTGACCGCCGAGCAGGAACGGGAATACGCCCTTTTGCCCGCCAGCCAAAACCCGCGGGCGCTGGATTCCATCGGCCATGCCGCAGAAGCCGCCCAGCTGCCCGACGCGCCGGAGCAGACGCTGGATGAATACCCCATGCCAGACCCGGCGATGCGGGAGGACGATCTGAAAAACTGCGGCTATCAGGACGGGGACTTGCTGCCCCTCTCCAAAGAGCGGGCGCTGGAACTGTTTGAGCAGGATTTGACGGTGTACGCGGTGGTGGACGGGGGCGGCGCGGAAATGCTCTTTGACCGGGAGGAATTTGAATCCCAGCTGCCCGGTACGGTGTTCGCCCTTTCCCGCGAGGAATGGGAGGAAAGCCCAGCCTTTGACGCGCTGGTGCAGGACCGGCTGAACCGCCAGCAGGAACGGGAGCAGGCGTTTCTCTCCCATGAGGGGGACTGCTTTGCCATCTATCAGGTAAAGGATGATGACAGCCTGCGGGAAATCCGCTTTGAGGGGCTGGACTGGCTCCAATCCATCGGGCGCGAGGTGGAGCGTGAGAATTACAACCTGATCTACACCGCGCCCCTTTCCGGCAAAGATACGCCGGAGGTTGTGGCGGAGCAGCTGTTCTACCGCTTCAACAACGAACACCCCAGGGACTATCACAGCCCCTCCATGAGCGTCAGCGACATCGTTGCCATCCGCAGGGACGGCGCGTTATCCTGTCATTACTGCGACAGCTTTGGCTTTCAGCAGATCACCGGTTTTCTTGACGCGAACCCGCTGAAAAATGCGGAAATGTCTATGGAGGACGATTACGGCATGATTGACGGGATCATCAACAACGGCCCCAAAGAGCCGACCGTAGCCCAGCTGGAACAGCAGGCCAGAAGCGGCCAGCCGATCTCCCTGATGGATTTGGCGGATGCGGTCCACCGGGAGGAACGGGACAAGCGGAAATCGGTGGTGGAACAGCTCCACCAGCAGCCGAAGCAGGAAAGCAAAAAGACAGCGCCGAAAAAGAGCGCGGAAAGGGAGCTTTGATATGGGACACTTTACCTTTGAAGAAATGAATCTGATGTGCATTTACAACACCGGAACCCGCGCCGGACTGATGGAGAGCCTGACCGAGATGCGCGGCTATCTCTCGCCGGAGGAAACGGAGCTGATGGAACTGACCGACAGCGCCCTTCATAAGCTGCGCGCCATGACGGACGCGGAGTTTGACAGTCTGGAACTGTACCCGGACTTTGACGAATAGGAACCAACAGACCGGAGGGGCTGGCGCTGTGCCGCCCCTTCCTTTTATCCAAAACCCGAAAGGAGGGCCGAAAACAATGGCAACCAAAGCGCAGATGTACGCACAGATGGCCGACCATGCGGCGGTGCAGCTCACTTCCAGCTGGAATGAGTGGATGCGGTTTCTGGACACAGCCTCCAGGCTTTACAAATACCCGTTCCATGACCAGCTGATGATCTACGCCCAGCGCCCGGACGCTACCGCCTGTGCGGAGTATGACCTGTGGAATGACAAGATGGGCCGCTATGTCCGGCGCGGCTCCAAGGGCATCGCCCTGGTGGACGATTCCGGGGACCGGACCCGGCTGCGGTATGTCTTTGACATCTCCGACACCGGAACCCGCCCGCACTCCCGCACTCCCTGGCTCTGGAAGATGGAGGAACGGCATATAGATTCCATCTCCGCCATGCTGGAAAACCGGTATGGGGTGGGCGGCGATGATTTAGGCGGGCAGCTGACCGAGATCGCCCGCAGGCTGGCCGGGGAATACTGGGCGGACAACGGGCGTGACTTCCTCTACATCGTTGACGATTCCTTTTTGGAGGAGTACGATGAACTTAACATCGAAGTCCAATTCAAAGCCGCCGCCACCGTCAGCATCGCCTATTCCCTGATGTCCCGCTGTGGGCTGGCCCCGGAGCAGTATTTCACCCACGAGGATTTCATGCCGGTTTTCGATTTCAACACACCGGCCACCGTTGGGGCGCTGGGAACGGCGGTCAGCCAGATCAACCAGCAGGTGCTGCGGCAGATCGGCGTAACCATTCTAAACGCGGAACGAGAGGCCAACAAAGAAAGGAGCCAGCAAAATGAACAACACCTTAACTTACATTCAGAACGGGGATTATCTGATTCCCAACCTGCAACTGACAGAACAGCCCGAAACGCCCCTGGGCAAGTACGGCAGGATGCGGAAAACCTACTTGAAGGAACACCGGCCCATCCTTTACAACCGTCTGCTGATGAGCGAGAAGCTGTACCCGCACCTGTTGGAGATCGACCGGACCGCGAACAGCCGATTGGAGCAGCTGATGCCAAAACTGGCGCAGGCGGCGGGCGTGACCGAGGAACTGAAAGCCCGCGACATGATGCAGTGGGTGGGCCTGATGAACAGCTGCAAGGCCCAGGCGGAGGAGATTCTGCTGGCGGAACTTATCAACAGCTGACCTTAAACCTGTTTCTTTCCGAAACGGAACAGATTCAGAATATTGATGAAGCAGAGAATGTGAAAGCGTCCTCTGCTTTTTCTTTTGCCCAAAAGGACATCGACCATGTGCTGCGGCTGGGCGGCAATACCGACCGTCTGCGGGAGCGCGTGACAGCTGAATTTGAAAAGCAGAAGCCGGTCCCGGAGATTGCCGCCGCCCTGCAATCCCTCTATCATGGCGGTAACGGTTTTACCACCGATGCAGGCCGTATCACAGTCTGGTATGGTGAGGACGGAATCCATCTCTCTTATGGAAAATCCGCCCGTTATGATAAATCCGCGCAGGTCATTTCCTGGGAGGGCGCGGCGGAACGAATTGGCGAGCTGCTGGAATCCGGTCAATTTGCTTCCAATGTGGAGCTTGCCGAGGCGGAGGGTTATGAACGCTCCCTCCTTGCCAACAAGCTCTGGAACCTGTATCACGATTTGAGCGATGAAGCCAGAGAAGCCGGATATTTACCCAGTCTGTCAGAAATCAAGGGCAACGGGTTTCCAGAAGAATCCGCATGGCTCACTGAGCAGCTGCGTGACCCGGCTTTCCGCCAGCCCCTCACAGAAGAATATGCCGCCTTTTGGACTGCCTATACGCAAGACCGTAACTTGCTGCGTTTCCATTACCACAAGCCAAAGGAGATTTGGGAGAACCTGAAAGACCTGTCACTGTCCCACAAAGCCTTTTCATCTGAAATGGCAGAGGTTCCTGCGGTTAAGCAGTTTATTACGGAGGATGAGATCGGCGCGGCCCTTTCTGGCGGCAGCGGTTTTGCCGGGGGCAAAGGGCGCATTTATGCCTTTTTCCAGCAGCCCCATACCGACAAGGAAAAAACCGCGTTTCTCCGGCAGGAATACGGAACCGGCGGACGCTCCCACGCACTGTCCGGTGCAACGCACAGTGGCGAAGATCACGATGGAAAGGGCCTGCGCTACCAGAAAAACGGCTGTGACGATGTACGCCTGACCTGGGATAAGGTCGTGAAGCTGGTTGCTGGCCTGATCCAAAAGGACCGTTATCTGACCGAAGCAGAACGGGAACAGTATGAGAAAATCCAGGCAGAAAAGGAACTGGCAGAGGCGGGCATTGTAGAATCACAGAGCCAGCCTGCTCCTGTCCATGAAACCGAAACAGAACCGCCCCAGCCCGCACTGGAAGATGTGCTGGAACAGTACAAGCCGGTTGTGACCGCCGCCATCATGGAGGATACGGCATACCGCAACGCCTGCGGCCATACTGACCATGAAAACGCTGTGATTGAGGGCAACGCCGCTGTGCGCCGCGCGGTTCTTGGCTCCGGTAATATGCAGCTTCTCAAACAGTATTCGGATGTGCCGGAGTTCCGCCACCGCCTGCATCAAGAGGTGATTGCCGAAACCTATCCAAAGCTCCATGAGCTTCTGCGCCCTCTCTCCCAGGACGATATTGACAAAGCCCTCTGTGCATGGAACGGCGATATGGACAGCAAACGGGCCGTAGTCCGCTATATGAAAGAGCATGGGAGGGAAAAAGACACCGCCGCATGGCTGTCCAGGGAGTACGGCGGTCCTGAACATACAAACCTGTTCATTGTCCGCGCCGGAAGCCCCGAAGAAATGGAACTGCCCTGGCCCAAGGTACAGCGCCGGATCGCCCAGCTTATCAAAGAGGACCGCTTTTTTACAGAGGCTGAACGGGACAATCTGGACGATATAGACCCTATCGCAATCCGGGAAAATCTGGCCCAGCGCGGCATTGTAAACGGGCAGGTAGTGGAACCGGAAAAGCTGGACAATGACCCCTTTATTCAGCAGGTCATGGCTGATGTGGAACAGATTGCCGCCGATGAAGCAGAACCGCGCTTTTCCGTTGTTATGACCAGCGATGCGTTTCCCGACCCGGAAGATGCGTTTGCTGTCTGGGATAATCAGACCAATGATTACTATACCGCCTCTGATGGAACGGTACGGACATTTTCAAGAGAAGAAGCTGCGGAGCAATTCCTGGCCGGGCTGGAACCACAAGAGATAAAGGCGGACCGGCAAGAGGAACCAGCACAGGAAACAGCCGCACCCGCTGCGGACGAACCGGGAACATTTCCCCGCGACCCGCTGACATCGGCCTATGGTGTAGGGGATTTTGTTTTTCTGGAAGATACCGAGTACCGCATCACCGATTTGCAGCGGGGCTATGTCCAGCTGAATGACCCCGCGCTGGCTTACCCTATTTACCGGACGGAAAGTAAAGAACAGTTTGAACGCGCCATCCGGCAGGACCCGCGCAACAGCGCCATCACCGACTATCTCCCCGCCGATCTGGACCAGTTTTCCCCGGATTTGCGGGAAGTCCTGACCGGGGATGGCGGTTTGCTGGATACGGCTGCAAAGGAGGATATAGCGGCGCTGCTCCGAAGCGGCGCAGGCAATCCGGCTGTCGCCCAGCATCTTTCCCAGCGGTTTTCCGGTACAGTGGAAACCATGCAGCTGGAAACCGGAGATACGGCGGATTACCGGGCCTCCGCAAACGGCATGGAAGTGGAGATTCTGCGGGAAGATGAAACGGTGCTGGCAGCGATGTATGAAAGCTGGGAGCCGCTTGCCGCTGCCCTGCGCGCCCTCTACCAGCAGGAGCTGGACGGATTCTCCCACGAACCGGCACAGCCAAAAGAACAGCTGGCAGAGGAACAGCCGGATTTTGGGAATCCCCCTGCGCCAGAGCCGGAGCCGCAGATCACCATTACCCCCGTCACCCGTTATCCGGGCGAACAGAACCATCTGCCCTACGATATAGAGATTCATACGCTGCACTTTGATGAACCGGAACCCACCCCTTCCCAGCCGACTGCCGGGAACTTCCGTATCACCGACATTCACCTGGGCGAAGGAGGACCAAAAGCAAAGTTTCGGGCCAACATGGACGCAATCAATCTCCTGAAAGAATTGGAGTTTGAAAACCGGCAGGCCACGCCGGAAGAACAGGAAACCCTTTCCCGGTATGTGGGCTGGGGCGGTCTGGCAGACGCTTTTGACGAGAGCAAGCCCGCCTGGGCCAAGGAGTTTGCGGAACTCTATGCAACGCTGTCCCCGGAGGAATATGAAGCCGCCAAAGGGACTACCTTAAACGCCCATTACACCAGCCCTACCGTTATCCAGGCCATTTATGAAGCGGTGGGTAAAATGGGATTCCAGACCGGCAACATCCTGGAACCCTCCTGCGGTGTGGGCAATTTCTTCGGTATGCTGCCGGAGGAAATGCAGGGCAGCAAACTGTACGGCGTGGAGCTGGATTCCATCACCGGGCGCATTGCAAAACAGCTCTATCCCAAAGCAGACATCACCATCGCAGGCTTTCAAACCACCGACCGGCGTGATTTCTATGATATAGCCGTAGGAAATGTGCCGTTTGGCCAGTATTCCGTCAATGACCGGGCCTATAACAAGCTGAACTTCAACATTCATAACTACTTTTTCGCTAAATCATTGGACCAGGTGCGTCCAGGCGGCGTCGTGGCCTTTGTCACCAGCCGCTACACGATGGATTCCAAGGATTCTACGGTGCGCCGGTATCTGGCGCAGCGGGCGGAGCTGTTAGGCGCGATCCGTCTGCCCAACAATGCGTTTCGTGCCAATGCCGGAACGGAAGTGGTATCCGACATTATATTCCTGCAAAAACGGGACCGTCCTATCGACATTACACCGGATTGGACGCAGACCGGACAGACCGAAGATGATTTTACCATCAACCGCTATTTTCTGGACCACCCGGAAATGGTGCTGGGCCGCACTACCGCGCAAAGCACCCAATACGGAAAACAGGATTATACAGTGGCTCCTATTGAGGGATTGGAACTTTCCGACCAGCTGCACGATGCGGTTAAGTACATTCGCGGGACCTACCAGGAGGCCGAACTGCCGGAGCTGGGCGAGGGGGAAGAAATTGATACTTCTATCCCCGCTGACCCTGATGTAAAAAACTATTCCTATACCGTTGTGGACGGTGCGGTGTACTATCGGGAAAACAGCCGCATGGTGCGCCCTGACTTAAACGCCACCGCCGAGGCCCGCGTAAAAGGGCTGGTGGAACTGCGGGACTGTGTGCAGAAGCTCATCGCACAGCAGATGGACAGCTTTGTTTCGGATACGGCAATCCGTGAAACCCAGGCCGAATTGAACCGGCTCTATGACGCATTTTCCGCAAAGTACGGGCTTATCAATGACCGGGGGAACCGGCTGGCCTTTGCCGATGATTCCAGCTATTATCTGCTCTGCGCGCTGGAAGTCATTGACGATGACGGACATCTGAAGCAAAAGGCGGATATGTTCACCAAGCGCACCATCAAGCCCCATCAGGCCGTTACTGCGGTGGACACCGCCAGTGAAGCCCTGGCTGTTTCCATCGCGGAAAAGGCCGAGGTGGATATGGCGTACATGGCCGAACTGAGCGGCAAAACCCAGGAGGAATTGGCGCAGGAGCTGCGGGGCGTGATCTTCCGTCTGCCCGGACCACTGGCGGAGGGGGAATCGCCCCGTTATGTGACAGCGGATGAATACCTCTCCGGCAACGTGCGCCGGAAACTGCGGCAGGCACAGCGGGCGGCGGACAAAGACCCCGCCTTTTCTGTCAATGTGGAGGCACTGACCGCCGCCCAGCCCAAGGATTTGGACGCATCGGAAATCGAGGTGCGCCTGGGGGCTACCTGGATTGACAAAGACTATATCCAGCAATTCATGTACGAAACCTTCCACACCCCGTACTATCTGCAAGGGAAGATTGAGGTCAAGTATGTCCCCTACACCGCCGAGTGGCAGATCACCAGCAAAAACGCCGTTGGGTACGGCGATGTAGCCGCCAATACCACCTACGGAACCGACCGGGCCAACGCCTACAAGATTCTGGAGGACAGCTTAAACCTGCGGGATGTCCGCATCTATGACACCGTTGAGGACGCCGAGGGGCGGGAGCGCCGGGTACTCAACGCCAAAGAAACCACCCTTGCCGCCCAGAAGCAGATGGCGATCCGGGAAGCCTTCCGGGACTGGATTTGGAAGGACCCACAGCGGCGGCAGACGCTGGTGCGCCAGTACAACGAGGAAATGAACAGCATCCGCCCCCGCGAGTATGACGGGCAGCATATCCGGTTTGCGGGCATGAACCCGGAAATTACGTTACGGGAACACCAGAAAAACGCCATCGCCCATGTGCTGTACGGCGGGAATACCCTGCTGGCCCATGAGGTGGGCGCGGGCAAGACCTTTGAAATGGTAGCCGCCGCGATGGAATCCAAGCGGCTGGGCCTGTGCCAGAAATCCCTCTTTGTGGTGCCGAACCACCTGACCGAGCAGTGGGCCTCCGAGTTTTTACGGCTCTACCCTTCCGCGAATATCCTTGTCACCACCAAAAAGGATTTTGAAAGCCACAACCGCAAGAAATTCTGCGCCAGAATCGCCACCGGGGACTATGACGCGGTGATTATCGGACACAGCCAGTTTGAGCGTATTCCCATCAGCCGGGAACGGCAGGAGCGCCTGCTGCGGGAGCAGATCAACGAGATCACCGACGGGATTGCCGAGGTGGAGGCCAGCGGCGGGGAACGCTTTACCGTCAAGCAGCTGGAACGCACCAAAAAATCGTTGGAGGCAAGGCTGGAAAAATTGCAGGCCGAGGGCCGCAAGGACGATGTGATTACCTTTGAGCAGCTGGGCGTGGACCGGCTGTTTGTGGACGAGAGCCACAATTATAAAAACCTCTTTTTATACACCAAAATGCGGAATGTGGCGGGGCTTTCCACCACAGACGCGCAGAAATCCTCCGATATGTTTGCCAAATGCCGCTACATGGACGAGATCACCGGCAGCAGGGGCGTTGTGTTCGCCACCGGAACGCCGGTCAGCAACAGTATGACCGAACTTTACACCATCCAACGCTACCTCCAGTATGAGCGGCTCCAGGAATTGAACATGACCCATTTCGACTGCTGGGCCAGCCGCTTCGGGGAAACGGTGACAGCCCTGGAACTGGCCCCGGAGGGGACGGGCTACCGGGCGCGGACAAGATTTTCCAAGTTCTTTAACCTGCCGGAGCTGATGAACCTGTTCAAAGAGGTGGCGGACATCAAGACCGCCGACCAGCTGGACCTGCCCACCCCGGAGGTGGAATACCACAACATCGTGGCAAAGCCCACCGGACACCAGCAGGATATGGTGAAGGCCCTCTCCGAGCGCGCCGCCAAAGTCCATTCGGGGACCGTTGACCCATCAACCGACAATATGCTGAAAATCACCTCGGATGGCCGCAAGCTGGGGCTGGACCAGCGCATCATCAACCCCATGCTGCCGGACGAACCCGGCACAAAAGTCAACCAGTGCGTGGACAATATCCTGCAAATCTGGCGGGACGGACAGCCGGAAAAGCTGACCCAGCTGGTGTTTTGCGACATTTCCACACCCCAGGCGGCTGGCTCCAAAAAGGTGGCCAAGACGCTGGATAACCCGATACTTCACGCTCTGGAACAGGCAGTTCCAGAGCCGGAGAAACCGCTGGCCTTTACGGTCTATGAGGACATCCGGCAGAAACTCATCGCACAGGGTATGCCCGCCAGCCAGATCGCTTTTATCCATGAAGCCAATACCGAAGTCCGCAAAAAGGAGCTGTTCTCCAAAGTCCGCTCCGGCCAGGTGCGCGTCCTGTTAGGCTCCACCCAGAAGATGGGGGCCGGGACCAACGTGCAGGATTTGCTGGTGGCCCTTCACGATCTGGACTGCCCCTGGAGGCCCGGAGATCTGGCACAGCGAAAAGGGCGGATCGAGCGCCAGGGCAACCAGAACCCGCTGGTCCATGTTTACCGCTATGTGACCGAAGGGACCTTCGACGCATACCTCTGGCAGACGGTGGAGAACAAGCAGAAATTCATTTCGCAGATTATGACTTCAAAATCCCCGGTCCGCAGCTGTGACGATGTGGACGAAACCGCCCTGTCCTTTGCGGAGATCAAGGCCCTGTGTGCCGGGGACCCCCGCATCAAGGAGCGTATGGATTTGGATGTGGAGGTATCCCGCTTAAAGCTGATGAAGGCCGACCACCAGAGCAAGCAGTACCGGCTGGAAGATCAGCTGTTAAAGCACTTCCCGGAGGAGATCGAGAAACACAAAGGCTTTATCCAGGGCCTGGAAACAGATATGGAAACCCTGGCGGCGCACCCACACCCAACAGACGGATTTACCGGCATGGAAGTCCGGGGCGATACGCTCACCGACAAAGAGAACGCCGGAGCCGCCCTTCTGGACGCCTGCAAGGAGGTTAAAGGCTCCGAGCCGGTGCAGGTCGGCAGCTACCGGGGATTTGCTATGTTTGTAACCTTTGACGCTTTTCAGAAGGAATATATGCTCCAACTGAAAGGCCGCATGACCCACCGTACCGCCCTGGGCGCGGACCCGCGCGGCAACCTGACCCGGATTGACAACGCGCTTTCCCAGATGCCCCAGCGGTTGGAAAGCGTAAAAGTCCAGCTGGATAACCTTTACCAGCAGCAGGCCGCCGCGAAGGAGGAAGTGGGCAAAGCCTTCCCCTATGAGGAGGAATTGCGGGTCAAGAACGCCCGTCTGGTGGAGCTGGATATGGAGCTGAACATGGACAGCAAGGGACAGTCCCGTCCAGAAGCGGCGATTGCCAAACGCGAAAGGCCCTCGGTGCTGGAAGGGCTGAAACGCCCCATCCCGCCCCGCAGCATGGAAAAGAAACCCAGACAACAGGAACAGGAGGCAAGATAATATGAACAGCAACGAAAAGAATACGGCCCTTTATGAGAAGATGGCCGCTGAACAGGATACCTTCCGGGATTGGCTGAAAAGCCAGTCCCCGGAGGAGGTCTTAAACCATGCCTATGAGTACACCGTCCGGGAGGACATTGTGCTGGCGATGGAGGAACTGGAACTCTCCGATAACCAGGCACAGGCGCTTCTGGATTCCCCCTCGCCGCTGGCTGATGTGTACCGCCATTTTGAAAAGCTGGAAACCGGCTATATGGATGTGATCCGGGACAGCATTGAGGAACGGGCAAATGAGATGCACAGGGCAAAAGAGGAACAGAGAGCCGTCCCGATCTATCCCCACTCCGCCGCCTATGCGTCCGAGCATGGGGAGATGGCGCAGTACCGCGCCTCCCTGCAAGCCAGTCTTGCCTGCAAAGAAGCCATTGAGCAGGCCATCAGCGCCCACTATGGGGATAACCGCCTGAATACCGAGGCCGCTGTCAAAGAAGTGCTGGAACAGTTCGGGCCGGAGCGTATGCAGGTTATCCTTGCCAATACGGTGCTGAAAAAGGAGCATGACGGGCGTATCTCCCGCGATAACAAAGCCTGGGCGAAAACAATCCCCATGCCGGAGGATGGCGGCGATCCCCGCCACAGTTATGTCCTGGTGGTGGATAAGGTCAACCCCGGCCTGACCGACCTGTTTTTGAAGCAGGCGCGGAAAGTCCTTCAAGCCCCGGAGAAAGGCTCCGTCCTGGAAAAACTCAAACAGGAGCCGCCGGAACGCAGACCCGCCGCCCCTAAGAAACGGGAACCGGAACGATGAGCGCGGCAAAGCGGAAACGGGAGGTGCAGGTGAATTTCCGGGTTTCCCCGGAGGAGCTGGCCCTGATTGAGCAGAAAATGGCCCAGCTTGGAACCGTCAACCGGGAAGCCTATCTGCGGAAAATGGCGCTGGACGGGTATGTGGTAAAGCTGGATTTGCCGGAACTGAAGGAGCTGGTGTCCCTGATGCGCTATTCCAGCAACAACTTAAACCAGCTGACCCGTAAAGTGCATGAAACCGGGCGGGTTTATGACGCTGATTTGGAAGATATATCCCAGCGGCAGGAACAGCTTTGGGAGGGTGTGCAGAAGATACTGGCCCAGCTTTCCAAGCTCTCCTGACCGGATAGTTTGCTCCATCTGCGGAGGGAGGAACGGCGTTCTTCGCCGCGCCTTCCTCCGCTTTTTCTTTTTGACGGTAAACTTGCCGGATGTGCCGGAATCATGGATAATAGCGGCAGAACAGGGTTTTACGAAAGGAGTGGACTGCTATGATGTCATTTGAACAGGTGATAGACATTTTTGGGGACTATCTGGCATTGGATACAGAAATGGAAGTCTGCAAAAGCCGGTATGGGTATATCCGGGTGGAGTTTCATGGGACAGGGGAATTACCCGGCTATTGCAGCGGCATGGTCTGCCATACCCCAAAGGAGCTTTTTGACCTTCTGCTTTCCGATTATGAAAGCTATCTGGAAATCCAGCGGACAAAAGGACGCAGAGATGTGACGGAGGAAGATAAAAACGAAATTACCGCACTGTGTCAATCCCGTTTGGAGAAGTGGGAAAAAGGAAACGCCAGATAGCTTTGGGTGATTTACTTTTGGCATGAAACAGGATAATCCGATATAAAAATGTTGAATAAAAAGAAACAAGCGGTCTGCGTATGCAGACCGTTTTGTTATGGAGGGAGGATTCCATCATGGCAACCACACGCATCATGCCGCTGCACACCGGCAAAGGCCGCACCGAAAGCCAGGCGGTCAGTGACATTATCGACTATGTAGCCAACCCACAAAAGACAGACAACGGCAGGCTCGTCACCGGCTTTGCGTGTGACAGCCGAGTAGCCGACGCCGAGTTTCTGCTGGCAAAACGTGAGTACATTTCCACCACTGGACGGGTACGGGGCGCGGACGATGTGCTGGCCTACCATGTCCGGCAGTCCTTTGTCCCCGGTGAGATCACCCCGGAAGAAGCCAACCGGCTGGGCGTGGAATTTGCCAAACGGTTCACCAAGGGAAATCACGCCTTTGTGGTCTGCACCCATATCGACAAATCCCATATCCATAACCACATCATCTGGAACGCAGTCAATGTGAACTGTGACCGGAAATTCCGAAACTTCTGGGGCAGCACCCGCGCGGTCCGGCGGCTGAATGATACCATCTGCGTTGAGAATGGCTATTCCATTGTAGAGGACCCAAAACCGCATGGAAAAAGCTACAACAAATGGCTGGGGGATCAGGCAAAGCCCTCCCACCGGGAACAGCTCCGCATGATGATCGACCAGGCGCTGGAACAGAAACCGGCTGACTTTGACGCTCTGTTAAAGCTGCTTGCGGAAATGGGTTGTGAGGTGTCACGCCGGGGACAGGCAATCCGGCTCAAAGCCCCCGGCTGGAAGAATGTTGCCCGCATGGATGAAAAGCTGGGACAAGGGTACAGCGAAGATGAAATCCGGGCGGTCCTTGCCGGAGAAAAGCAGCATACGCCCCGCAGAAAAGACGCGGTTTCAACTCCCACTCCCAAGGTCAATCTTCTGGTGGATATTCAGGCAAAATTGCAGGCCGGAAAAGGCGCTGGCTATGCGCGCTGGGCAAAGGTATTCAATCTGAAACAGATGGCGCAGACGATGAACTACCTCACCGAGCATGGCCTGCTGGAATATGCAGTCTTGGAAGAAAAAGCGGCTGCTGCTACCACCCGCCACAATGAGCTGTCGGCGCAGATCAAGGCGGCGGAAACCCGCATGGCGGAGATTGCCACACTGCGGACCCACATCATCAATTACGCCAAGACCCGCGAGGTCTATGCGGCCTACCGCAAGGCGGGATATTCCAAGAAATTTTTAGCGGAACATGAAGCGGATATTCTGCTCCACAAGGCGGCAAAACAGGCATTTGACGATTTGGGTATCAAGAAGCTGCCCACCGTCAAGAGCTTGCAGGCCGAGTACGCAACATTGTTGGAAGGAAAGAAAAAAGACTATGCCGAGTACCGGCGTTCCCGCGAGGAAATGCGGGAACTGCTGGCCGCAAAAGCCAACGTGGACCGGCTGATGGGATATGGGGAGGAACGCCAGAATGACCGGGAAAAGGAACAGGGGCAGGATCGCTGACGCGCCTGTTTTTTCGCATTTTCTCACCGCCGCAGGCCGGTAAAAAGCGTTCCGCAGGAACGCGCAGCCACAGAATGAAATTCTGTGTTCAAAGGGGCTTGGGGAATCCCCAACAAGCAGCGCCAGGAGCCGGATGGCTATCCTGGGGCATTGCTTGCCACGGTTATCCCGGAACGGGATAACCTTCTTTTTCTCGAAAAAGAACAAAGCCGGTGAGGAATTTGTTAAATTCACTCACCGGCTCAATTCGTTTCAAATTTCTCGGATAGTTCGGTTAGTTCTTTCATGGTTTCCTGCGTATGGTGCAAGAGGGTTTCACGCATTTCTGACGGGCAGCTGCAATACAGCATCTTCATCTGACCGGCTCCCTCATCTTCCGGGGAAACATCCGGATTGATTAAAGAATCCAGAGAAATCGGCAGTACCTTTGCCAGTGCCTTCAAAATCAAAAAGGACGGATTCATCTGCCCTTTTTCAATCTTGGCAATCTGCTTGACAGATACATGGCTCAAATCAGAAAGCTCCTGCTGTGTCAGGCTTTTTCCTTTTCGGGCTTCCCGCATTTTTTGCCCTAAAGCGGTTAAATCATCAATCGGCATAATCATTCACCTCGAATATATTCTATCGTGCCGATTTACACAAAGGAATAACCTTATTATGCCGACTAACAGGTATGATTATGCTGTTTTTTTAGTGAGATATAAACGCTATCCTTGTATCACTAACCAAATCAAATTATAATAGAGGTGGATATTTTTTTGAAAAAATCCGTCCGCTGTAACATTTCGCGGACATTTGCCTGTTATACTATCTGCAAAAAGCAAAGGAAGTGAGGATATGAAGCAGATTTTAATTGTCGAGGACGACAGTTTTTTGAATAAGATGTTAGACTATAACCTGACCGCAGACGGCTACGGCGTGACCGCTGCCCTAAACGCCAGAACCGCAGCCAACGCCATCCGCCAGCGGGAATTTGACTTAGTGCTGCTGGACATCAACCTGCCAGACGGGAACGGTTTTGAGCTGTGCAAACTGATAAAGCCCCAGCACCCGGACACCATCGTGATTTTCCTGACCGCCAACGATCAGGAGAGCGACCAGATACGGGGCTATGAGGTGGGCGCGGTGGACTACATCACAAAGCCCTTTGTGATCGGGGCCTTGCAGCGGAAAATCAAAGCCATGTTTGCCATGCTGGAACACCACAAACCGGCCAAGGACATTTACGACGACGGGCGGCTGTTTCTGGACTTCTCGGAGCAGACGGCTTCCCTAAACGGCAAGCCCCTGACCCTATCCCCGATGGAGTATAAAATGCTGAACCTGTTCCGTAAAAATCCCCGGCAAGTGCTGACCCGTGGGCAGCTTTTGGAAAAGCTGTGGGATATAGACGAAAGGTTTGTGGACGAACACACCCTGACAACCTCCATCAGCCGGATTCGCAGCAAGATCGAATCCGGCGGCGGCGCCCCCTACATCAAGACTGTTTACGGTATGGGCTATCAATGGACGGGAGGCGAGGCAAAATGAAGTTTCAAAACCTTTCGGTAAAGCGGCTGTTTGACCGGGTTGCAATAGGACTTGTCCTCTCCATGTCCGGGATCACCATAGCCATGTCTCTTGTAACAAAACAGACGGCGGTGCTGCTAACGGGCGGGGCGCTGCTGCTGTGCGCCCTTGTGGGGATTTTTGTACTGACGCAGGCGTTTGGAAAACGGCTGTCGCAGTTTACCACAGACCTGTGCCAAACCTTAGACCACATGATTGCTGGGAATGAAGCGCCAAAGCGCCCGGAGGACAGCGAAACCCAGCTTGCCAGAATCGGACACCGGCTGGCAAGACTTTACCAGATCATGCAGGAGAACCGTCGCAAGGTGGACGAGGAACGGCAGGAGTTACAGACCCTTGTATCGGATATTTCCCATCAGGTAAAAACGCCGGTAAGCAATCTGAAAATGGCGACGGACACCCTGCTGGAAAAGCCCATGACAGAGGCAGAGCGCACAGACTTTATCCGGGGAATCCGCAGCCAGACGGATAAGCTGGACTTTCTCTTTCAAGCTCTTGTGAAAACCTCCCGGCTGGAAACGGGCGTGATCCAGTTGGATAAGAAACCGGGACGCCTCTTTGATACCGTGGCACAGGCCATGAGTGGGATCGTGTATGCGGCCGAGAAAAAGGAAATCGCCGTGTCCGTAGACTGCCCGGAGGATTTGACCGTTTCCCATGACAGTAAGTGGACATCCGAAGCCCTCTTTAACTTGCTGGACAATGCGGTGAAGTACACCCCGGCAGGCGGGGAAATCGCTGTGTCGGTGGTACTGTGGGAAATGTATGTGGAGATCAAAGTGGCCGACACCGGCAAGGGCATTTCGGAAAGCAATCAGGCCGCCATCTTCCGGCGCTTCTATCGTGAGGAAGAAGTACACGAACAACAGGGGGTTGGCATTGGCCTTTATCTGGCCCGCGAGATCATAACGCGGCAGGGCGGCTATATCAAAGTGGTTTCGGAGCCAGGCAGAGGTTCGGAATTTTCCATTATGTTGCCTACAAAATGAAAGTAAATGAGCGAGGTGTCTGTATTATGAATAAACGAGAAAAAGCAATCCAACTGTGGTTTGAATTGATAATATTTTTACAGAAGATGCACTGCAATTCAAAAATGGAGGATTAGGATATAGATGGAAAACAAACAAATTGTAAAGAATTTCTATGAATTGGTTGTATCAAAAAACTCGTTGCAAGAACTCTACCAGTATATATCGAAAGACTGCCGCCTTAATATTGGTAATGAAAAAATACCATTTGGATTAGAAGGTATGAGAGAACATCTTGTTGCTATAAAAAAGACTTACCCGGATTATACGATAAAAATATTACGGCAATTTTCTGATGGCGATTATGTAATATCTGAAATTCTTATGGAAGGTACACATGAAGGGGAATGGATGGGAATAAAGCCGACACATAAAAAACTGGTATTTACTGGTGTTAATATTGACAAAGTAATAAACGGCAAAATAGTAGAGCATGGCGGCTCCGTTAATACATTTGAAACATTGCTTGAGCATGACTTAATTAGGCCCGTATAAGGACGTAAAAATATGATGTATCGTACAGAATCATTAGAAAAAATTACCGTTAAAAATGTAATTAAGAGAATCAACACAAAAATAGAGGAAATGGAAAAACAAAGTTATCGGCTTGTTACAATATTGTTTTGGGGCACAGAAAAACCGTATTGTTTTCAAAAAGGGGTTGGAAGGCAGCTTGCCTTGAACTGCTGCTGTCTTTCAAGTTCAGTATAATAGAATGCGGCGGACGGCCATTCCCGGCTGCCCGCCGAAAATTTTTTTGAAATGTCCGAGTATTGTAACATTTCACCCAGATTTTCAATGAAATTTTTTGGCCGCTGTAACATTTCGCGGACATTTGGGTTTTACAATAACCTTATCAACAGGCAGAAAGCCTTGAAAGGGGTTTTGAGTATGAGCATTTTACAGACGATTGATCTGAAAAAGTATTACGGCACAGAGCCGAACATTACCCGCGCCCTTGATGGCGTGAACTTCTCTGTGAACGAGGGCGCGTTTGTGGCCGTTGTGGGAACTTCCGGCAGCGGCAAGTCCACCCTGCTTCACATGATGGGCGGGCTGGACACCCCCACCAGCGGAACCGTGACTGTCCGGGGCGAAGAACTGGCAAAGAAGAACGACGAACAGCTTACCATCTTCCGTCGCCGCAACATCGGCTTTATCTTCCAGAACTATAACCTTGTTCCCATCCTGAATGTGTATGAGAATATCGTCCTGCCGGTGGAGCTGGACGGGGACACGGTGGATCAGAAGTTTTTGGACGAGATCGTTCACCTGCTGGGGCTGGAAGATAAACTGAAAAATATGCCAAACAATCTTTCCGGCGGACAGCAGCAGCGTGTGGCGATTGCCCGCGCCCTGATTACCAAACCGGCCATTGTGCTGGCCGACGAGCCGACCGGCAACCTTGACAGTAAGACCAGCGCCGAGGTGCTGGGGCTTATCAAACGCACCAGTGCGGAGTTCCGGCAAACTGTCGTAATGATTACCCACAACAATGACATTGCCCGCCTTGCAGATCGGATTATCCGCATTGAGGATGGCAAGATTGTGGAATAAGGAGGTGGCAGGCTATGACATGGCCTTTTGAAAATGATACCAGCGCCATTACAAAGAAGCTGGCAAAGAAAAGTTTACAAAGCGAGAAGCGCCGGAATCTGATGGTGGTGATCGCCGTTGCG
This sequence comes from Lachnospiraceae bacterium, assembly GCA_910575255.1. Taxonomy (GTDB): domain Bacteria; phylum Bacillota; class Clostridia; order Lachnospirales; family Lachnospiraceae; genus Brotaphodocola. The sequence goes on along the minus strand of CAJTEM010000025.1, from coordinate 22,749 downwards.
CTGGCGGCATTTCTGATCTGCTTTACGGGAATTGTATCTACTTCCCTGACACAAATGCAGCGTAATCAGGTTGTCGATACTTATGAGGCGGTCTGGCTGGGCGTAGAGGAAAACGACATTGAAACCCTGAAAGGACTGCCGGAGTTTGAGCGCGTAGGCGGCTACTATATGCTGGGTGAGGAACTTTCGGAACAAGGCTATCATGCGTCCTATGTGTATTGCGACGCGCAAATGATGGAGATTACCAAGGCACAGATGAAGTTGTTAGAGGGCCGGGTTCCTGAAAAAGCAAATGAAGTTGTCGTAAGCGAATACTTTCTTTCCACCTATGGAAACAATGCCAAGATCGGGGATACTGTGACCTTAGATACCGAGAGTTTTCATGGTGATTATGTCGTTACCGGCATTATGGACAGCGTAAATGAAAAAGAAGCGAATACCTGCGCTATCATTCTTTCCAACGCTGCCCTGACAGAATGGAAAGGGTTTGACCCGACTGGCTATCGCGCCTATGTCCATTTCAAAAACAGCGACCAGTTGGGCGAAGAACTGATAACTTCTTATTGCAGGGAGATTACAGAGGAATATCAGCTTCCTAATCTCCGCATGAACAACAGGTATTTTACTTATGTTTCTAAGTCCTTTAATTTTGCACTGATGGCTGGCGTGATTGCCATTGTTCTGATCGGCGGCTATATTGTGATCCAGAGTATCTTCCGCATCTCCATCAATGACAAAATCCAGAGTTACGGGCAGCTTCGGACGATTGGTGCAACGCCAAAGCAGATCAAGCGGATTGTAAAGCGGGAGGGACGCAAACTCGGCAGTATCGGAATTTTGATTGGTACAGTGCTGGGCGTATGCGGCGGTTTTCTCCTGTTTTCCAAGGGATTTAACGCTGTTTCCTATGTGACAACGGTTATTTTGACACTCATAAGCAGTTGGATCATGGTATCTGTTTCCATCCGTAAGCCAGTAAAGATTGCAGCAGGGATTTCCCCGATTGAAGCCGTCCGTTTTACCCCGGCGCAAAAGGACATCCGCAGTCGGAAAAAGAATATTAAGCTCAATCCTGTTTCAATGGGAATTGCGAATTTTAAGCGTGACCGCAAAAAGACAATCTCTATTATAGCGTCTTTGAGTTTGGGTGGAATTATCCTGCTTGTGGTATCCTCCGTTGTTTTGCTGCGCTCCCCAGAGACGCTTGCAAGACAGTTTTTCCCAGACGGTGACTATAAAATTTATTTGGATTCCGAAGTAACAGAAGAAAAAACTATGGCAGCGGGAAATCCTTTGAATGAGGAATTAAAGCAGGAAATCTTATCTATTGATGGCATTACTGATATAATTCCAAGCAGGCAATCTCTCCATGCAACTTATAAAACGGAGATTCATCAAGCTGGTGGTATGTGTGATATGCTGACCGACCAGAATTATGCGACCGTTGAAGCAGCTCTGACAGCGGGAACCATGCCAACAGATTCTCGTAGTATTGTAATTGACTATAATGTGGTAAAGAAGAATGAAGATATGGGGGTTGGCTCAATGGTTGAAATTTCTTTTGGAGAGGGACAGCCATCTGTTTCTGTTACTATATCGGGGTTATATGCTCCCGCAAAGGCATATTCAGGACATGGCAGGATGCACTTAGATGGAGCGACTTTTTTTGCACCAGAAGCGTTGTTCCATGAACTGCACCCGGAAATCGCTTCTTTCGATTATTCATGGAGCATCGTGAACGACCCGAAAAAAACGGACTATGTGGGGGCTGAATTGAAAAATATTGTTGCCAGCCATAGTAATATTGCCTTAGATGAAATCAATACAGTGATTGAATATGAAGAAATGACAAATTCCTTTGCATTTGGCAGCATGGAGGTACTTTCATGGCTGGTATTCCTCTTTGGCGTTATCAACCTGATTAACACGACACTCTCTAACCAGATAGCCCGAAAGCAAGAAAACAGTGTTTTGCGTTCCATCGGTCTGACCCAAAAGCAGCTATGTAAAATGAACATCTGCGAGGGGCTGTGCTATGCGCTCTTTGCAACATTGGCGACGCTGATCGTTGGGCTTCCGGCTTCCATCTTTGCTTGCAGAAAAATGAGCATAGGTGCTTTTGCAGGAAATGTAGTACCTTATAAATTCCCTGTTTTGGAAATGGGCCTGTTCATTCTGGTGTTGTTCGGAATGGAGATAATCTTGTCTGTATGGACAATTCGCAGACAGAAAAAGCAATCCCTGATTGAACAAATGCGGGCGATGGAATAATAGTATGGGATCGGCGGGGCGGCGTGTGCTGCTCCGCCTTTTTCGCCTTTTCTCAAAAAAATTTTTGAAATGTCCGAGCGTTGTAACAATTCAGCCTGTTTTTTTGTCGAAATCAAAGGCACCTCGGACATTTGTGTAACATTTGTAGTTTATGCTTGTGGTAAATCAATATTGGGGGTGAGGACACATGAAAAAGATACTGCTGATCGACGACAGCGACACCTATACATGGTGTCTGCAAAAATACTTACAGCACCGGGGCTACCCGGTGAAAACGGCTTGTACACTGAAAGAAGCGCGGGCCGCCATCCAAGAGGAAATGCCGCTGGTGGTCTGCTGTAATCTCGATCTGCCGGATGGTTCCGGCATGGACTTTCTGAACGAGGTGCGGGCCGCAGATAAGGAGCTGCCTTTTATTCTGGCGTCCTGCCATGACAAGGACGACTACGAACAAGAGGCTATGCGCCGGGGCGCGACGCTGTGCATGGACAAAATGAAAGGACTGCTGCTGCAAGATAAGCTGGTGGAATACGCCTACCGGCAGTTATCCGGCGAACCAGATTCAACTTTTCATAAGCTGCTCTTTGTCCATGCGGAAGATACCAGCGCCGGAGTGCTGCGGGCTGCTATGCTGCAAAAGGGCCTTGACCTGATTCTGGTTTCCTCGATTGGGGAGGCCAAGTGCCGGATTTTTGAGGATGAGGAAATAGACCTGATCTTGTGCGATCTGGAACTGCCGGATGGCACAGCAATGGAGCTGTTTCATACGCTGCGGCGGGTGGCAGGGATGTTCCAAATGAAGAATCCCCCTGTCCGGCTTCTGCCGTTCTTTATCCTCACCGAGAACAACGACCTTGCCACGGAATATGAATACCGGCATGAGGGCGTGAACGACTATATAACCGCCCCGGTAAATATCCCGGAGCTGGCCCGGCGGGTTCTGTTCTTTGTGGAATGAAACGAGCCTACATATCCAAACATCTGCCTCCACAGCGGGGAAAAGAAAAAAACCGCTGACGGGCAGAGGATTTCTTGCGCTTTCCTGTATCATTGACGGATACGGCGGTTTTGAGTAGATCAAGGCCGCCGTTTCTTTTTGCTAAAAAGCAGACCTCCAGATGACCCTCAGCAATCAGCATGGGCGGTGTATAGGAGGATACCGCCATGTCTGCAATATTCATTTGTAATAGCTATGACATATATCAATTAAAAAAAGCATAGGCCCTCCTCCGGGATATTATAGTTATCTATCAGTATTATCAATCCATATAAATCAGCATAATCATGGTGTTTTTTGTTGCGCCAGTTTCTCATTGCGAGAAGCTGGCGTTTCTTATTGTCGATTTTTAGGGAAACCTCCCGATGTGTACCGCTGCCGGTCCCCACCTCCATTCGATTCACCCGTCAACCACGCCTGAATCGAAATGGAGGAAAACTATGGGCTTTCACTATGGATATGAGAAAAGGAAGTTTGATGCAGAATGGACCCGGCTGGAACAGGAATACCGCGTAGCCGGTATGGACGATAGGCAGATCGCGGCCATGAAGGAATATGACTGGACCTGGTTTTGCAGCCAGCGGACCTACCAGAACCGCGTACAGGCCCTTCCCAGCGAACAGTGTGAGGACGAGAGCGAGCAGTCCTGCCTGTTCCGAAAATTTGAATCCCTGTCCTGCACCTGGGACACCGGCGATGTGGATTCCCGGCGGTTTGGCTGGCTGTCCTCCCTGGAGGATGAACTGCTGTACCGGCGGCTCTGCAAATTGCCGGAGGACGATCTGGAACTGCTGACCCTGCTCATTGTGGACGGATACCGGCAGGCCGATGTCGCAAGGCTGTGGAACTGTTCCCGGAGTGCAATCACACAGCGAATAAATAAAATCAAGATTTTTTTGAAAAAGGCTTAACAAATCGCCTTTCCCAATGCCTACACATTGAAGGGACAAGTCCTCTTGCCCCTCATTGCAGCTTGACAACTGAATATACGGCATAACAGGTACATAACCCGTATCGAAGCGGAAAAGGCGCGCCGCCAGGACGGTTGCTTGCAGGAGGTGATGACAGACAGGCAATCCGAGCGATCTACGTCCAGCCTTAAACCCGGAGATGGCGTTCCGGGCGCGATGATGGTGCGGGGGCTTAAAGATACTTCCTCACGGCCCGCCAAAGACTTGGGGGGAACCCTGCGGCGCACGAGTAAAACGGCGCTACGGAGTTATGACAGCTCTGCCGGGAGCGGCCTGTTATGTCCCTATCGTCAGGGGGCGTGGCAAATATGACGAACCATCCAAACAGAATTGCAGCAGCCGTACCGGACGGTATCCAGCGGCAACCGCCGCCCTTATCTTTCGATACGGCTGCTTTTTAACCATAGAGCAAAAACAATTTTTGAACGGAGGTGCGTCTTTATGACCAAACAGACAACCCCGACAAGCTCCTACAAAGAGGTGCGGATCGGGAAAACCATTTATCGTGTCACCAGCTTTTTTTCGGGAGAAAAGGACCTGGGAAAGACGCTGGAACAGCTGGCAGTCAGACGCGCCATGTCGGAAGCCATTCCAGCTGCCAGCGGTTCCAAATAACAGAAAGCCTCGCGGCCTGCCGTATCATTGCGCGGCGGTGGATTCTCCGGTAAGATATTCATGCAGGGTAAAACCTGCGGAGCCATTTTGCCGCACGAGGTATGGATTCTGAGATGGTCGGGAGGTAAAAGAAAGATGATGGATACAACATACAACGTGGGCATCTACTGCCGGTTAAGTAACGACGATGAACGTGACGGGGAATCGGTCAGCATTGAGAACCAGAAGCTGCTGCTTCAAAACTATGTCAGGCAGCGCGGCTGGAATGAGGTCGATGTCTATATCGACGACGGATACTCCGGCACGAACTTCAACCGCCCAGGCGTCAGGCGGTTAATCGAGGACGCAAAGGCAAAGCGGATCAATGTGATTCTGGTGAAGGACCTTTCCCGTTTTGGCCGCAACTACATCGAATTTGGACAATATACGGATTACCTGTTCCCCTCTCTTGGGTGCCGGTTCATCGCGCTGAACAACGGAATTGACACCATGAGCGACAACGGAAGCACCGATGTCATGTGTTTTTTGAACTTATTTAATGAATTTTACAGCCGGGACACCAGCAAGAAGGTCAAGGCGGTCAAGAAAGCCTGTGCCGAAAACGGAAAATTTATGGGGACCTACCCCGCCTATGGCTACCGGCGCGACCCGCTGGATAAGCATCATCTGGTGATTGACGAGGAAACCGCGCCGGTTGTGCGCCGTATCTTTGAAATGCGAGCATCAGGCATGGGATTTCACGCCATCGCGGTGGCGCTCAATGAAGAAGGGATTCAGCCGCCCGGTGTGCTGTACTACCAGCGCAAGGGCCAGAGCGACCCCCGCAGGGTCAACCACAAATGGGCTGACCAGACGGTAAAAAACATGGTCCGCAACGAGGTCTACATCGGGAACATGGTACAGGGCAAAAGCGGCACTCTTTCCTATAAATCCCGCAAGCTCGTCAATAAATCGGAGGACGAGTGGATTCGGGTGGAGGGGACCCACGAAGCTATTATTTCGCGGGAGCTGTGGGATACCGTAGCCAGCATCGGCAAAAAGAAGGTGCGGAAAAGCGCCCCGTCCGATGGCTGCAAGAGCATCTTCACCGGACTTGTGTACTGCGCCGACTGCGGTTTCAAAATGCGGAACCACATCGAAAAATTCACCTATAAGGATGGCAGACCGGGACGGTACAGCTCTTTCATCTGCGGCAACTACTCCCGCAGCGGAAGGGGCGCGTGTACCATCCACACCATCTATGAAACAGTGCTGACCCAGCTGGTATTGGAGGACATCCGGGAAAAGGCCCGCTTTGCGGAATATGACCCGGACCGGCTGATGGGCGAGATTCTCCGGCTGAAGGAGAAGGAATCCCACACCCGGCTTTTCTCCTATGAGCAGGAATTAAAATCCTCCTTAGCCCGTATTTCCGATTTGGAGCGCCTGATGCAGAATCTCTACGAGGACAAATGCACCGGCTCCATCCCCCAGACGGTATTTCAGACCCTGATGCAGAAATATGAAGCGGAACGGGCAGAAAAGGCGGAGGCAGTCCCGGAACTGGAAAGGAAAGTCCGGGCGCACCTGGAAAACCAGGTGGATACCGACCGCTGGCTGGAAATTATCCGGCGCTATACCGAAATCTCGGAACTGGACGAAACCATTCTCTTTGAACTGGTAGACCGGATCGAGGTTGGCGATACCCAGAAGGTCAACGGGCAGCGGATTTGTGAGGTCAAGGTCTACTACCGCTATGTCGGGAATGTGGACGGGGCGCTGGCACAGGAAAGGGGGCAGGATTATGGCGAAGCAATATAAAGTCGGTATCTACTGCCGCCTGAGTGTGGATGACGCCTCCAATTCCGCAAAAGCGAAGGGCTATATCCCCAGCGATGAATCGGTGAGCATTGAGAACCAATATGAAATCCTCTCCAAATTCGTCATGCTCAACGGCTGGATAGAGGTCAAGACCTATCAGGACGATGGGTACAGCGGCGGCAACTTCCAGCGGCCCGGATTTTTGGAAATGCTGGAGGACGCAAGGCATGGCCTGATTAACCTGATTCTGGTAAAGGACCTTTCCCGCCTGGGCAGGGATTTTGTGGAGGTGGGCCGTTATACGGATGTCATTTTCCCCTCCCTCGGATGCCGGTTCGTATCGGTTCTGGACTGCCTGGACAGCGAGGGGGACAACACCGATATGCTGCACTTCCGCAGTCTGATGAATGACTACCATCTCAAGGACCTGTCCAGCAAGGTCAAGTCGGTGCTTCATGCCAAGAAGAAAAGCGGCCAGTATCTTGCCGCCTACGCTCCCTACGGATACCGCAAGAGCGAGGAGGACAGACACAAGCTGGTCATTGACGGGGAATCCGCCGCTGTTGTGCGGCAGATATTCCAGATGCGTCAGTCCGGCATGGCCTATGGGAAAATCGCCGCTGCTTTGAATGAGAAAGGGATTCTCCCTCCCCGCTGGTACTGGGCGGTCCATTACGGAAATGGCAGCTGCAAGTATTCCCGGCTGTGGGCTTACGCAACCGTCCGAAGCCTTCTGAACGATGATGTTTATGCCGGTACGCTCACACAGAACTGCACCGGTTCCCGTTCCTATAAGGATAAGACCATGATAAGGAAACCGGAATCGGAATGGATTTCCCATGAGGGCGCGCACGAGGCAATTATCGGGCCGGAGCTGTGGGAGGCTGTCCAGAAAATCAATCAGGCGGCGAAACAGATTTCCGCTAACAATACGCCGCCCCAAGCATCTCTGTTTACCGGAAAGCTGGTCTGCGCGGACTGCGGGCATCCTCTGGTTGCCGCCCGCGAAACACAGCGCCGGAAAAATGGCACTGTCAAGCACTATACTTCTTATTTCTGCTCCCGGTTTGCCACTACCGGACACAGCATCTGCTCCTGGCACCGGATTTTTGAGATCAGCCTGAAAAACCTGGTGCTGAGTGAAATCCGGGCGCATGGCAAAGCGGTTGCAGCCGATGAAGCCGCTGTACTGGATAAGCTGAAACAGCACATACAATCCGCAAGCGCCGCGCAACAAGAGGACTGCCGACAGGAAATCAGCCGTTTGCGGCGGCGTTTGGAGGAGCTGGAACAGATCACCGCAAAACTTTATGAAGATAAGGTAAGCGGGGCAATCAGCGGCGATTCCTTCTCGGTTCTGATTCAAAAGAACGAGCAGGAACGCATCCAGAAATCGGAACGCCTGGACAGCCTGTTAGCCAGGGAACGGAAAGCCCAGCAGGACATCGCCAATATCCACCAGTGGGCCGGAACCATACGGCAGTATCTGGACTTGCAGGAATTGAACAGGGAAACCATTGAGGAATTGATTGACCGCATTGAAGTTGGAGAACGGACCATTATTGACGGTCAAAGACACCAGGACATTAAAATTTACTACCGCTTTGTTGGGCTGGTGTGATCGGGCGAAAAAACGCCTGACCGCATCAGCAGCCAGACGAAAACATTCTGTAACAGTAGCGATATTTGATTGTTGCACACTGATTTGTCGAATTGGAGAGAAATTAGCAGTTTACCCCTCCCAAATGCCTCGTGTTCTTCAGGATATTTTTGAAGGGCGCAATGTCGTTGTTGTCCCGCATGGTGTCTATCCCGTCATTCATGGCGATGTAGCGCACGCCGTTTCTTGGGAAGAAGTCCTCGATAAGCTGCCCGGTCTGCAAGTAGTTTCTCCCTAGCCTTGATAAATCCTTTGTAATCACAAGGTTTACCTGTTTCCGCTCAATGGCTTTCAACATCCGTTTCAGGTCGGGGCGTTCCATGTTCAGGCCGGTGAAGCCATCGTCCTGATAGACTGCCGTAACCTCCCATCCCTGCTTCTCGCAGAACTTTTCCAGCATATCCCGCTGGTTCTCGATACTGGCGCTCGTCCCGTCAAGGTCGTCGTCCTTGGACAGCCTGCAATAGATAGCTGCCCGGAAGCTCCCGGCAAGGAGTGTGTCCATCCCTGCATATTCAAAAGTGTTCATCATAACCGTTTACCCGCACAATCCAGACGGAACACGGTCACTTTGAACCTCGTCTTTATTATATCTTATTTCTTGTGTTTTAGCAAGATATTCTTTATCTATTTTTCTGCTGTGCTTCTGTGCGATAAGGCTCACGAAAACGTCCGTAGCGTCCAGCTCGCCGTCAAATACTGTGGTGACATGAATCTCTGTTTTATTTTTCGCCATAGGCAGTTGTCCTCCATACATGAAAAGGCCAGACAGGGAAGGTCGGCAACGAAGTCCGGCAACGGGCGCGGGAAAACCTTGAAACTAATCCTTGTCTGGTGGTTGGGTTATTTTATACTTTTTCTTTTATTTTTCTGTTGCTTTGGTTGTTAAAGGGGGAGAAAAGCCCGTAGTTATGGGATTTTGCCCGGCAACCGGCTCGGCAACGGGATAGCAACGAAGTGTGCAACGGGCTGTCCCTGACCAGATTTTTTCAGAAGGGAAGCTCCATCTGCTCCGGCACTGGCGTAAATCCCTCCGGGTTTTTTTCTGTCCCGTTGCCAGTGTCCGTTGCCGGTTGCTCCCGTTCCCATCCTTTCTGTCTGCCGTACCCGGCGAACATCCGGGGGTTGGAGAAATAATTCCAGCCGGTGACGCACTGGTTCATTATTTCGTTGATTTCCCGGATTTCCCATTGTTTCGGCTCGTCAAAATCATGGTTCAGGGCTTCTTTGTAAAGCTGCTTGGAGCAGACCGTATCGCCGGGGTAGCTGTCAAGGAAAGCCTGAATCATCCCGGCCTTGGTGTCCTCCGGCATGAAGTCCCGCTGGTGTTCCTTTAGGTAGCGCACCATTTCCGGGCTGAACGTCAGCTTCCATCTGCCGCTTCTGTAAATCTCCATTGCTTCCGCCCATACCTGGCTGATATAGGCTCTGGAAGCGGCTTCGTCCTCTAAGATGTGTGTTTCCGCCTGCTCCGGGCATACCTGTATGGGGATGAAGCGGCGGTTGCCGGAGCGGTCAAGGGGCAGGAAGTCAAGGGCGTTGGACGTGCCGCCGAACACGCACTGTCTTGGGCGGTCTGCCGGGTGGGTTTCATAGGGTATCTTGTAGACCTCCTTCTGGCGGCTCAAAAAGGACTTGATTTCCTCTATGCTCTTGGCGTTTGCGGTGGCAATCATTTCCGACATTTCGATTATCCAGTGGCCTTGGAGCTTTCGGTATACGTTATCATCGTCCAGCTTCCGTAAATCATCGGAGAACCACTCGTCTTTGACCGCCAGCAGGCGGAAGAAGGTGGACTTCCCGGCTCCCTGCCCTCCTACAAGGCAGAGCATGACTTCAAACTTGCAGCCGGGGGAAAATGCCCGGTGGATGGCTCCCAATAAGAACAGGCGCAGGGATTGGTAAGTGTAATCGTCCTCACCGGCTCCCAGAAAGTGCCGCAGGCAGGAACGTATCCGCCCGGTTCCGTCCCATGTCAGGCTGTTTAAATAATCCCGGACAGGGTGGTAACTGTTCTCATTGGCGGCAAGGTCGGCGGCGTCCTGTATCTTCTTTTCGCTTGTCAGGCCATAGGTCTTTTCCAGATACAGCCGGATATATTTCATGTCCGTGTCGGTCATGGGGCTTCCGACGGCTCTTTTGTAGCCGATTGGCTTTAAAATATCGGTGCGGTCGGTCAGCAGGTTGTAGGCAACCGCCCCGGAAAGGAGCGGGTCGCACTGGAACACGGTCAGGCAGTTGCTCATGCTGTTGCGGAAGCCGCCTTTCTCGGTGGTTTCCAGCATGGCCTTGACTTCCTCAACGCTCCGGGGCGGCTCGGCGCTGTCTGCCATGTTCGCTATTTCCTGCCGTATCTGGGGCGGCAAGCTCTGCCATTCGTCTTTCAATCTTCCTCACTTCCTTTCCGCAGTCTGTGATAAGTGCTGCCCGCTCCCGGATGTCCCCGGAGAGAAGCACGTCCATCAGGTATTCCAGACGGCTCATGTTCTGCAGGGCTTCCACAAACCGGGGATTCCATGCTTCATCGGGCTGTCGTGGGGCATAATCCTCCTTCCAGCGGCGCAGGAGATGGTAATAGTCGGACAGCACCCGGAAGCAGTGCCGCTCCATCCGCTTGAATTTCTGTTCCTCGGTTTCCCGCCGCAGACGTGGCCGGATGGGTTGCTTCCCAGCGTTCCTCCCGTCCTCGTAGGGGATGGAGAAGTCCTGTGCCAGCATAAGGGCGGCTTCTTTACTGCCGATACCGTGGAGCCGGGAAACGAAGTCAATCACGTCCCCGGTGGCTCCGCAGCCGAAACAGTAAAAGCGGCGGTCAACCTTCATGCTTGGGTTCTTATCGTTGTGGAACGGGCAGACGCACATCCCGTTCCGGTTTACTTTCATTCCATAACGCTCCGCAGCCTGCCTTGTGGTGACGGACTGCTTCACGGCTTCAAATACGTTCAATAGGCGTTCCCTCCTGATAATCCCAACGTGAGCGACACAATGTCGTTCACGTTGTCTGTAAATCCCTCTTGTTGCAAATAAAAAGGCACCTGCCAGCGATTTCAAATCACAAAACAAGTGCCTGTTTAAAGTTCCATATTCTGTTGTTTCTGTGTCCGGGGCGGCTTCTGTTTCCCCGCCTGCTCCTGCCGGATGCGTTCCTGCCGCCCTTTCAGGCTCTCCTGTACGGACGGTTTCCTCCCCGGATCGGCGGTCTGGCGGTACTGCTCGGATGGCAGCACTTGGTTGAGCCAGTGGCGCACGTCACGGAGTACCTTCACGTCTGCCTGAACCGCTTCCAGCTCCTTCCTCTGTCCGGTCAGGGCGTCGGCAAGCTGTTCTCGTTCGGATTCCAAATCTTTGCGGGAGTAGGAGTTGCCTTTCAGGTTTGCCTTAAAATACCGGATGGCGGCATTGTAAGCGTCCAGTTCCTCCCGGTGGCTCTCCGCAAACTTCTCCTTTTTCTTTTTCCAGCCGATGGCGGCATACTCCGCATGGACTGGCTTGTTGGCTTCATATTTGTCAATGTAGGACAGCATGGTGTTGATGGCCTTTATGCGCTTCTCACTTTTTTTCATGCTCCCCATGACGGAAACGGCGTTCTGGCTGATTTCATCCAGCCGGGCGTCAAGGCTCTCCACGGTGGTGATTCCTTTCTTCCGCAGGAAGTCCATAGTCGCCTGCACTTTATTGTAGTCGGCAACCGTACCTTTCAGTTTCCCTCTGGAAGTCCAACCGGCACGTTCCCCGCTCCGCTGTTCCAGATACTGAAAAAGCAGCTCCGGGAGTGTCGGCTCCCTGGCCTGCTCCAACGCTTCCAGCAGCACGGCCTTTTTCTCCTTTAAATCGGCAATCCAGCCTTTCAGTTGGCGCACCATCTGGCGGATGGACTGCATGAGGGAGTTGGCGGATTTGATGTCCCGGTTCAGGTTGCCGATGTTGGTCTGGATTCCTTTCTTCTCCATCTGGCAGGCGGCTGGCCCCATGTGGACGGTGGGGATTTTATCAATCCCCTGTCGGGCATAGGAGCGCAGGTCAAGGCGTTCCGGGCGGCCATTTGCTTCCAGATAGCGGTTCGCTGTGTCCGCCCATCCCTGCCGCCAGATTTCGGCATACTTCCGGTCGTTCCAGTCCACGGTGTTCTCCTTGTGGCTTTTCCATCTGCCGGACGGGAGCCGGATTCTTTCGCCGTTCCCGTCAAGGTCGTATACCTTGCGGCTCTTGGGGAGCCATTTCCCTTTTTCGTCCATCGCCCGCATGGTGAGCAGGATATGGGCGTGTGGGTTGCCGTCCCCCTTGTCGTGGATGGCAAAGTCGGCAATCATGCCCTTGGAAACAAAAAACTCCCGGCAGTAGTCACGGATAAGGTCGGCGTACTGTCCCGGCGGGATTTCCCTTGGGATGGCAAGCACGAACCTCCGGGCAAGCTGGGAGTTCCATTGTTTTTCCTGCGCTTCGGCAGAGTTCCATAGGGTGTTGCGGTCTGCAAACTCCGGCGGCGCATGGGGCGGGAGCATGATTTCCTTATGGGTAACTTCGTTTTTGTAGGGATAGTATTTCTGCTCCTGGTCGTATTCAGAGAACAGCTTCTCGCCGCTCTGGTAGGCGGCGGCAGAAACAGCGGATTCGTTATTACTCCGTTTGATGATGGTGATTTTACAATGTGGGCATGGCAAGTGTGCGCCCTCCTTTCTCCCGGATTCCGGGCAAAAAAAGAGCAGGATACCTTTTCAGATTTCCTGCTTGGGTGTGCCGCTGATGGACGGTGAATTATTCAGTTTTTTGATAGACTGTCAGTTCGTCAAACCGGAATTTATCTCGCTTCATATCTACAATATCTTCCCATTGTAACTATATCTCCACCATTACATTCATAGGGTACTTCCTTTATAAATTCAAACCCTAATTTTTGAAGAACATAACCTGATGCCGAATTTTCTATCGCATACGTTGTACTGATTTCTTTTATTTTCATCACTTTAACTGCGTACTTCATAACTGCACTCATAGCTTCGGTCGCATATCCGTTACTCCAAAACTTCTTTCCCAAATTGTAAGAAATATCCCAATGTCCCTCTTCATCATTGAAAAAAATCAAACAAGTTCCTATTATTTCGTTTGTACTTTTCAAAACGATAATCCATCTATTCCACTTGTCATTTTCCAAATTTCCAAGTTCAAATTTCACAAAGCCTTTTGCTTCGTTTATGTCATCACTTGCTTTCCACCACATATACTTTGATACATTTTCATCTTGCATCCAACAGCTAAAAATCGCTTCTGTATCGTCTGAATGGATTTCTCTTAAAATCAATCTATCTGTTTCTAACTTAGGCGTAATCATGTTTCCCTCCGTCAATTCCGATTTGTCGCTGGCTCTATTATACAGCTTTAACTTGCTAAATGGAATACCTTTTCTGAAAGATTTTCGGGTGGCAAGCCCATAAAGGGGTAGTTGGCGAAGCCAGCGCAGGGGAAGGGTAGCTTCCCCTGTGATGATTGGAGCAGATTGAAAATCTACGGAAATCATCTGCTGTCCGCAGGGCGCTCCCGGCAGGGCGCAATGCACCACTTCCCAAAGTGGTGTATAATTGCGCCCTATCCGAGTTCTTGGATAGGGCGCATTATCCGAGATTTCCAATTATCCGAAGTAACTCTCAAAGCTGCCGATATGAAAGGCTTTCAAAGAAATTACCTCGGATAATTATTTATGAAAAGAGCAACTGCCATTTCAAAAATTATCAGAGGCAAAGGTGTGATTTACCCAATTATCTCGGATAAGTACAAATCACCCACAATTGAAAGCGGGGTTAATTATCCGAGATAATCGTTTTCAAATGCTGTATTCATCGGATTTAATCAATTTACCTCGGATAAGTTTTTATCTCGGATAATGCGCCCTCTTTCAGAGGGGGATTTTCCAACTTGTCACTTTGGAAGCTAAATTTGCAAGCGGAATATCCAGAAGTCAGGAATCAGCCGTACCGATTGTGCCATAGGCGGCATAAATCAGAACGCGCCCGGCTCGTTCTGATTTTTCCACACATGGCAAGCCGCCAATGTGAGCGCGCCCGGCTCGTCCACGTTAAGACTTCCCGCAAAAATCAAGACGCGCCCGGCGCGCTTTGATTCTGGAACAGGCTTTTTTATCGTTCCTGCTGTCGGGGCTTCTTGTCAGGATAGAGCTTTCCGGCGACAACGGCGGCATGGCTCTTTATTTTGATTTCCCCCTCCTGCTCGCTGCATTTTGCGTTCCGGTAGCCTTCATCGGAGAGGAAGAAGCGGAACCGCTCCCTCTTAAAACCGACAAAGCACTGCTTCTGTACTTCCAGCGTAATCATGTGCCGGGTTTCCGGGTGGAACCGTTCTTTTCCTGACAGGTCATGTCCCTGCATAATCGGCTCCTGTGCCTTTGCCGCCGCAAGCCGCTGGCGGATGGAATTGTCACGCTCTGTCAGGAACCGGGCTTTTGTTGCGGCAACAAACTGGCTGCACTCCGGCTCCGGTATCTTTTCCAGTTTTCGGATGGCGTTCTCCACGATTGCCTTTGTCAGTAAGTCCTTTATCACCGGCACGGTTTCTTTCATGCCCGCAAGGGTTTCCGCCTTGGTCGGTCCGGCATATTGATAGATGATGTCCAGTTCACTTTTTGAAAATTTCATTCTGCGTCCTCCTTCTGATTTTCGGTTAGAACCTGTGCCACAAGACGCTTCGTGTCGCCCCGGTGGAACAATACTTTTAAGATGGTGCTGACCTGCCCGTCCGCCACGGATTCCGGGTGGGGGAGATAGCTTTCCAGCATAGCCCCTCTGGTGCAGAGCCGGTGTGTCCGTTCCTTCCGGTTCAGGGTCTTTATCTGGTGTTCCAGCATTTTCTCCTTATGCTGCGCCCGCCGCAGCCTTGCTTCGGTCTTTTCAATTTCCTGATTCAGTTTTTCCAGCTTTTCATTCATGGGCAGCGTCCTCCTTGGGGAGCAGGATATACATGTGGCTGACCTCCCCGATTCCCTGACGGACACGCATTATCATCCCGGCCTGTTCCAGCTCGTTCAGGGAACGCTTGCAGGTCTGGGGGCTTCGGGAGAGTGCCGCCGCTATCTCCATGACGGGGAAGCGGATAAACAGAATCCCGTTGCAGTCCTCGGTTCCCCTTGTCAGGATTTCATCCAGCAGGCGGGCGTACATGACCTTTGCCGTGTTGCTGACCGGGAGCCGGAGCATCGCCTTTGGGAGCGGCATACAGGGCGGCAGGGGCGTACTGGCTATCATAAATTCACAATTCATTGATTTGTGTCCTCCTTTTGGCTCGTTTGGATAGGTAGTGGGGGCAGTCGATAATGACAGCCCGGAAACTCTGCTTGCACCCATATTGGCATTTCCGGCAAAGTCCGTTGTAGCTTCTGCGCCCCCGGTCGTTCAGGAAGAAAGCAAGCTCTTTCTTCAACTTCTTTGACATTCTCGGCATGGTGCCTCCTTCATAGAAAAACCGCCCGATTCAGCAGGTACAGCCGGAATGGGCGGGCAGTGATTTTTTGTGTATCGTTTCGGGGCGATTTTCAGGGGAAATACAGCCGTAGAGCCGCCCCAAAATCCCCCTTGGTATTACGGGCAGGGCAGACTATGCCCTGTGAGATTGTTGTGTTTCGGTATCGTTTCGGTGTTCATTTTTGCCGGTTCTTTCTGCCGTTGTTCCTGCCCCCGTCTTTGGCGGCGTTTCGCTCTCCTTGGTACGCTCGTTCCGGTCAGGGTTCCTCCGTTTCCCTGCCGGAAGTCGTTGCGTTACATCGCCGGGGAGCATATCCCATACAGGCCGGTCATTCGATTGGAATAATCCATCGATGAACTGCCTATATCATATGACATTTTTGTACCATGTGCCGTATGTCCACGAATCAGGAATAAAGCCCAAAATCTGAAAAATTCCACGATTGCGGAAAAGGCTTTCTGCCGGACGGGTGCAAAATCAGATGTGCATTTTGCACTTCTGAAAATCCGGGCAAATCAAAAGCGCATTTTGCGCCTTTGAAAAGAATCACAAAGGGAAATGCGCCCGGCATGGATATGTGGTACAATGGGGATGGCGGCAAAAGCTGACCGCAGGGAAGGAGCAGGAAGCCATGAAACAGGGGATAACGATTCAGGAGCGGTTAAAGGATTTAAGGACGGAGCGGCATTTAAAATTAGAGGAACTGGCGGCGGCTACAAAGATTTCCAAATCAGCCTTGGGAAGCTATGAGAATGACGAACTCAAGGAAATCAGCCACAAAAACCTTGTGGAGCTGGCAAAATTTTACAGCGTGTCAACGGATTACCTGTTCTGCCTGACAGAGAACCGGAACCATCCGGGCATGGAACTTACGGAGCTGCATTTGAGTGACAGCATGGTGGAGCTGTTGAAAAGCGGGCGTATCAACAACCGGCTGCTGTGTGAGATTGCCACACATGAGGATTTTGTTACCCTGATGACGGACACGGAGATTTATGTGGATGGTGTGGCAACCGCCCACTTTCAAAACTTCAACAGCCTTCTGGAAGTCCTGCGGGGGCAAGTCCTTTCCCAATATCAGCAGGCGGAGGAAGATGCTGCGTTAAAGGCGTTGGAAGCCATGCAGGTACAGGAAGAAGATTATTTCTGTCAGGTCACGCACCGGACTTGGGACACTATCCTCCATGCCATAAGGGAAGCGCACAAGGACGATACGGACAGTGCGCCGGACGGCTCCAATGGCATGAAGCTAATCAGGGACGCAAAGAAGGCGCTGGCCGTGCCGGGTTCCTATCTGGATGTGTTCACTGCCCTGATGTGTACGCAGCTACAAATCCGGTATGAGAAGCTGTCGGAGCAGGAGCGCACGGTTTTGAAGAATGTTATGAAGAAAACTCCGGCATATAAGGATTCCCCGTTGAGCAGGATGAAGCGAAGATAAGGAAATGCCGTTGCTTGGGTTTTTTATCCATGCAACGGCATTTTGTGGTAGTTCTAATTCAGTTGGGAAGTGAACTATCAAGAAATTGAAAAGGATTCACCAAGATTTCTGGTTATCAATTTTTTTCTATAGGTATCCAGATTTCGCTGTAATTCATATCTTTCGTATACATCTCAATATTATAATTACCTGCAAGCTTATATACCTTACAGGAGGGAAGCCACTCGCTCCATATTTTTGTATTCACATCCTGTAAAGATTTCGGCAATGCTCCATAACAGGGAAATACTGCCCATGTCCCGGCTGGAATTACTCTTGTTTCCAATCCCTCAGGAACTTCGCTTGCCGGACTGTAATTATCAGCTATCAAATATTCAAAGTTTTGACCTTCAATGTCCATGCATATCCCATACATTCCACATACGATTTTCCCATTCTCGCTTTTCATATGTTCCTGCCAAAACTCAGGAATTTTTTGATAAGAAGTTTCCGAATTGAGTTTACGAGAAACTCCCATAACTGTGAACTGTTCTTTTTCCACAATTTTATACTCTAACATAGTACCACCCTCCAATGTAAGTTTTATTTTCAGCGGAGCAACAGAATTTAAGTTGCAATTCTTTTCTCTTGCCTGAGAAGGCGTTATCCCATGAAATTTAGTGAATGCTTTTGCAAAGCTGTCAGGCGAACTGTATCCATACTTCAGTGCAACATCAAGCACCTTGATATCGGATGAACAAAGTTCTTGGGCAGCTAAAGTCATACGGCGGTTTTTTATGTACTCCCCAACTGTAAATCCACATAATACATTAAATATTTTTTGAAAGTAGAAACTTGACACAAATGCTTTGCTTGCGATTTCATTTACATCAATATCATCGGTCAGATGCTCTTCAATGTAACAAATTGCATTACGTATACCGCTATTCCAACTATTCATGGGTATCCTTCTCCTTCCTGTGTCGCTGTAATTATATTATACAAGCAAAATCTTAAATTTTCCCGATATTTTTTGTTCTCTAGTGTTGGATGTCTCTATTATACTACAATAACTTTTCAGAATATTCAAAGCTACAGGGTATGTCCATAATTCCCCTGTCAGGATAAGGGAGCTGTACCGTATGGGGTGTTCCTGCTTGAGATAGTCCCTGTGCAGTCGCCCATAGCGTTCGATGGGGCGGCTTTCATCCGACAGTTTCAAGTCTAGGACATAGTACTCGCCTACCAAAATATAATCAATGCCGTTCTCTGTGATTCTTTCTTTCAGTTTTTCCATTGTCGTTCCCTCCTGTGGTGGAAGGCTCGTCACTGACCAGCTCAATCACGTCCATAATGCCACAATCCAGTGTTTCGCAAATACGTGCAAGTGTGTCCATGCTGATGTGTTTCCCTTCTTTGCCCATGTTGGCAATCATATTTGTGGTCAGGCCAGCGGCAAGCCTTAAATCCTCTTTCCTCATGTTGCGCTCTATCAGTGTGTGCCAGAGCGGTTTGTAGCTGATGTGCATTTTTCTCCCTGCCTTTCTGCCCGGATGGGCGTTTATACCCATTATATCAGGATTCTTGCTAACTCACAAATATTTCTTGACTGTACCGCCGGTTCCGTCTGGATTGTGCTTTTCCTTCCCTCTTTTGATTACATTTAATTAGCCGTGACCTGTTTCATGCCTTGACTTTTTGAGCCAGGGTTGTCCGAGCCGTAGCCCTCCAAGAGATTTACCACGCCCCACACGCCAAGACCTGCGCCGAGAGCCACAACAAGGGTCTGTAAAGTGCTGATAGCAGATGCGAAAAATTCCATATAGCCTCCATTTCTCCGGGATATTCCCGGCCATGAAAAAAGCCGCCATTTCTGGCGGCAGGTAACAAACCTCGGGACACTTTGTCCCAAAGCCCTATTTATGCAAAGGCATCCGGATCGTCAATATCGTCATAGTTGAGGATGTCCTCGTCCTCGCTTGTGAGCCCATTGTCCGGCACGGATACCTCATACACCTCGCATATCTCATTAGGCCTGGGCCGCCTTCTGCGGTTAATGAGCCTGTCGAGCTGAAAGGCATTTCCTGTTTTATCGGCCTCAGCCGTGTAGCGGTAGTTGGGGTGCTTTTTCAAATCATACTTGGGGGACAGGAACGGGGGCAGGCCCCGAAGCTGCAAAATGCACTTGTCCCCGGGCATGGTTGCCAGCTCGCTGGGGGTCATAAGTTCCCGGCCCAGCCGCTGGGTGTTCTGGCTGTAGCTTTCCGACTGGCCACGGGAGCGGCTGTCGGTCTGCATACTGATGGTGGCCTTTCCCAGCCAGTTTTCCGATATTTCCTTGATGGTGCTGGCCTCCCGGCCTCCGAGGAATACCACGCTGTCCATGTTGCCGAGGATTGTCTCGGCGTGTTTGTCATAGATGGCCTTACACTGCGCCAACTGCTGGTAGAACAGGGTTAAGCTGATCTCCCGGGAGCGGATCACGGCCACAATCTTTTCAAGCTGGGGCACTTGCCCCGTGTTTGCCGCCTCGTCCCATAGCACCCGCACATGATGGGGCAGGCGGCCGCCGTGAACATTGTCGGCCCGCTCGCACAAAAGGTTGAACATTTGGGAAAATGCCAGAGCCACAAGGAAGTTATAGGTCTGGGTGGTGTCCGAGATAATGAAGAACACTGCCGTTTTCCGATCCCCGATGCGGTCAAGCTCCAGTTCGTCATAGGACATAATCTCCCGGAGCTGGGGGAATAGCGATAGGTAATCCTTTGATGTTATCTCCGGATTTTCCCCCGCCCTAAACCGGGCGTGAACCTTTCAGCTCACCCGGCTTGCCATCAGGAACAGATTTTATTTCATCTCAATAACTCTCAACGTGGACAAGGCTTCTTAACTTATTGAGTTTTTCTTTCTGCTTTTGGTCAAGGCCTAGGATTTCCATATACTTTCTGATAATATCAGGGTTTGTGGCATGAATCAGATGATGTACATCTTCACATACCAACACCAGATTTTGATAGTTGTCCTTGCCGCCTAAATACCGTGGCACTTTGTGATGGCAATGAATATCGCCAATAGAAAGCACTTTGCCAGATACGGCACATTTTCCCATTTGGGCCGAATATAGTGAAAGCCTGTTATCGTTGTATTCGATAGTACGGTATAGAACCGGGTTCCTCATCAGGTAATGAAGAACCGTCATATCGATTCTGTCCAGATTCTTATGGATTTCGGCCCTGCCCTCGGGCGTATAAGAATTGATTTTGCGGTTCATGGACTTTGGGGGCTTGTGCCGTATGTAACCTATCGGGACAACTGCGTGTCCGGCTACATATCGGAGCTGTTTGCTCTTCCCATACCGTTCCCTGATAACTTTTGGGACTTCACACGGAAGTTTCCTTTTCCTGACCTGTTTTGCAGTTTTAACCCGTTCTTTCAGTCTTGCCCGCAGGCTCTTGTGGACAGATAAGGCGAATGGCGTAAGGTCGTCGCAGACCTTTGTGGCTAATTGATAGTAGTCATGGATTCCCATTACATAAACGTTGTAGCGGCAAATCGCCTGATATTCAGTACGTTTGCCTTGTGACGGGAACTCAATGTCGTAAATCAGCCGTTTTAAGTTTGGTTTTATTTTCGCAATAGATTTCTCTCTGATATGGCTCTCTACTACATATTTGGCGCGTCCGTTGCTCCGTTTCCCACGGGGGATAACCTTTAACTTGAAACCAAGAAACTCTGAATACTGCTCTTTCAGGTTAATCACCTTCGATTTTTCAGGACTGATTTCAAGAGAAAGCCTTTCATGGAGCCAGCTTTTGGTTGCGTGGAATAACTTCACCGCATTTTGATAGCTGTTCGTGAATATCTTAAAATCATCAGCGTATCGGACGCAGGTGACTTCTTTCAGCCTTGTCCTCCGCAGTGCGGCAAATTTATGGCTCTTGCTCACGCTTCCGTTGTAATTGACCGATTCCTTGTAAGGGAACTCCGTTGGTATTTCTTCCCATTGGCTGGCAAGCCACCAATCCAATTCGTTTAGAACTACATTGGATAGCAGGGGAGAGATAATACCTCCCTGCGGCGTACCCACCTCCGGGAATCCTATCCCGGCCACCTCCGCTTTTAGCATAGCTGATATAATACTAAGCAGCTTCTTGTCTTGGATTCCCATTGTCCAGAGCTGTTTCAGCAGTTTTCCGTGGTTCACGTTGTCAAAGAACCCCTTAACATCTATGTCTACGACATAGTGGAGATTGCTTCTCTGCATATTTTTGTGAACCTGGGCGATTGCGTGCTGTTGGTTTCGGTTAGGGCGGAATCCATAACTGTGGTCGTGGAATTTCGCCTCACATATCGGCTCCATGACCTGCAATACGCACTGTTGTATCAGCCTGTCCATAATCGTCGGTATTCCGAGCGGGCGCTTCTTCATTGGGTCATTTCCTTTCGGAATTTCTACCCGCCGGACGCTTTGTGGGACATACCAGTTTAATTTGCGCTGTATGGCGCATATAAGCTGTTCATCAGAGAGTGCTGATAATTCTGTGATTGTTTTTCCATCTGTGCCGGGCGTCGTACTCCCGTGGTTCTTCTTGATGTTGCGGTATGCCAGCCGTATGTTTTCGGGTAATGCAATGATTTCAACCAGATGTTTGAAAACTTTGCCTTTATTGCTGTCGGCATACAGCTTATCTTGAATTGCCTGGAAGTCATAATACTCGGCGTGCCTTAACTTATCTTTCTTCTTTGCCTTTCCTGTTGCCATAGTCGGTTACTTATCCCCACTTTCGTTTGGATTTTCGCCTTTCTTAGTCCTACTCGAACCTATGCGTGTTTATTGAATATGATTTTGTTTCTGTTCCTGACTACAGCCCGTCCCTCCACCGCTTACTTTGTTCACGGCTTCACAGGTAGCATGGCTGCTCTTTCCTCCCGGATTAAGAACGGTTATACCGCACCTCCCATAAAAGGCGGCACGATTTTCCCGCCCATTGCTTCATCATGCGTATCCACTCCACATCCGGGGCTTTCCACGTTCCGATATTCCTATCTTTGCATAATACCCTTAACCCTGCCCTTTAGGCCTGTATGCCTGATGGTGCCTGTAACACCATAGGGAATTTCATATCGACAAATCTTACTTTACCCCACATACGCCGTTTTCACGGCTATGGCATTTCTGCCATATCCCGTTATAGACCTGTACATTCGGGCTTTTGTCAGCGGTAGTCAGCCGCATTCTGGACATAGGTACTTTATAGACCTCCGGCCTAACACCCCCGGCCACCTCTGGCTCGGCTTTGCTTTATCCCCCAAAGGGGACAGTCGCGGGTGCAGACAGCCGACTTCAGCGTGCTGTGTCAGTCGCGGGAAATACGTCCCGTTTCTTCCAACGCAGTATCAAGGGAAGCGTTTCAGGGCGTTACCCCGCCATTCCACTTCTCGGAATATCAGTTAGAAAGGCTATAGCCTTTCCGTCACTTTTACCTCTTTGCAGGAAAATCCCACGCAGAGTTTATATGCGACAACGTGTCGCTGCACTGTCAAA
>CAJTEM010000024.1 GCA_910575255.1 Lachnospiraceae bacterium | reverse complement strand
CCGCGCCCTTTTTTCTCAAAATTTATTACATCTGTTCCATTCCGGATAATATTTATTTTTCAAAGTTCAGCCGACCGCTGAACCTTGGTCGGCAGGCTCAAGATTCCGAGAGCCTATCTTGAAGTTTCCAGAGGATACTCAGCCGTGAGTACAAGAATGTCATTTCGGATTGTCCTGTCCGTCACTCCTAGTTCGGCTGCTAAGACCTGCATATTTTCCTGTCTTCGCGCAACCATGATTCTCATGATCTCCGCCCTTCTTTCATTTGCACTCACGGCTTTTCACCTCCTTTCGTCCTCGTCTGATAGGAATATAAAATTCAAATAGGAAGGGACATTTCCGATTTGAAAATATTTCTGAATTTTTTTCCTATTTCTTCTTTCTCTTTATTCGCCCAATCTCCATCCTCTTTTTCTGCGTTTTTTATTTTTCAAACGGAGAATATATAAGATTAGGCATTTTCCATTCACCATGATGAATCGCATATCATCAATTGCACGGACATTAACTCTAGCCAATTGCATGCATCAGATGTATATTTCTTCTCCTTCTCACAGAAAAGTTTTTGTTTCCGTCCGAGCAGTACGGAGAGACACAAAAAGAGCCTGTGGTTGAAGATGCCCACAGGCTCCGATAACCGAAAAAAAGCGCACGAAACTACAGTGGGTGCATCTTCGTTCCATACGCAGCCGTCATCGCTGCGTTCCGAACTCTTATGCATCCCTCCGTCCTTATAGCGCTGTTCGGACTAAGAGATTTAATTTTGTTTAGGCTTGCATGTTAAAAAGTCGATTATCGTCTGTTTACATCTATTACCGCCTTTTATCACCTGTAACTATTGAAATTTATAGATTTTTGTGGTATATTAAATATCAACTATTATCAGAAGGCGATTTCAGTTCTTTCCCGCTAACCTGTAAAAAGAATACCAGGCCGAAAAAGGACTTGCATCAGGCTCGGTTTCGCAAAACAAAGGACTTTTAGGACTTAAGAAAGGACTTCTTCGGAAGGAGGTGCTTCTCATAGAATTTCATGATTTTTGCTGCTACGCTTACGAAGGTATTACTGACCTTGCCAATCAAGGCGACTTTGTGGATGGCATCTTCAAAGCGGCCGGGAGCAGCTATACCTTCAGCACTTCTGACCGTTACAGCCACTCCAACTATCCGACAAAGCTGTTCAACGGAGGCAAGCCCCTCTCCGGCAAGATTCGCAGGAGTTTCAGCAACCCCATAGACAAAAAAGGAGTCACTGCTTATCTGGAGAAACACATTGATTCCGATAAAGTTCGAACCGTCATGAATAAGTTCTCACTTCCGGGAAATGCGGAAACCAGTCTTACCGCACTTTCCTGGGCATTATCGGAGCAACTTCAAATCATCATCCATGAGCCGGACAACCACGTCGATGTAGTTGTCGCCGAATACCAACGCTATCTGACTGAGACCGTCGATACGCTCTCCGCACCATTTCAGCCTCTCTACGATGGCGATTCTTATTGGAGTCAGTCTGATCGGAGCAGCACATACAAACTCGACTTCTATGAAAAAATCACCCATGAATGGGTAATCAGGAATATGGGCAAGGTGCGTTGGACTGGAAGGAAGCTGATTTGCACAAATCACAAGCAGATTCCGCCGAGAGCCGATACGGACAGCATAAATATCCCGAATACCAATCCGGGAGAAACGGTAACCGTGGCCGTTACCTTTGATGCCAGAGGCGTGGAAGGTCGGCATGACAGTACATGGGCAATGGTCAATGCGGACGGGGATGATTGTTTCCCCGGCAGCAACGGTACATTGAAAGTTACGATAATGGTAATAAATAAAGCATTCTGCAAAGACGGAGGGAATACACAGTGAATAATCAAACACCTGAAAAATGGTCAACGCTCAAAGAGGTACAGGAGTATCTCGGTATCGGAAGAGAAACCATTTTACAGTGGATTGCCAAGCGGGATATGCCTGCTTATAAAATGGGAAAGCTCTGGAAATTCAAGTTGTCCGAGGTTGACGAATGGATCAAGGCTGGCGGTGCAGACGACCGCAAAAAAGAGGAATAATGAGCATCAAGTTCCCATTATGGGACAGATGATTTTATATAATGGGCAAAACTATGCCAGGAAGGAAGCATAACCGCAATGGATAATCAGCTTCACAATCAAATTGTAAATTTTATATGGGGAATCGCAGACGATTGCCTGCGGGATGTATATGTGCGCGGCAAATACCGCGATGTCATCCTGCCGATGACCGTCATTCGCAGACTGGATGCCATGTTGGAGGACTCGAAGCAGAAAGTCCTCGATATGAGAAAGAAACTTGACGATGCCAAAATCGACAATCAGTGGCCTGCACTCTGCAATGCGGCGGGACAGGATTTCTGCAACGCATCACCTTTCTTGCTCCGTGATCTCACCAGCCGCTCCAAGAAGCAAACGCTGAAGGCGGATTTCGAGGCATATCTGGACGGCTTCTCTCCGAACGTGCAAGAGATACTCGATAAATTCAAATTCCGCAACCAGATCGCCACAATGGTAGATGCGGATATCCTTGGCGCAGTCATTGAAAAATTTATCTCGCCGGACATCAATCTAAGCCCTGCACCGGTCTACAAGGATAACGAGAAAACCATCCTCCGCCATCCGGGACTGGACAACCACGGCATGGGTACGATTTTTGAGGAACTTATCCGCAAGTTCAATGAAGAAAACAACGAAGAAGCTGGGGAACACTGGACGCCGAGGGATGTCGTGGAACTTATGGCCGATCTGATTTTCATTCCTGTGGCTGATCAGATAAAGGACGCCACCTATTCCTGTTATGACGGAGCCTGCGGCACAGGCGGCATGCTCACAGTCGCCCAGGACAGACTTCTCACGCTTGCTGCACGGCGTGGAAAGAAGGTCTCCATCCACCTCTTTGGACAGGAAATTAACCCGGAGACCTATGCCATTGCCAAGGCGGATATGTTACTGAAAGGAGACGGCGATCAAGCAGAGCATATCGGATTCGGCTCCACGCTCTCCTCCGACCAAAATCCGTCCCGTCAGTTTGATTTCATGCTCTCCAATCCGCCCTACGGAAAGAGCTGGAAAACCGATGCAGAAAAGATGGGCGGCAAAAAAGAAATCCTCGACACCCGATTCAATACATACTTGGAGGGTGGCGAGGAAATGGCGATGATTCCGCGTACCAGCGACGGTCAGCTTCTGTTCCTGTTGAATAACGTATCAAAGATGAAAAAGGACACACAGCTTGGCAGCCGCATAGCGGAGGTTCATAACGGATCGGCCATCTTTACAGGTGATGCAGGTAGCGGCGAAAGCAACGCTCGTCGGTATTTAATTGAGAACGACCTCGTAGAAGCAATTATTTCGTTGCCTGATAATATGTTCTACAACACGGGTATAGGAACTTTTATATGGATTCTTTCCAACAAGAAGGAAGATCGTCGAAAAGGTAAGATTCAGTTGATTGATGCATCCAAGATGAAGTCACCATTGCCACGAAATATGGGGAAGAAAAACTGTGAATTCACACCAAGCATTCGTAAGGAAATAGTTCGCATTTTTCTTGAAATGGAAGAAAGTGACGTCAGTATGATCTTCAATAATGAAGATTTCGCTTACTGGTCGATTACGGTAGAGCGTCCTCTGCGTCTGCGTGTGTATCCGAACAGAACGATACCTGCAGATACTTTCAAAAAAGCAGATGAACTGAAAGCGGTTAAGAAAGCTCTCACATCGCTTCCGGCAGGAACACCTACCGATGATTGGATGGCTTTTGCAAAAGCTACAAAGCTCAAGGCTAGTACACTGAAAAAAATCCGTCCGTTCATCACGGAGAAAGATGCGACTGCAAAGCCTATTGACGGAGAGTGCGATAGCGATCTTCGTGATTCTGAACTTGTTCCGTTTACCTATGACGGAGGTATCGATGCTTTCCTGAAGAACGAAGTGCTGACCTATGCGCCGGATGCTTGGGTGGACGAGAAAAAAACACAAATTGGCTATGAAATCAGCTTCACAAAGTATTTTTACAAACCTGCTGAAATCCGCGAAATGAATGACATTATTGCTACGCTTAATGCGCTCGCAAAAGAAGCGGATGGGATGTTGGCAGATATTGTAGGAGGAATTGCGAATGAATAAAGCATATACCTCTTATGCTCCGATAAACCAGAAGTGGGCAAAACAGATACCCTCGCATTGGGATGCAAAGCGTATGAAGGCTGTCTTTGCCATGCGGAAGGAGCGCAATAAACCTATTGTTACAGAGAATATCCTCTCTCTGACCGCAAAACAGGGGGTTGTTCCTTATGCCGAGAAAGAAGGGACAGGCGGCAATAAACCTAAGAGTGACTTTACACAGTACAATGTGTGTCACGAAAATGACCTGCTGGTAAACTGCATGAATGTTGTATCGGGTGCAGCAGGCGTGTCGAGATATTACGGTGCGATTAGTCCTGTATATTATGCGTTTTATCCGCATAAGAATGAGAATATCTGGTATTACCACTACATCTTTCGCTTGCTTCCGTTTCAAAGAAGTCTTGTTGGATTGGGCAAGGGAATTCTTATGCACGAAAGCGAAGATGGCACTTTGACTTCCGTTCGTATGCGTATTTCTATGGACTATTTGGGGAATGTACTTCTGCCAGTGCCTCCTCGCTCTGAGCAAGATCAGATTGTACGCTTTCTTGATTGGAAGGTGTCAGGCATCAACAAACTTATCTCGATAAAGTGTAAGCAGATAAAGGCTCTTGAGGAGCAAGAAAGAAGAATTGTAAGCGATTCAGTTCTTCATGGTTTGCATGGTTCCCCATTAAAAGATAGCAGTAATCGATGGATTGGCAAAATTCCTACAGATTGGGATGTCGTAAAACTTGGCAGATTTTGCTCGTTTCAGAATGGCATCAGTGAGTCTGGTGATTTCTTCACCTCCGGCACACCTTTTGTCGGATATGGAGATGTATATCGACATTTAGAATTACCGAAAACCGTGAGTGGTGTTGCACAAGCCAACGAACAGCAACAGGAGGTGTTTTCTGTTCGCAAGGGAGATATTTTCTTCACCCGCACATCAGAAAATATTGAAGAAGTCGGCATGGCTGCTGTGTGCAAACAAACGATAGATAAAGCCGTATTCTCTGGCTTTGTGATTCGGTGTCGCCCTCGCACTGCTCTCGTTGACATCGATTATATGAAGTATTACCTTCAGATTCCAGCTATACGAAACCATTTCTCTTCGATGATGAACATTGTCATCCGGGCTTCACTTGGGCAGAATCTTCTGAAACAGATGCCTGTTGTTATACCGCCTATGGATGAACAGAAAGAACTCGCCACCTATTTGGACAAGCAGCATGAAAAATATGTGGCACTAATTGAAACTATCAGGCAGGAAATAGCGGCTCTTGATGAATTCAAGACTCGGCTGATTTCCGATGTGGTTACCGGCAAGATCGATGTCCGTGGCATTGAGATACCAGACTATGAATATGTGGCAGATGAAATCGATACCGCTTCTAACGAGGATGCCAATATAGAAGAAACTGACGAACAGGAGGAGTGATTATGCCTTTTACGAACACAAAAGAAGATGGGCTTGAATCCCTCATCGTGAAGTGGCTTGTCGAACAGAATGGCTATGAACAAGGCACAAACAAAGACTATAACAAGGAATATGCGATGGATGAGACACGTCTCTTCCGTTTCCTGCAGGATACCCAGCCAGAGGAAATGGAAAAACTCAGTGTGTTCGTCTCCGACACCAAAAAGCGTCAGTTTCTGAACCGCCTGCGGGGTGAGCTTGCCAAGCGCGGCATCATTGATGTGCTGCGAAACGGTGTCAAGGTATATCCTGCCGACCTCATCATGTTCTATCTTACGCCGACTGAGAACAATGCCAAACAGAAAGAGATGTACGAAAAGAACATTTTCAGCGTGACAAGGCAACTCCGCTATTCCCAGGATGCCTCCAAACTCGCACTCGACCTGTGCATTTTTATTAACGGCCTGCCGGTCATCACGATGGAACTAAAGAATCAGCTAACCAAGCAGAACACAGAAAATGCCATCCAGCAATACATGGATGATCGCGATCCTCGCGACCTGCTTTTCTCCTTCAAACGCTGTATGGTGCATTTCGCCGTGGATGACGCCACGATAAAGTTCTGCACAAAACTGGCAAAAAAGGACAGCTGGTTTCTGCCCTTCAACAAGGGATATCAGGACGGTGCAGGCAATCCGCCTAACCCGGACGGCCTGATGACTGATTACCTCTGGAAGGATATCCTGACCAAGCGCAAGCTCTCCAAGATTATTGAGAACTATGCTCAGGTTGTGGAAGAAACGGATGAGGACACCAAAAAGAAAACCATCAAGCAGGTGTTCCCACGCTACCATCAGCTGGATGCCGTAGAAAAGCTCCTTGCGGATGTATCAGAGAATGGCGTCGGCAAGCGTTATCTGATTCAGCACAGCGCAGGCAGCGGTAAGTCCAACTCCATTGCGTGGCTCGCCCATCAGTTGATCGGACTTGAAAAAGATGGCCACTCGATGATTGATTCCGTGCTTGTGGTCACCGACCGACGCATTCTGGACAAGCAGATACGAAATACTATCAAGCAGTTTATGCAGGTCAGGAATACTGTAGTATGGGCGGAGCATTCCGGGGATTTGCGAAAGGCAATACAGAATGGCAAACGCATCATCATTACTACTGTGGAGAAGTTTCCGTATATTGTCACGGAAATAGGACAGGAACACAAAAACAACCATTTCGCCATCATCATCGACGAGGCACATTCCGGTCAGAGCGGTCGTAATTCCGCACAGATGAATCTTGCCCTTTCCGGCCTTGCATCTGAAGAAGAAATGGATAACGAGGACAAGATCAATGCCATGATGGAAGGCCGGAAACTTCTGACCACCGCCAGCTACTTTGCCTTTACCGCAACGCCGAAGAACAAGACCCTAGAAATGTTCGGCGAGAAGATGTTTGACGAATTCGGCAATCCTGTTCTGAATGAGGATGGGACACAGAAGGCAAAGCCGTACCACGTCTATACAATGAAGCAGGCCATTCAGGAGGGCTTCATCCTTGATGTGCTGAAGAACTATACCACCATCGACAGCTTCTACCGCATTATGAAAACGGTTGAGGATGACCCGATGTTTGATAAGAAACGCGCCCAGAAGAAGCTTCGCTCCTTCGTGGAGAGCGATTCCAATACCATATCAAAAAAAGCGGCTATGATGGTAGACCACTTCCACGAGCAGGTAATTGCCCATAAGAAGATAAACGGCAAAGCCCGTGCGATGGTAGTGACCGCCAGCATCCCGCGCTGCATCGAATATTACTACGCCATCAACAAGTGCCTTGCAGAACGTCACAGCCCGTACAAAACCATTGTGGCATTCTCTGGTGAGCATAAATATAACGGTCAAGAACCGGCTTTGACCTCTGCCGCTATAAATGGATTTTCAGATGCGAAGATACCGAAGGAATTTAAGAAAGACCCCTATCGCATCCTGATCGTTGCGGATATGTTTCAGACAGGATTTGACGAGCCACTGCTACACACCATGTATGTGGACAAGCCCCTCTATGATATCGGAGCCGTACAGACACTTTCCAGGCTGAATCGTGCCTGCCCCGGCAAGGAAGATACCTTTGTGCTTGACTTTGCCAACAAGCCGGAGGTGATTGAGAAAGCCTTCTCCACTTTCTATCGCACGACCATCCTATCGGGAGAAACCAATCCGAATAAGTTGTACGACCTTATTTCCGATATGGAAGCCTACCAGGTGTATACGACCGAGGATATCGAGCGAGTGGTTGATCTATTCCTGAACGGAGCTGAACGTGACCGCCTAGATCCCACCCTTGACGTCTGTACAGCTGTCTATAAACAGCTTGAGACGAATGATCAGATCAAGTTTAAGAGTACCGCGAAGTCCTTTGTACGAACTTATGGTTTTCTCGGTGCGATACTGCCTTACGGAAATATGGAATGGGAGAAGCTGTCCATCTTCTTGAACCTGTTGATTCCGAAACTGCCGTCTCCACGGGACGACGATCTTTCGGCGGGTATCCTTGAAGTCATCGACCTCAAGAGCTACCGCAACGAAGCAAGAGAAATGATTTCCATCAAACTGGAAGATGCCGATGCGGAAGTTGCGCCTGTTCCTGCAGGCAAGACGGGACACGTCGTGGAGCCGGAAATGGATCTGCTTTCCCGCATCGTGGCAGACTTTAATGATATGTTCGGCAACATCAACTGGAAAGACCCGGAAAATGTTCAGCGGCAGATTGTCGCCATCCCGGAGATGGTTTCCAAGGACGAGACCTATCAGAACGCCATGCGGAACTCCGATGAGCAGAGCGCACGACTCGAAAGTGAGCGGGCTTTGCAGCAAGTCATTTTCTCTATCATGGCGGACAACATGGAACTGTTCAAGCAGTTCCAGGATAACCCGTCGTTTAAGAAATGGCTGTCCGACCTAGTGTTCAACCTGACCTACAACCCAGCGGGCAAGCCCTATGAGATGCCAAAGCCGGATACACAACGCAAAACCGTATATTACGATTTCGCTCCGCAGCAGGAAACACTGATGGTGGCGGAAGCCCCTGCTCCTTACGGGGAAAAGAAGGAATAATCAGTTAGGAGGACGGCTGTATGCTTAACAAAACGATAAAGGGCAGTGATTTCGACAGCATATTCACCGAGGTTTCCCATTCCGAAAAGCTCGGTCTGATAAATCCGGAACAACTGCGCCTGTTTCATCTGAATGTCATGAATAACCGGTTCGTGTCAGATGACCTGCAGTCGTTCATCCGAAAAAACATTGGCAGATATGTATTTTCCAGGGCCAGGCTGGAGCAGTTTCGAACAAGCGAAGATATGGAAAGCATCGGGCTTGAAGCCATGACGATTATGGCGAACAACGGCACTCCAGGTCAAAAGGATACTGGCAACGCATTAGGCGAGATACTGCTCTATGCTTTTCTGGAGCAGATACTGGATGCCCCGAAAATCATGAGCAAGGTGGAACTGGTCACGACCACAAACGCCCATAGCAGTAAATGCGATGGCATCCATCTTCTCTCTCTTGAGGGCCATCAACAGCCTTACTATCAGCTTGTATTCGGCTCCTCCAGCGTGGCCGGAGACATCAAGGACGCCATTGATCAAGCGTTTGATGCCATTGAGGATATCGAAAAGACCAACATCAACCGCTTACAGCTTTTGGAGCCGTCAAGCCTGAATCGGGATTTTGATGCGGAAACCGCACAACAGATCAAAAACATCGTGATTCCGAAGAAAGGCTCGAATATCGTCACGGAGTCCGCTTACGGCGTATTCCTCGGATACACGCTCGGTCTTGATCCGAACGCATATCCAACCATTCAGTATCAGAGTGTCCTCAACGCAAAGATGGACACAGACATAAAGAACCACGCTGCGTATATTGCGCAGCAAATCAGCAGTCGCAGTCTTGGTACGCACTCCTTCTACTTTTATATTCTTCCGTTGAATCATGCGGATACGGATAAGACAGAGATTATGGAGCGTGTCATGCGAGGAGGTGTGTCGCATTGAACGAGAACGAAGTAGTAACCATCCACCTTGGGGATGCCATTTACTCGGACATCGACCATAACGCATATCTGAAAGAGATTCACAACAATCTCCTGTATAACTATGCCATGATGATGCTTGGCTTTATTGACCGTTCTTCCAAACCCGTAGATAAAACCGATGCTCTGCGTTTTGCCGACCTTCTGTCCAAATCAATACACCCTACAAACAGCGACAAGCACAAGATGTGGGCACAGGAAATCATCACGCTCCTTTACAGCATTTACCCGGATGATCCCACCGTTGCTTTCTATGCAGGCTCCGTGCTGACCAGTACGGGGAACTATCAGGGAAAGAACCTCGTAGCGAAGGACTATCAGAGCAGCACTATTCTCGACCATGTTTATACGGAATACACGAAGGATCTGCTCACGATTCCCGCCATGCCGGAGTTTCAGTTCCTCCGTTCGCAGAAACGGATATATGATCACCTGTCAGACCAGTATTTCAGCTATTCCGGTCCCACCTCAATGGGTAAGTCGTTCATCATGCGGATGTTTCTGAAGGATCAGGTGGAATCCGGCATACAGAAGAATTTTGCCCTGTTAGTTCCGACAAAAGCGCTGATCAACGAAGTCACAAGCAAGATCATCAACGATTTGAAGGAAAACCTCAAGGAGCGGAACTACCGGCTTGTCACCTCAGCAGGCGCTATTGTGTTGAAGGAAAAGCACAACTTCATCTTCGTGCTGACGCCGGAACGGTTGCTGTATCTGCTGATCAGCAATCCCGATATGCCGATCCACTACCTTTTTGTCGATGAGGCGCACAAGCTCTCCGAAATCGATAGCCGCGGACCGTTTTACTACAAGGTTATCGACAAACTGTTAGAGCGCACGGAGAAGCCGCACATTATTTTTGCCTCGCCTAACATTCCGAACCCAGAGATTTATCTCAAAAGCATCCCTGATTTGGAGATGATTGAGGATAGGAAACTGTCCTCTTCGTTCTCCCCTGTGACACAATTCAAATTCCTGATCAGTTTTGGGCAGCGTTCCATCAGTATGTTTAACGACTATTCCGAGTCGCTGACCAAGGTGGCACAGTTTGACGGGGACATCAGCCTGAACACCATACTTCCGTTTGTCAGCCGCAACTACGATGGGAAGGCAAAGCAGAATATCGTATATTGCAGTTCCATTGCACAGGCCGTATCCCTTGCCCGCTCCTATGCGGATACCATCCACACCACCGTTCCCAATCAGGACGTGTGGGCGCTCTCACGGGATATCAAGCAGGAAGTCCACGGAGATTACTTCCTTGCGGAAATCATCACAAAGGGTGTGGCTTACCACATAGGGTATCTGCCCTCCGCCATCCGTATGAGGATTGAGGAGCTTTTTCGGGACGGCAGCATTACAACGATCTTCTGCACCAGCACTCTGGTTGAAGGCGTCAATATGCCGGCGGACAACCTGTTCATCACAAATTATAAAAAAGGCTATGCCTACATGGACGCCGTTGACTTCCGAAACCTGATCGGCCGCGTCGGACGCATCGAATATAACCTATACGGAAATGTCTTTCTTGTCTGCATGAATGAGAAGGTCAAGGAAGAAAAATTCGAGGAACTGTTGAAAGAGAAAGTTCCGGCACAAAAGCTCTCTATTGAGTCCGGCCTTACCAATACACAGAAGAGGTCGGTGGTCGACGCCCTGCGCGAAGGAAAAATTGCATTTGACAAGCACCCCAAGAACCAGTCAGAGGAATCCTATACGCTGATGCGGAAGTTTGCCCTGATTCTCCTGCGAGACATTACCAAGGATAGGAACAGTCTCGTATACAAAGAATTTGTCCCGTTTCTCAAAGAAGGTGACGAATATCTCATCAAGGCGAACTTTGAACATAAGGCTACAAAGCCGGACGATGATATCAATGTGTCCGTAGACCAGACGGAAAACCTCACTACCGCCATCGCACGAGGAATGAGCTATCCAAGGCTGGATATCAATGGCAATGTAAACTACGATGATTTGATGGATTTCCTTGAGCGGATGTGCCGTGTTTTCAAATGGGAAAAATATGAACGTCAGACGCTCGGCAGAGTCAGCAAGAAAACAGGAAAGCACGGAATGCTACGCTGGTACGCTGTTATCCTGATTCAATGGATACAGGGAACGGGACTCAGCCATATCATGAATAAGGCCATCGAATTCAAGCAAAACAACCCCGAATCTGGCGTAAAGGTTAATGGCAAGCAGGAACGCTACAATGACTCCCGTGATCACAGGAATATCGTGATTGCGGATACGCTGGAGGTAATTGAGAATGTGATCCTTTTCAGCATTTCCAACTACTTCCTTCGTTTTTCCAATGAATATAAGCGGTTTCACAATCTTGAAACCTTCCAGAATGACTGGTACGAGTATGTGGAATATGGAACGACAAATCCGCTCACCATATTATTGCAGAGGATCGGATTCTCCCGCGAAACCTCTACATACATTCGCCAGCATCGAGATGAATATGTCGTGATGACACAGGGCGGCGAAGTAAAGCTGCGTCGTTCCCTGCTCCAGAGCAGGAATGTCGGAGCTGCCCGCGAATCGGCAGATATACAGTACAACATGCCGGAAATCTTTGTAAACTAAGGAGGTGTTTCAATGAGTGACTATAAACCGCCATTTCACATGACGGATAAAATGACATCCCTGATTGCGGAGATCAGCGAACAGGTCGGTCGGATTACCGTGTTGCAAGAAGGAACTATCAGCCCGCACCTGCGGCGCGAGAACCGCATCCGAACAATTCACTCATCTCTTGCGATTGAGCATAATTCTCTGTCGCTGGAGCAGGTAACGGCAATTCTTGATGGCAAGCGCGTTCTCGGAAATCCCAATGAGATCAAAGAGGTGCAGAATGCCTACGAAGCCTATGAACTGATGCTGCGGTTAAACCCTGCATCCGTGGATGATCTCCTCAAAGCACACAAGCTGATGATGAACGGTCTTGTATCGGAGAACGGAAGGTTCCGCTCCGGTGGCGTAGGCGTCTTTGATGGTGAGGTACTGATCCACATGGCTCCTCCGGCGGAATTCGTGCCAGAGCATATACAAAACCTGTTTGCATGGTATCAGAAGTCGGAGCTTCACCCGCTAATTAAGAGTGCCATCTTTCATTATGAGTTCGAATTCATCCATCCCTTTGCAGATGGTAACGGCCGCATGGGACGGATGTGGCACAGTCTCCTGCTCGGCAAGTGGAAAGAAATGTTCTTCTGGCTGCCGATTGAAGAACTTATTCAGTCACGTCAGAAAGAGTACTACGATGCTCTCGGTGCCGCCGACAAGCAGGCAGACAGCGCAGGATTTGTAGAATTGATACTTGAGATCATCCGAGACAGCCTGACGGAGATTACGGTAATTGGTCGCAGTACCGATCAAGATAGCGACCAAGTAACCGATCAAGATAAAACGCCGATTGAGCGGATTCTCTCCGCTCTCGGCGATGAAACGCTCTCGGCTACAGATCTTATGGAACGGCTCGGACTTTCTCACAAACCGACTTTCCGCAAAAACTATCTGAACCCTGCCCTAGAGCAGAAACTGATTGAGCGCACAATTCCCAACAAGCCAAACAGCAAAAATCAGAAGTATAGAAAACACCAAAACCTAGAGAAAGAGTGCTAACAATGGCACTCTTTCTTTAGGTTCTACAACACCGACTCTTTCTGTCTCAAATCAATGCTAAATGTAATACTCGTGACAACATTACACTCCCCAATATAATGCCGAATTGTTTTGCCAAATAATAGACTTTCGCCAAAAGATAACTCTCGCTCTACCCACAGTCTATCCCCCTAGGTAAACCAATTCCCTCATACCCATTCTGCGGAAACTGAAACACACATCCATTTTTTCCCAAAATCGGCGGAAACCTTTGATTTACGGGGCTTTTCTCGTCAGCAGAGCCACTGTTTCAACATGTGTTGTCACTAACATAGGAACACACATCTTTTACCTCGTCTACGATATGGGAACACAATTCTTTAGCTTTGTCCCCTATGCCCTTAGACTTGTCAAAACGCTCTTTTGCATTTCCAATTTCATTCCTAAATCCTGTTTTATATATGAAAGTAATTTTATAGGGATCTTTGTTTCCATCTTCATCATAGCCACCAACTATGACTTTTTCGATTATACTCTCGAATATTCCTCTATCAAATTCCTCCAAAACACCGTTTTTCGATAATGCCTTCTTAAAGTCTGCAATTCTCCGTTTTAGAGTAACTTCATCTTCCATCTGCTGTTCTAGCATTGATAGATTAGCTTTTATATCAGATAGCTTTCTCTCATAACCTACATCTGTTTCTTCATAGATGTCCTGTGCAACAACTCCTTCAAGGTAATTTTCCAATAGCTTTTTTCTCTTTGCTTGAAGATTATCTGCACTTTTTTGTAGTTTCAAAACCTTATCTTTCGCAGAATCTTCACTCAAGGTTTTTTCCACTCTGGAAATAAATTCATCTAAAACATCCTTATTATCTGCACATAACATTTTATAAGATTCAATAAAGGCTTCCTCTATCACTTGTTCTGGTATACCTTTACTATCCGGGCAAAACCTTTTCCCGTCTTTTGTAGACTTTACACATTGCCAGATTGTTTTTTTATATTTAGAACTACTATGCCACCTTCGTCTTGATAGATTCGCTCCACAAAATCCACATTCCAGCAAGCAACTAAACGCATATTGTCTACTATATTTTTCTCGTTTTCCCGGAGTAACTGATTTTCTTCCCCCGTTCCTCCGCTCTCTAATCTCTTGTGCTCTGTCAAAAATTTCTGCTGAAATAATTGGTTCGTGGTGGTCTTTAACATAAAACCTATCTTCCTCCCCAAGATTTTCCAACCGTCTTTTAGAAATTGGATCAACTGTAAATGTCTTTCCTAATAATATATCTCCTTTGTATTTTTCATTGTTAATAATTCCCATTACACTAGAAGAAGTCCACGCATTTCCTCTTATCGTTGTTGTCCCCTGTTCATTCAATTCTCTAGCAATCATTGAACTTCCAGCACCAGCAACATACCTATCAAATATGTATCTTACAGTTTCTGCCCCTTCTTCGTTTATAGATAATGACTTAGTTGTTACATCATAGTCATATCCTAGACAGCCTTGAAACCCTACCAACTCACCACGTTTCATTTTCATTTTCAAACCCTTTTTCACATATGCCGAGGTATTCTCCACCTCCTGTTGTGCAACAGAGCTTAAAATTGTCATCAGAAATTCTCCGTCTTTAAGGGTGTTTATCTTTTCAACTTCAAAATAAACCGCTATTTTCCTTTCTTTTAACATTCTGACATATTTTAAAGTATCCAATGTATTTCTTGCAAAACGAGGCAAGCTCTTAGCAATAACCATATCAATCTTGCCATCCATGCAGTCCTGTATCAGACGTTGAAAATCTTCTCTTTTGTCAACTTTTGTTCCTGTAATCGCTTTATCTGCATATACACCTGCAAATACCCACTGTGCATTATTTTGTATCAGTTCAGTATAATACTTAACCATCGAGTTATAGCTTTTTATCTGATCTTCATCATCCGTACTGACACGACAATACGCAGCAACCCTCAAGCGGTCTACTTTCCGGACTTTGGAAGATTCATCAAATGGATTGTTTGCCTTAATAATCTCTACTTCCATATCTTCCTCCTTTTTGTGTTCCTATCGTAGTGTTCGCTTTTATTATAGTGCAACACAGTTAATAAGTCAAGCGGTAATATTCGATACAATCCCATAGTCCCGCATTAACTTTTTTTGGATTTGCTTATATTCCAACTGATTTATCAAGTTCAACTTTAAAAGTTGCTTCAACATAGATAACTGCATACTGTATCTTAATAATTTTTTCCCATCTATATGTAATCACCCTTTCTTTATTAAATATCCTCACAGGTGGCAGGCGGGAAGCCTGCCCACATTGGACTTGCACCATCATCTTCTCTATGTGACTGGCTTTCGCCAGAAGTATCATTATCACGAAACTGCTTCTTCGCAAATAGAATCCCCTATTCTACTCCAACACTGATATTTTTCGCTCGTGCCTTTGCTTCAACATCATAAAAATGCTTCTTCACTTTCAATTCCCTACTGGAACAAACAGTCATAGCGTATCTGCTGTGTAGCTCCACAGTTTCTCACGTCCTGTGAGGTTATTGTATATTCAATTTTCAAGGTACACCGCTGTAAATCTGTCAGCTATGGAAAAGGGCAGCTAACCGCCCCTTATACCGCTTCAAACGCCAGTATCTTTGTAATCAGCTTTGTTTCAAGCCTCCGGCGCAGTGTTTCGTCAACACAATAATGAAGCCGCCCTCCCTCGTCATACATCTTCCGGGTGGACAGGGTAATTATGTATCCCTCATAGTGCTTCAGGACTTTGTTGATTGCCAATACATCGCCTTCTGATGCTGCCTTTATGATATGGAAAGGCAGCAAATTCTTTTCTTCTCTGCTCTTACATCTTTTTGTCATCTGCTTTTTCCTCCATAATCTTCCTTAAAATTTCCAGTGAGCGTGTCCGGTGTTCATGGACTGTGCTGCGGACAAGGTTCATTTCCCTTGCTATATCCGCATCACTCATTTCCAGAAAATACGAAAGCAGTATCACATTCCGCTTCCGTTCTGAAAGTGCCTGCAACGCTTCCGCAATCAGGGTGTCTTTTACTTCAATGTCATATCCATGCACTGTAAAATGACTGTTCTCCACTCCATACTCGTCCATAACAAACAACTGGTTCAGCTCCTTTTCAGACAGTTCAGAAAACATGGCTTCATGTTCCCTGCGGTAATCCATGTGCCGGTAATAATTGATTGCTTCGCCTTTCAGCGACATCTGGCACAAGCGGTCAAAGCGATGCCTGATTGTCATTTCATCATGGTGAGAAGGTTTCTTCATGCGAGTTCACCTCCTCCCCCGCTGTGACGTGACAAAGGCATACGCCTTTTCCCTTTCCGTTGTATCTGCCAAATGGAGATAGACTGATGTTCGGGTAAGGGCAAAAAATGTTGAAAAAAATATTTGTATATAAAAAAACGCCCGGACAGGCAAAATGCCCGCTGGACGTTATTCATATCTGCTATTCTGTTTTTTCCACACGCTACGGGAGCGCATAATTCATTTGTCAGGGTGTATCCTGTCTTACTGCCTGTAAAACACCTTATAAAAGAGCCTTTCCACGCCAGAAGCCGGACAGGTTCATAAAGTCAAAAAAATATCCCTCAGACCGTTCAGAACACATAAATTCCCCTAAACGTACCCAAAGGATAAAAGCCACGCAAAAAACCTTTGGATACTGCGTTTTTTTATATGCAATATCCAAAGTCTTTTTATTCTTCTATGTGCATTATGCCCCTCTGATAAAGTGATTTATTAGTGCATTTTCAAAGTAAAATGTGCAATATACACTATACATGGAGGTGCATATATGGCAAGGAAAAAGAAAATTGACAAGGAAATGGGATTCCGTCTGAAGAAGGCTAGAACCGACCAGAAACTGACCTATGAAGAACTGGCTGAAAAATCCGGCGTTTCCTCACGCTATATCAAGGAAATCGAAAATCATGGAAATGTGCCAAGCCTTGAAAAGCTAGGGCAGCTTATACGAGCCTTACATATTTCCGCCGATCCGTTTTTTTATCCAGCCGCCCCGTCAGACAACCTTGACTACCAGCGGCTGTTGGTTTATCTGTCACAATGTACAGAGGAACAGATTACAACAATCCTCGCTATTGTGGAAGCCTATCTTCGGACATACAAATCTCCCAAAGAATAGAATATTCCCAATATCTGAATTTTCTCATGAATATTTCTGGATAATTCTGAACCATGCAAAAAAGGTGGCTCGCCTTCTGTCCTGCCAGCCACCTCTTTGTCTATTTGCTGAATATTTTAAGAAGCTCCTTTATGCGCATACGCCTTTTTACGATGCCCAGTCCATCAAGAACCTGTATGCTGTCCACAAACCCCTGATAATACGCCCGCTGTTCCTCCTTGTAATGGGCATGATCCACCGTATCCATATAGTCCTCTAAAAACTCCCTGTCCTCCTTTGACAGCTTGGAAAGATATGCTTCAAATGCCTTCTGCTTCTTTTTCAGTTCCCGGCTGGCTGCTTTTGCTTCCTCTGTCTGGACGGAATACTCCCTGTCCTCTGTTTCGCTGCGCAGCTCCTCAAAAACACCTGCCAATGTTTCAAAAACTTCATTCATGTTTGTTTCCACCTTTCTCTGCTAAAAATAATATTGCATTTTACAGGCAGTATTATCAATCCCTAACTTTCCTTTCACAAGATAATCTCTCTGCACTTCATCTTTAGAAGTATGTTATCAACAATATTTCGTAAAATCAATGATAAAGGACTTCATCTTTAGAAAGTTGGTGGTAGGATATTAAAATCTATTGGAACAAAGAAAGCAACTCCAAAAACCTAATCGGTCAAAGGGTTATGGAACTGCGGACGGAAAGAAAGCTATCCCAGAAAGCTCTTGCCGAACAGCTCCAGCTTGCCGGATATGAATTTAGCGACCTGACTGTTTTACGGATTGAAAAGGGAACAAGGTTTGTCCCGGATTATGAAGTGGTAGCTCTGGCAGAGTTCTTCCATGTATCCTGTGAATACCTCTTAGGCGTACAGGGTAAAAAATAAGCAGCAATCTGTTTTCCTATCACAGACTGCTGCTTAAATTTTTGTTAAACCGATAGCCAATGCCCCATACGGTCTGTATGTAAAGCGGCTTGCCCGGATTATCCTCTATTTTCTCCCTTATATGGCGGATATGGCTCATAACAATGTTGTAATCGCCGGAATATGGTTCCTGCCAGACAATATCATAAATCTGCTCTTTGCTGAATACACGCCCCCTATTTTTAGCAAGTAACAAAAGTATTTCAAATTCTATTTTTGTCAGAGCAACTTCATTTCCTTTTAAAAGCACCTGATACCTCTCTGGAATAATTGTCAGTCCTTCAAAAGATAATCGCTCTGAATCTGCTCTTTCACAAGGCACTTGGTTTACTTGGTATCCACTTTCAGACAACAGATGCACCAACTTTCTATACAGTTCCTCATCTGTATTGTCTAAATGGAGGAAAAACACCTCACCCAACGTATCACCCCCAACACTCATTATAGGTGTTTTATGCCCTACATAATAATAAATTAACAATTAACTTGTTATCTTCTAAACTGGCTGAAACACCACCCTTCATTTTTTCTGAAAGTAATTTCACGATATATAACCCCAATCCTGAACTAGATTGACTGCGTGATAAATCGGCTGTATAAAACTTTTCAAACAGCTTTTCAATCTCTAGCTCATCTCTATATCCTTCTTCTATCAAATTTTGAAATCTAACCTCTACCATATCTGTATTTACGATTTCAACCTCAAATTTCTTTATACCATATCGTATTGCATTCGAAGTCAAATTCGTAATAATACGTCTGAGCATAATTTCATCTGCCATTACATAAGTTGCTGTATTTAAAGACCGGACATTCGGAATGATTCCTTTCTCTTCAAATTGTTCTGTGAAAGACAGTACAGTATCCGCTAATATATTATCCAGATTTACTTTAATCAAGACTGGAACATTACTCTCATCTTCCAAAAGCGAAATACTATAAAAGTCATTGATAAGTGTTTGTAAATACTTGCCTCTTGATATGGAAATTTCTAAATACTCTTTTTGCTCATCCGTTAAACAAGTCTTCTGCAGCAGTTGTAAATATCCTGTCATAGATGTAAGTGGTGTTCGCAAATCATGAGAAATATTTGAAATGGATTCCTTTAAATGTTTTTCCTTTTTTAAAATTGAAGATTTAATATCCCTTTGATAAGCCTGATGACGGTTAATCTCAGCGGCAAGTTCTGTTAAATCCTTATCTATAAAAGCAACCTCTATTAGTTTTTCTACACCTGTGGAACATTCTTGTAATTGCTCTCGTACACAGCGTATTTCTCTTTTCAGGAGAAAAAGGGAAATAGCAAGACCAATACACAAAACAACTAATATAATAATGATTGACATACTATCCCCCCACTTTTTATTATTTTATTTCCGTATTAGAGAAAAAGTAACCACTTAAAGTAATCGAAATAAAAATTGTAATGCAGGACGATAGAAATACAATCAATATAGTAGATATCGAAAGGTTATCGTTTACAATATACTTTAGCTGTGACAATGTGGAATACTCAAATAATCTGCCCACCAAATCAATCTTTTTTCCAATCGTGCTGTCTATAATTGAAAAAAGTATGGGAAAAGCAAAGCATACACATATTGTTTTGGGAATATCCTTGCATAAAAATGCAAAACATACATAAAGGCTTGCTGTTCCTATATTTAGAACAATTCCCAAAAGAGAAACACGAAGAAGGTATAAAACCTCCTGTATATTAAATAAATCTCCCCACCCAAATTTTATCGTGTGAATCAGGCACACTGTAACCGGATATAATAACATGATAAAACCTGCGCTAATACAAAATACAAACGCTTTAGAAAAAATAATGTCTAAACGTCTATGCCCTTTAGATAGCTCCGCCTGTATTGTTCTATTAGAAAAATCTGAACCGATATAAAACCCCGAAAAAGCAGCAATCACAAATAACATAAAAATATCCTGAAAAGCATTTGCAAAGCTATCTCTGCCTGTTACTGGATTTCCCGGTTCTGTTAATAAATTTATCTCAGAATACGCACTGAAAGCAGAAATTGCCATCACAACCATAACTAAAACAATAATTATTTTCTGCCGTCTAAGTTTAAAAAGTTCTGTCTTTATTAAGTTAAACATTTCCCATTCCCCCTATGGTATTGATAAAATAGTCTTCCAGATTATCCCCTGCTAATCCTATATTTTTAATAGACAGTTTCTGTTCATTTAAGGCAAGAATCACCTTTTGCATATCATCAATATAATCATATAATTGTATTGACTGATCTGGCATAACTTTATAATTCCTTGTATTCAACACACGTTCCAGTGCCATTGCCGCCCTTGAAACATCATCCACAAGTATAAATATATGTTTTTTACAACATTCGTCTAACCGCTCTTTTGAAATTTCTTTTATAATTTTTCCATGATGAAGAAAAATATAATTTGTTGCAAGCTGATAAAGCTCACTCAAAATATGACTTGATACCAATATGGTTAATTGTTTCTCATAGGCAAGTTTTTTTAGTAGTTCTCGGATTTCTACCATACTGACCGGATCTAATCCGTTTGTCGGCTCGTCAAGCATTAAAAATTCCGGCTCCCCCAATAATGTAGCTGCAATCCCTAACCGCTGTTTCATACCTAATGAAAAGTTCTGTACCTTTTTCTTTCCAGTATCATGAAGTCCCACAATTTTCAGACAATCTTCAACTACATTTTTATTCGGTATACCCTGTGCAATCCTCATAGCTTCTAAATTATCACGAGCTGTCATATATGGGTAAAGAGCTGGATATTCTATCATGCACCCCATACGCTTTCTTTGTTTTTCCAATTCTTTTTTCTGTGTTTTCCCAAATAATATAATATCTCCGCTGTCCGGCAAAGACAATCCGGAAACCAATCGCATAAACGTAGTCTTTCCAGCTCCGTTTTGACCGATAAACCCATAGATACGCCCTTTTTGAATCGTTATATCTACATGGTCAAGTGCTACCATATTCGCATATTTTTTTGTAAGCCCTATCGTCTGTAAAATATAATCATTCACTTTTTCGTTCCCTCCTTTTCTTTGATAGCATAATTATAAATGCCAAATCTAAAGAAAACCTTACGAAAACTTATCATAAAGCTAAGTATTATTTTGCCAGACGGTAGCCTAATCCCCATAATGTTTCTATATATTCCTCATTGGGATTTACCTTTTTCAACTTCTGCCGCAAGCGGCTGATATGGACATTTAAAGTATTGTCATCAATGGTATATTCTTCATTCCATATACTTTCAAATAAATTTGCTTTTGAAAAAACCTTTTGCGGTTGTAATAAGAATAGTTCCAATATTTTCATTTCTGTTGCTGTCAAAGTAATTTCCTGTCCGTCCACATA
Organism: Lachnospiraceae bacterium; assembly: GCA_910575255.1. Taxonomy (GTDB): domain Bacteria; phylum Bacillota; class Clostridia; order Lachnospirales; family Lachnospiraceae; genus Brotaphodocola. Next base: position 68,411 of record CAJTEM010000024.1, on the reverse strand, counting down.
CACTTGCTTTGCAGTCTTATCAAACTCTATATCTTTAAACACTAATTTTTGACTTTGATCAACTACATTCAACTGATTCCGGCGCAAATTTGCTTCTATTCTGGCAATCACCTCATCAATATCAAATGGTTTCGTTATATAATCATCTGCGCCAAGTCGAAGCAAATCTATCTTACTTTGTGTGGTTTCCTTTGCTGATATAACAAGCACAGGAATATTCGAGAATGTCCTTAATTCTTTCAGCAAGGCATCTCCACTTTTATATGGCAACATAATATCCAACAACACCATTTCAAATTCTTCATTTTTTAACATCTCCAGTCCATGTATTCCTGTATAAGCTGATTTTGATAAATAGCCATTACTTCTTAATGACTGACACAGCAAATGGTTAATTTCTTTGTCATCCTCTATAACTAATATGTTATTATTTGCCATAATTATTTTTCCTTTCCAACGCATCTGCGTTTATCAACGGGCTTTTCCGCATTTCTAGGTATCAACCACATTCTTCCAACCTTTATTAAATCAGGTACTCTTTCCTCAGAGCACAATTTTTGTATTCTTCGTTCAGATATTCCCCATTTTTTCGATGCTTCCTGCACAGTCATATACTCAAACACTATTACCCCTCCCTTTAGCCTTACTTTATATAGTATAGTCGTTCAAACGAATAATATCAAGAAAAAATCAAAATATCGACACACCCTCCGGGAGTGTCGAAAGACAAGAATAGCAAGCACTGCCTATGTACGGACACATAGGCGAAATTCCCCATACTTCCCTACCGTCCGTATGATGAAATTTCCATAGGGAAGTATCCCTAACCCTCTTTGCTTTTCTTTCCGCTTTTTCTCTGCCAGTCCTTGACCTTCTCCCGCAGATTTGCTACAATAACACATGGATAATTCTATCCAAAACAACTGAACAGACACGAAACCAGACTGTTGTAAACCGGACAAGTTACAGCAGTTTTTTTATGCCCAAACTTAGAAAGGACGATGTAAAAATGGCAAGCAGGACACGAACCAACCGAAACGAATTTCACTTAGATGATAAAGAACAGTATATTCTTGACGAGAAGTTTAAGCTGTCCGGCATGAAAAGCAAATCAGCTTTTATGCGGAAGCTGATTTTATACGGATATGTCTATGACGTGGATTACAGTTTTTTACGGGAATACAATACGGAACTGGGGCGGATCAGCTCCAGCTTAAACCAGATTGCGAAAAGGATTAACAGCACAAACCACGTCTATCAGGAAGATATGGACGAAGTAAAGGAGTTGATGAAACAGGTATGGCAGTCACAAAAATCCATGCTATCACAGCAACCGTTGATAAAGCGGTAGACTACATATGCAATCCGGACAAAACGGACGAAAGCATCTACATTTCTTCCTATGCCTGTGCGCCGGAAACCGCAGCGATTGACTTTAAATATACCTTAGACCACTGCCAGGAAAACAACCCCAATAAAGCATATCATCTGATACAGGCTTTCGCTCCCGGTGAGGTCAGCTTTGAGGAAGCGCACCAGATCGGGAAGGAGCTTGCGGACAAAGTTTTAGAGGGAAAATATTCTTATGTTGTCACCACACATATTGATAAAGGTCACGTCCATAACCACATCATTTTCTGTGCCGCCGACAACATGGAACACAACAAATACCATGACTGTAAACAAAGCTATTACCGCATACGAAAATTAAGTGACGAGCTGTGCAGCGAGCATAACCTTTCCGTCATTATCCCCGGTGGAGAGCGTGGAAAAAAATACAACGAATGGCAGGCGGATAAGAACAGCGCCGCATGGAAAACACAGATTAGAAAGGACATCAACGCCGCCATAAAAGCATCCTCTACTTATGAAGAATTTCTGCTCCTGATGCGGGCGAAAGGCTATGAGATAAAAGGCGAAACTTTTGGGGAAGATGCCCTCAAATTTATCTCCTTCCGTCCACTCGGCAAAGACCGTTTTGTGCGTGGCAGCATCAAGTCACTTGGAAAGGAATACACGAAGGAGCGCATCAAAGAACGGATTGAATTAAAACGGGAACGGAAAGCAGTTATCCCGAAAAGAGATTACGCAGACAGGCGGTTGATTGATACCTCTGATGAGAAATTCCAGAACAGTCCGGGACTGCAAAGGTGGGCGGCGGTGGAAAATTTAAAGATTGCTGCACAGGCATACAATGAAGTGGGTTCCATCGCGGAACTGGAACAAAAAATCTCTGTCGCTTCCGCCACCGGAAAAGAAGCAAAACAGACCATCCGCAAGTTGGAAAACCGCATCAAAGACCTTGCGGAAATCATTAAATATGCGGAACAGTACAAAACCAACAAATCCTACCATATTGCCTATAAGAAATCGAAAAACCCTGATGCATATTTCCGCAGGCATGAGAGCCAGATTATCCTATATGGCGGCGCAAGGCGTATGCTGGAACAGGCGGGCATTTCCTTAAAAGGCTTAAACATCGACAAGCTGAAATCTGAATATCAGGCGCTGACCGCACAGAAAAAAGAACTGACTGCCACCTACAAAAACAGCGAGAAAGAATTGAAATCGCTGAACCGGAAACTGGAGAACCTGAACCAGTATTTAGGGCGCACAGAGCCGCCTAAAAAGGCACAGGAACAGCCAGACCGTAACAGCAACCCCTCCCGGTGATTCCCTGCTAAAAATAGCTTTAAAAGCAAAAAATAGCATCATGGAAATGTGCATAACTCCCCATTCCGCTATGGACAACACCATTCACAGCATATGGAAAAGCAAAAGCCTCAGATAGTACATCTTCCAGAATAACGGACATCATGTCCCGCATGACGGCATTGACATCTGTTCCGTTTTTAATGCTGATGTCATTGTCTTTGAGATAGCTGCGCATCATTTCCCTCATTGCTGCTTTTTGTGGGTTTTCGTTTTTCTTGCCATAATAAAACCTCCAAACTGAGTAATTCGATCTTACATCAGTTTGAAGGTTTACACAAACTTTGGGATAGCCCCTTTCAATCTTCCCGCACTTTTAATTGTGTTTTGTTACCGCAGACAGGGCATAGGAGCCATTTTTCTGTGTTTATGGCATATATCCTCGCTGTATATCGGCTTAATATCTATATGAACCGCCGTTAGGCTACTACATTTTGTTTGAAAATTATTTAAGCATTTCGGAAGTCTGAAACATAAAATAATTTTCCACAACAGACATTTTGACTGTTTCCGTACTACACGTTTCTACGATTGTTTTTAGCTGTTCAAGCATATCATCAGAGGACATATCTGCAAGCACCTCTATATCCGTTGAGTTCCAAAAATTTTGGACTTCATTGATTACTTTTGTAAGTGCCAAATCTCTTTCCCCAACCGTTAGTTTGTTGGCATCAAATTGATAAGAAAATCCATACATAAGCTGTGTCCATACCGGCGGGTCAAGCTCCATATTCTCTCTTGATAGCTCAAAACTAAGGTCTGGGTCAATAGGTGGTTTTCCATAATCGCTACGCATTTGCACAGAGTTTTCGTTATTAGAAGCCTTTACAGTCAAAGATAAAAAGCTGCGTTCTTCTGCATCTAAGTATTCCGGAAATTGGCGGATTGCTATATCATTTTCAATGACTGCTGTATAAGCTCCATCCATGTTCTGAGTAGACCACTCGACCAAGTTATTATTAAACTCGATCACAGTTAAATTTTTATAATCTGCTGTTTTTAGAGCCAACAAGGATTGATAATCTTCCTTTGTACCTAAAGGGGTCTTTGATTTTTCTTCATTTGTTACCTCTGCATTTGACGAAGGACTTGAGCTATATGCTCCCACATATGTTGCTCCACATAAGAATAGTCCTGCAAGTGCTGCTGATACCAACACGATAACCTTTGATTGTTTTTTGTACGCCATAATTGCACCTAACCTTTCACTTAATATTTTTTTGCTTTCCCACAGTGTTACAGAAGTTGTAGAGTTTTTGTAATTGCCGCCTGCTTTAATTGCATTAAGTAGTGTATCGCCATAACCTCGCCTTTCTTTGGGGCTAAGACTGGAAATGACTGCTTCATCACAAGACAGTTCACACTCACGATTTATTTCTTTACCAATCACATATACGAAGGGGTTAAACCAATGTAAACAGATTACAGCTTGTGTCAACCATTTGTAAAGCAGATCCGTTCGCTTATAGTGCGTTAACTCATGCAAAATGGTAAATCGAAAATCTGACATAGAAATATCAGTCGCAGGCAATACAATACACGGTTTCCAAAATCCAATTAGCAAGGGCGAAGAAACCAAGCTATTGGAGCATAATTCGACATTTGTCTTTATGTTCTGACTGTCGATTATTTTGCCGAGTTGTTCCAGTTTCTCTATATCTGTTACTCCGGTACACCCTGCCCGAACGTACTTTACGAAGCTTTGATAAATAGTGATTTTTCTTATCAGCAAAATCAAAGCCACAACAAACCAAATTGCCCCGATAATTTCAGTTGCTCCTGCTTTCCTGTTGGTAGGTGATGGGTCATAAAATGGATTTTCTGCTAAAACAGGTTGATTTGTTCCCGCACCATCTCCTAAGAAAAAGTCACCGTCTGCATGAGAATAAGCGTTGGTAATGGGTTCGATTACCTCTGTGCTGATGTTGGAAAACAGGTTGCTGACAAGGTTTGTTTCGGGCGCAAATGGTATCAGCAATCGAGCTATGACAATAAGCCATACATAATACTGCCATTTATGACTTAACCTGTTTTTGTAAACAGGTTTGAGTAAAAGCAAAATTAAAACAAGAATTGCCCCTGCAACAGACAGCGAAAGAAAAGTAATAAGCCCGTCATTCATTTTCTCTTTCCCCCTCTCTCCATCGTTTTAGCAGCTCTTCATAATCGGTTGGCGAAAGCATCCTGTTGTCTATCAGCATGGAAACAAAGTTTTTCATGTCACCCTCATAGATTTTATTAACAAACTGCATTGTTTGTGCTGACTGATATTCCTCTGCTGAAACAATAGCTTTGTATTCATTTCTGCGCCCGATTTTGTTTGTTGTCAAAAAGCCTTTCTCAATTAAACGAGATGACAATGTGATGATTGTGTTTTTCGTCCATGGTGTTCCTTTGTCCTCAAGACCTTTGAAAATATCCGCATATAGTGCCGTGCCACCATTTGCCCAAATGATTTTCATTAGTTCCAATTCATAATCAGATATTTGCTGCACATTACTTCCTCCTTTGATGACAATCTGTACTCTATACTTAAGATAACACTTTGTAATCCAAATGTCAATAGCTAAAATTTGGAACAAGCAGGAATATCTAAAAAGGTAACCACTGCCGCCTTTATCCATAGGATGCAGGAGCCGTTCTAATCGCTCGTTGGTCGGTTGCCCACCTGTGAAAGTGCTATATCCACGGTGTTTTGGTTGTCCTGCTGTTCTCCGTCCACAAACTCCACGCCGCTTAAATCGGTGGAGGGGCTGCCGTCTATGGAGCCGCCGCCAAAGAGCAGGGGCTTGCTGCCCTTGGTTTGCAGATAGATGTTGTCCATTTCAAGCTGTTCGGCGGTGAGAAGGCTGTTTGCCACGGTGTTGACGGTGACATTGGTCAGGCTGACGTTTAAGATGTAGTAATCATAGGGGAATTCTCCCTGCACCTTGTCTGCCTTGAAGTATTGTAATAAGGCGGTAAGGTATGATGCGGGCTGATGAGGGTCATGCCCGATGGGATCTAAATCGTAGCGGTACTCGTCATAATCGGGGTAGTCGTTTTCTATGCGGTCAATCTGTGCCTGCAATGCTGTTTCCGGTGCGGTGTAATCGTCATTGGCGGCAATGAGTTCCTCGTTAGCAGGAGGATACCGCCCCGGCGATGACCGCGGCAAGCAGGAAAAGACAAGCACAAGAAGCAATACCTTTGGATTTTTAGAAATTGCCGCTGCCGCCTTTGTCTGAACTCAATGCAGCAAAAAGGGAGAATCAGGATTATGAATTAGCTTGTGTGGAGTATGAAAAAACTTACGGAGAGAAGGTAGTGAATACAAGGAGTGTCAGAGAGAGAATCCAGCAAAAAGAACAGATAGTAAAAGACAGAGAGCTGGGCAGAGAGAATCCGGCAAAGCAAAAAGATAAAGGCGCGAGGTAATAAAGGCAGACGATGGTAAAGTGAAAAATGTATGTCAGAAAAAAATGAAAGCAATATGTAGAAAAAGCGGGGCGTTACAGGTGGAAAGGAAATACAGTGAAAGAGATATAAGGTCACGGGGGTGGTGTGTATAAATTGTAAGCATCGCTTTCCCACATCCTGCAAACAGTGTTGCCCACAGCTCCATAAGACGGGAAGTTATACACATTGCCCACAATGCCGAAGGCGGCGGAATCCCTCCATTCCTTTCTGCCTTGTTTTAAAAAACATAAAAAAATCCTTGCAGATAAGACCATATTCCTGTAATATAGTCTACAAATCTGCAAAAAAATAGGAGTGCCGAAGCACCCCCATTCCCTAAACCCTCTTGCAAAATTCGCAGTGTTGGTTTATAATCATCTTAGAAGCCGAAGGATTCTAGCACGTCCGACGGTTGTTCAATCGGAAACGAGTAATCAATTTTAGAAAAACAAACGGATCACTGGCTATTCTCTATTCGCAGTAGAGGATAGCCTTTTCCGTTACTTGCGGTTGTGTTTATTGTCTATGTATGTCAAGGCTGTAAAAATCACCAGCACTAACGTAAGCACTTCTAACGTATTCATACCGACCTCCTTTCCGTTTCCAGAAAGGACAACCGCAGACTATCCCTACTCGTTCTAATCTGACTAAAAGAATTATAACACGTTATGTCGAATAATGCTATAAAAGATTTGTGTTAATCATTCCGCCGCTTCCAATGCCACCTTTGCAAATTCCGCATCGCTCATATTTTCCAGTTTCCCCAAGACCTGTCCGGCAAGTTCCACCATGTCGCTGTCCTGTATGTGGGGGATTACGTTCTTTATGTCGGCAATCATGCCCGTCCTGTCCTGTCCCTCAAACACACACATCAAATTGATTTCTTCCACTGTAAATTTATCCATAGCTTATATCTCCCTCTCCGATTTTTTCTCCGTTCCCTTTTCCGGGACTTCTCTTTCTGCCTTATCCTTCTGCTCGATGACCGCCTTTTTCTCCGCCAGCTTTTCCTTTATGGAAATTCTGCCTGCTTGCTTTTCTTCTTTTGGCTTCTCATTGTTCAGGACGTTATCAATCATGTTATAGTTACATTCTTCCAGTTCCTCAATCTTTGCAAGCGGTTTGTATTCTGCCAGCTTATCTAACAGCTCCTTCGCCTTCCTTGCGGTCTGGACGCTCTCACTGTCATCAAGTTCTGTCCCTTTCCCGAAAATATCCGCCATTCCTTCCCGGATACTGTCTGAAATGAGCGCATTGAGAAAATCATTCAGATACCCGGTATTCCCGTTCCTAATGTCCTCTGTAATATTCGCTATCTGCGCTTCCCTGTCCTCCACCGTATGATTGTACTGGTAAGTGTCAAAATCATACGATAACTGGTCTATCTCCGCAGCAAGGAAAGCCGCCTGCCACTTTTCCAGAGAACCCCGCACCTCAATGTCCGGCAGCTTGTCGATCAGCTCCTCAATAACCTCTATCGCCTTCGGATTGTCTGTAATATCCGGCACATAATCTAAAAACTCCAAGTCTGCAACTCCGCCCGAAACAATATCCATCTGCGTGTCCTCATAACTTTCTGTTCCTTCTGTGTGGATATTGATGCCAATGCTTGGGATACCATTCATCCTATCCGGTGGTATCCGGTTGAAAATGGCGATTGCTTCCTCCACGCCTGCGATATTCTCATGGTATTCTCCGAGATTGTGAAACTCCCCGCACTCCGCCACTGTAAGGGTAACAACCGTCTGTTTTCCCTCCTGTGACTGCTCTGCGGCTTTCTCCTGCATGGCGGCACGTTTTTCCTCAAGATAGGCTTCCACACCCGGAAGATATTCCCCAAGCGTTCCAGTCTTGCCCTCCGTAATAGGATTGATGTCTACCTTAACGCCGCCGATTGTAAAACCGTCCTCGTTAAAGGCATTGAACAGGTCATCTTCGCTTTCCCTTCCCCGGTACTCCACCACCACGTCAAGGTCAGAAGTAGCTTCCTCTAAACCTCTGCACCGGCTTCCGGATACTGCTGCATCAACAAGCTCTATATTTATCTCATACTCATCAATTTTGGACTGCAAATAAGCGTAGACACTCAGTTCTATATCCTCCTGCGACTGCCCATTGATGCCATGAAATAATTCCTCTGTCCTGGCTTTAAAGTCTGCCACCGCCTTACGTTCCTCCGCATCCTTCCGGATACGGTTTTCAATCCCATGTTTTGCTTCCTGCTCCGCTTTCTCTGTCAGTTCGTCATAATCAATCGGTATCAGTTCATCATAGGTGTGAATATTTCCCTCCAGTTCACTCCTGTGCATCGGCTCTTTCAAATCCGTCACAATCTCGTCAAGCGCCTGTCTGATTGTTATGTCCGGATTGTCATATACGCCCCCGTCCAGTTCCCGGTAATTCATATCGTAAATTGTATAATCATACCCCTCAGTGGCTTCCTGAATACTGATATAACGGTCTGCCAGACGGAAGGCAAGTTCTGTTTCCGCCCTGTCTACCGCCTGATTTTGGGTATCTATGTACGGGTTTTCCCACTCCGTAAACGGTACATCTTCCACGATGTGCTTCTGGTTGGCTGTTGGCATGAGATGTTCCATTTTCCCCTGTTCATAGAGGGCATCAAACCTGTCCATATAAAGGGAAATATCGTCAAGACCGCTGCTCTTTAGCTGGTACTCAAACCGCTGTTTCACAAAATCCTTGATTTCCTCCGGTGACATTTCCCGGTGAACCCGTACCTTGTCAAAGCCGACCTCGTGATTTAAAGTCTGCAAATCCTCCATGAAGCGGCTGCTTTCCTCTGCCGTCCTGCTGTGCGTAAAATCCAGTGACAGACAGTTTTCATGGTTTCTGACGTGAATCAGGTCAAATTCGCTGCCATTGACGCTAAATCCCAAAGTTGCCCTCGCCATATCCGGCTTGTCCTCTGTTTCCTTTCCCCGGTACTCTGTGAATTTCGCCATTGCTTCCGGAAGGCTCTCAAAACGCTCCAGCCTGCTTTTTTCCGGGCTGTTCTCCGCCCAAGTGGATAAATCCTCAATGACATAATAGGAAACTTTGTCATTGTCTGGCTCTGCCATTGTATTTTCTGCCGCTGTATGTTCTTCCGCTGCTTCTGCCGGGATTTCCGTAACTTCATCCCTAGCCGCATCTTTTTCTGTGCTGATTTCCGCCGATACCGAAAGCTCCTTTGTAAACTCCGGTATCTCCCTGTAACCAACAGAATCCACATAATGGCTCGTGTTCTTCCCGTCCTGATGCAGCACCACCACGTCACTCACAGAAAGGGAATGCCCGGTAAAATCTGCCGGGTGGTCTATGTTGAACTTGGTATAAATATCCTCAAGACTCATGCCCTCCGTAAGCTCCCCGGTATAGACAAGGGTGTAATTCTCTCTGGAAACCGGGATTCCTTCTTTTTCAAGGTAATCCATATCCATAAAGCGAATATCCCTTGTTTCCGCTGAATCTTTAAGCTGATAGATGCCATACTTTCCCTCATTGCCATATAAAAGCTGTGCTTCCCGGTTAGGCTCGCTGTCCTCCAATTCCTGCTTCATGGACTGGTATTCCTTATAAGCGTTCCAGTCCCCTTTTTCCACGCCGAACAGCCCGTCATGCTCCTGCAATGCCGCCCTGTCCTCTACAAGCGTTTCTGAACCGTCTGCGTGGAGCTGGTACACCGACACATCCTCCCTGAACAACTCCGTTGCCCTGTCCTTTGTCAGAGGGAGCATTTCATCCCAAGAATACCCGTATTCGTGCATCTGCGACAATCCTGCCATACCGTCCGGGAGAGCGTCAATTTCTTCCTCTGCTACCCTGATTGTTTCCCAAAGCAGAGGTAAATCGTCTTTCTGCTCCGCAAGGGAATGTGCAAGGGAAGTGGTCTTATACATATCATCCAGCTTATATGCATGGTTCATAATCAGATTGCGCTCATCGCTGTCATATACCGACCTGTGAAATTCCATGCGGTTAATGAGCTGCTCCGCCTGTACCGTTGCCGGAAGCTCCGAAGCGGTATGCACTTCCCATTCGCTCATATCCACATCAAAATCATAAAACTGCGGATACCCGTCATTCAAACCGCCGCTTCTCATAATCGGCACAAACTCCAAACCTCTCTCCTGCAGATAATCCAGCACATTACCATTCCACTCATTTTCTTCCAAAAATGGTATGGCATATAAAACATTTGCCACTTCTGACTGCATATCTACAATTTTTATGGTTTCATATTCCCCGCTGTCCGGCGTGGAGATTCTCACAATCACATCGCCATATTCAATCGGAACATTCGCCCTTTCCTGTTCTTCCTGCAATGCCTTGTAATCGGTTATCTCATGGGTATCCGTATCATAGGCATAGTCTAAATGGTATTCTTCTACTTCCTCGCTCCGTTCATTGGCAAGCAGCGTTACCCATGCCCCGGCTCTTTCAAGGTAGGCTTCCACATTCTGCCTGTCATCGTCTTTCATGGCAGACAGCAGATTAAATATTTCCGTCCTCTCCATGCCCTTAACATTCAAAAGGTCATATTCGGAACGGTCTGTATTCGATACAAGCAGGATAATGTCCTCCTGTGACTGTTCTGCGGCACGTTCCTTTTCAATCTCCAGAAGCTGCGTTTCAATCCCCTTTATCAGTTCCGAGGAAGTCCGGCGTATGGTGTCGAGGGAAGATTTCAGCTCCGGCATCTCTTTTCCACTGCTCCACCCGGCGATATACCCGAAAGAATAATCGGACGTGTCAATCCCGAAATGCTGGCATACGGTGTAGGCAACGCTCTCGGCTTCCACTTCTTTGGTTTCCCGGTCTTTATAGACTGCTTTCTCCGTATCCTGCTCCGCTTCCCTTGCATGGAGCTTTGCGTGCGCCACTTCATGGACTCCGGTCTTTGCGGTCTGCGCTTCGCTCATGCCCTCTTTAATGGCGATAGGGCGGCTTAAATCAATAAAATATCCTTTCCTGTCACCCTCCATTTCCTCATATCGGATTGGGACAGGGGAAACCCTCTCTAACGCTTCCATAAAATCCCGGTAACGCTCCACATCCCCATGCAGTTCATTCACGCCAAGTCCGGGAAGCTCTTTCCCGTCCGTCTGGGAATAATCGAACACTGTCACGACACGAAAGGCGGGTATCTTTATCTCCACTTCCTCCATGACGGGCATCCCGTCCCGGTCAAGCACAGGCTCATTCGTTACCGGATCAATCTTCTCCTGTTCCTCTTTGATTTTATAAGGCGCAGGCGCAAGGATACGGATACCCCTCTCGCCCTTATTTACATGGCGTTCAAAATTCCTCTGCCATGCCTTGTACCCGGCAACGTATGTCGCATCCGGGCATTGTTCCTCTATGAGCTGGATATTGTTTGCGCTGTAATTGTGGAATTTTGACATGGTGTTCAGGTAGCTTTTATATTTCTCCCCTTCAAACAGCTCCTTCAAGCCTTCCTCCAGCCTGTCCGTTATCTCTTTTACTTTCTGTTTTTCAGTTCTTGCATCTGCCATATGGTTATCTCTCCTTTTCCTCCATAAAAACAGAGGGCAGATAAGTTTCCCTGTCTGCCCCCGCTTTGGATATTTTTATTCGCTGATATTTTTATAAACATTCCTCTTTGCTTTTTGCCTTATCCGGCTCCGGCGCTTTTTTCTGCTGTCCCGCCTTTTCCTTCATCTGCGACAGCTTATCCTTTACGGACACCCGCCCTCCTTTCTCCGCTTCCTTCCCGGCATCCAGACGGGCAGAGAGCCGATCCAGCTTTTCAAACGCCTGATCCGCCCCGTCAATCTTCTTCCACAGGTTCTCCACCGCCTTTTTTACAGGCGTGTTGACTGCCCTTGTCAGACCGACACCCGGCTTTTCGTCCGATACCTCTTTCGTGCCTTTCCCGGCTAACAGCCTGCCCACGTTGGAAACGCTGTTCCCAATCTGTTTCAATTCATCCCCGATGCTGTCAATCTGGTTGGCTGTCTTTTCACAGTCCGTCATCACGTCAACCAGACGTTCCCGGTAGCCGGAAAGCATGGACTTCACGCCGGAGATTCCTTTCTGGAGAACCTTGCACATCTCCGCCCTGCCTTTTTCCTTAAAAGTGCTGACCGCCTGCGCTGCTGTTTCCACCAGACGGTTTCTTACCGCTGTCAGACGTTCCGACAGGCTTGTGACTTTCTCCTGAAGGCGGGATATTTTCTCCATAAGGTTCTCCGTAACGGACTTCGGCTGTTTCTCCTGCATCTGCGAAAGCTGCTCCCGGACACCCTGTAATTCATCCACCATTGCGGCAAGCTGCACCTGCATACCCGCCACATACCAGAAAACCCCCATAAAATCCTGTGACTGCTCGTTCATGTTCTGCTGGTTCAGCAACTCCATAAGCTGCTTTAATGCGTCATTTTCCTCCATGACCTGTTTTGTGTTCTGTCCTGCTGTTTCCATTTTGCCCTCCTTATAAACTTTCCTCTTTTCCTTTACCTTTTGAAATATCCGGCTTTTCCGGCTGTTTCTGCCCATATGCCCTCTCACGCATCTCGGCAAGTTTCTCTTTTACGGAAATGCGCCCTCTCGGACTGTCGGCTAACATCCTCTCCTTCCCATGCTCCGCCACCTTCTCCGATACTGCCCGGTTCACCTGCGGTCTGAAAGGCGCATCCGCCACCGCTTCCGCATCACGCCCCATTTCCTCTGTATCAAGTTCCTCCTGTTCCCCGTCATTCTCCGGCTCATCGTCCATATCAATCCCATCGCCGCCCTTTTCGTCCATGTTTAACAGGGCATTTAGCTCTGTCAGGCGTTCCAGCTTCTCCGCAAGCTCCGCTTCCTGTGCGAATGGCTTTGTGACCTCCACCTTTGCGGTTTCAAGCTGATGCTCCACGTTCTCCAGCTTCTGCGCCACCGTTTCCATTTTCCCGGTCATGCCCTCTAAGGCGTTGCTTAACCTCTGCAAATTCCCCAACGGATCAGTACCAATCTCCACCTCATGGGTGATGCTGCCTTTTAGGTTCACCGTAAACTTGGAAAAGAACGAATCAAAGGAAACGCTCATCTTAAAACCCTGATACTCCCCGATTGTGACCGCCATATTTGGCTGTTTTGCGCTCCGGCACATATCAATCAGTGCTGCCCCGGCTTCCTTCTTGTCCGTATATACCCGGTTGCCGATCTTTATGGAAAAAGTGTCCTTGTCCGGGAATTTATTCTGTGCGTAGGTCTGAATGTCGGCACGATACCCCGCAAGGCGTTCCTTCATGGAAGCGATCTGCACCGGGTAGTGCTTCACGATGTTGTCCTCCAAACGGTACTTCTGACTGGTGTGGTTTGCCTTTAACAGCTTTAGCTTGGACACCTGAATATCCAAATCCATCTTTTCTTTTATGTAGGGATTGCCCGTTGCCAGAGCCTTTACTTCCGCATAGGTGAGAGCCGCTTCGTCTATGTCCTCACAGCTTCTGACCGGGGATTTGCTTGTCATAATCTGCCCGATGAATTTCTGCTTGTTTTCGATGAGCTGCCATGAGTAGCTGTCGAATGTCCCCTCCGTCACATACCGGAATATTTTCACCTTGTCATTCATGTTGCCCTGCCTTAAAATCCGACCTTCCTGCTGTTCAATGTCAGTCGGTCATTTTTTGCGGACAGTTCAATACATGCCTGTCTGTTTCGCTCCCTGCTCCTAATTTTCGCTTCTGTCCCTCTAACCTTTCTTATCCTTTCCCTGCACTCTGGGCAATACTTCGATATTCCAGAGTTAGGAACGTATTCAATGCCGCATACTGTACAATTTTTAGGCTTTAACGCCGCCCACCGCTTTGTGGGTATGATATGTAATTCACCGACAAAGCCGATGAATTTATAATAAATCTTGATTTCCTGCCGCACCGTTCCATCCGCAATCGTTTCACGTTCCGAAACAATTATCTTGTCTATGAGTGCGTTTATAATAGTTGCGTCCAATTCCTTAATTCCTTGATAGTTGCGGATTAAGGAGAGGAAGTCACGGACACCCTGTGACTTTTCATAGCTTTCTGTAAGTGTTTCTGACACTTCCTTTAACCGTGCTTCGATTTCAAGCTGCTCTTTCTGGTATTTCCCCGACATCATCTCAAAATTCCGCTCGGTAATCCGCTCCATTACCTTATCTTCGTAAAGAGAAGAAAACAATCTGTCCAGTTCCGCAAGGCGTTTGTTCAGCTTTCTTTGCTCCTTTTCCAGTGCCTTTGCCCTGCTGTGGTCTGTTTCCGTGAGCCGCTTTTCTATGGCTCTTACCGCCTTTTCATCATTGACTGCCATATCTGCAAATCGATTGATGTCGGCAAGCACGGCGTTGAACAAATCCCTTGCTTCTATGTTGTGTGCAGTACACACGCCATTTCCATTTCTGGCATAATTATTGCAGGAATACTGTACACAGTCGATAATATCGGGACGTTTCCTCCTGTGTACGCTCGTTGCCCGCAAAGCATAACCGCAATCGGCACACTTAATTATGCCTGCAAAAATATTTTTAAATCCTCCCGCATTTTCTTCCCGCCTGCGGCTCGTCATAAGCCGTTGGACAGTATCAAATTCCTCCTGCGTGACTATCCCCTCATGAGTATCGGGTATCACTTCCCATTCTTCGGGCAGCTTAGAAAGGCGTTTCCTGCTTTTCATGCTGGGGGAAATCCGTTTGTAGCCTGCAAGGTTTCCCGCATATATCGGACTTCTCAGAATGTTCCTTATACTATTTTCGCCCCATATATAGCGGTTTTCCTCGTTATCTTCAAAGTAGCGTTCAAAACCCGTTTCCCCTCGCTCCGCCGCATAAGCGGCAGGACGTAGGATATGCTGTTTATTGATGTGCTTGCGGATTTTAGGGATTCCGTATCCTTGTAAGGCAAGGTCAAATATCTCCCTTACTATATGGGCAACCTTGTCATCTATTAGCAGATGATTATGGTCTGCAGGGTCTTTGATATAACCGTATGGTGCGGAAGTAGCCATATATTTCCCCTGCTGAAATCTTGCACGGAACGCTGATTTTATCTTGACTGATATGTCGGCGGCATACATCTCGTTTAGGATGTTGCGGAAAGGCGTGATGTCCATCGCTGATTTATTGAGCGTGTCCACACCGTCATTGACCGCTATATACCTCACGTTATGCTCTGGGAAAAAGACTTCCAGATACAGTCCGCAGTCAAGGTAATTCCTCCCCAGACGTGATAAATCTTTCGTGATAACGCAGTTTATCACCCCGCTTTCAATGTCCTTAATCATGTTCTGGAAACTTGGTCTTTGGAAATTTGTGCCAGAGTAACCGTCGTCCACATACGTTTTTGCTAAGTGCCATCCCTGCTTTTTTACATAATCCGTAAGGATGGATTTCTGTGTCGCAATGCTCGCACTCTCGTTATCCGTGCCATCGTCCTTTGACAAGCGGCAGTACATGCCGACTTCGTAAACCTTATTCTCCGTTCTTATTCCTGCCATACTGTAAAACCTCCGTATCTGTCCTATCTGTTTTCATGTCCCATTGCGTACATTCTAAGCGGACAGCCCCTCATTGTCGAAGGTGTCGCCCTCGGCAATCTTCTTCCGAATATCCTCGGAGATAATCGGGATAAATGCTTCTGTGACTGTCTGTGTGCCGACATATTCACGGCTGATTATCATCTGCACTGGTGCTTTCGGCACGATACGCTTACTCTTTTTATCTGCTTTCTTATCCTCGCCCATACTTAAATCTTCCTTTCCAGACAGGGCAGGAGAACGTCTGGAAATGCCCCGCCCTGTCAATCAGATACCATCAATCCCCGCTGTTTAATTCTTTCTGTAATGCTTTAAGGAGTGCCGCCGCTTCAGCAGCGTTCAATGTGATACCTTTTCCGCACTTCTCACGGTTCGGGGAAAAGCTGCGGATGTCATACTTCGGCTCTTTCCCATTCCATGAAATGAGATTGATTTCCTTTGTGTAGCCACTGTCGCCCGTAGACAATACTGCGATTTCCTTTACGATTTCATACTGGATTTCTTTCATTCTCTCTACCTCAACTCTCTGTATTTACTTCCCGAAAAAAGAAGATTAGCGGCTGTCACGGTTGCGTTTCCTCTGCAACTCACGCTCTAACAGTTTGATGATGGTGTCCGCCATCTGCTTCGGCGTTGTGCCTTTCGGGAAATATTTCTTTAACTTCTCCATACCGATTTTCACGGTTTCTTTCTGGTTTCCCTTTTCCTCCGTCATAATCGCAAATATCGTATCCATATCAAGCCGCCCGCTCTGGCTTAGGCTTTTCATACGCTGTGCCTGTGAGAGTGAGGGCGTTGCTTCTTCGCTCTCCATTGTGGCAAAGAGTTTTTCCTGCTCGTCTTTCTTCAAAAAGGACAGTTCCACCGCAGGCGTGAGGGCGATTCTCCCCTCATCCACCATCTGCAAAATCGGCGGTATCAGTTCCGTCAAGCGGATAAAACGCTGCACGGTCATCCTGCCCACGCCGAAGCCCTGTGCCACCTTGTCGTCCGTCCGCAACTTCGTCACAACTTGTGACGAGGTTAAGTCCGTGCGGAATCCCTGCCGCTTCATGGCTTCGGATTTCATCTTGTAGGCAAACGCCCGCTCCGATGGCAGGATATTTTCACGCTGTAAATTACTGTCTACAAGGGTAATGATGGCTCGGTCACGGTCTAAGGGCAGGACAAAAGCGGGGATTGTGTTTATCCCTGCAAGTTCAGACGCACGGACACGCCGCTGTCCTGCAATTACTTCATAGCCGTTCCCGTCCTCTTTTGGGCGTGTGATTATCGGCGTGACAATGCCAAATTCCTTGATGCTTTCCGCTAACTCTGACAGCGTTTCATCCTCTGCCACATGAAACGGATTGTCGGGAAACGGGTACAAATCTTTGGTCTTTAACACCTTAAAATCCTGTTTCTTCATTCACTTTTTACCTTTCTCTTGATTTGTTTCTGCCTGTTCTCTGTAATTCTTCCAACACTTCGGGCGGTATCTTTGACAGCAGCCGCCCCATCTGCTCGTTGGTTCTCTGCAACTCAAATATCTTCTGATTTGCTTTCTGTACCTTTAGTTCCTGCTCGTACTTTTCATCACGCATACGCCCCGCATAGTCCGATTCCTGCCCGATTCTCTCTTTCAAACTGTCGATATACGTCTGCTGTTTCCCGATTTCTTTAGAGAATTTCTCCACGTCTGGCAGCCATGCGGAAAGTAAATCTAATGCTTTATCTCTTTTCTTTCCTGCATTAAAAGCATTGATGTCGGAGAGGGCAGACACGATTTCCGCATACTGTTTATCAAGCCTGCCGCCTAGTTTATAGAGCCATGTGGGGATGTGTTTCCGCTTTGTTTCCATTGAGGACTGACCCCGTTCAAGCTGATTCCACCGTGAGGACATCCGCTCATGGTAGGCGGTCTGCCACTCGGATAATGATTTCTGGTTGCCTAAAATAGACTTCGCTGACAGCTTGTTGTCTGGCGTAATCGGCACAAAGCAGAGGTGCATATGCGGCGTTTTCTCGTCCATGTGTACGACTGCGGAGAGGATATTTTTCTCCCCGACACGCTCCGAAATGAAGTCCAGAGCCATCGTAAAATACGCTTTCTGTTCCTCTGGCGGCAGGCTGTTCATAAATTCTGGTGAAGCCGTGATGAGCGTTTCCACCATCATTACGCTGTCTTTCCTCGTCCTGCACCCCGCTTCGGCTACCATGTGGTTAATCTCTTTCTTGTAGGTGTAGCGTGGCGGTTTTACAAGGTGATAGTTATTTTTAGAGCGTTCCATGTCGATATCTGGATTACTTTTGTAGGCTTCTTTCTTCCGCTCGTTGTGGCGTTCGCAAGCCGCAACGCCGCCCGCTTTGCGTTTCTGGAAACGCAGGATTGCATAGGGCATAATTCATCATCTTCCTTTCTTCGGCGGGTAATCTTCTAAAGGGTGACGGTTGGTGACGGTGATGACGGTTGTTTTGGGATACCCTCTGCCGACTGCCGCAACTGTCACCCTTATCCCCTGCATGACGGTCATGTCGATGATGACGGTGTTTTTGGGATACCCCCCTCGCAAAAGCCGTCACCGTCATGCCGCCATTCTTTTATCCGAAGCCGCAAGGCGCAGGATAGCAGGGCGCAGCCCTGCCATAAGGGAGTCCAGAGGGAACGTCTGGCACACGACTTTGCAGGGCAAAGTGTAGTGTGTTACACCCTGTAAACGCAGTCGGAAAAATCAGATGGATTTTTCTGACCGCAGGGGTGGTTTTACACGCCCGAAAAGGGCGGGTGAATCCCACGCCTGCATTTGCGTTTGCGGGGTGTTCTCCCGTAGGGTGACAGTTGCGGGGTATCCCAAAATAACCGTCACCACCGTCACCAACTGTCACCCGCAGGGCTGAACTGACGATTTTACATACATTCCGCATGACTGTGACAGTAACAGGGGTATCCCCAAAACACCGTCATAACCGACATGACCGTCACACATGGGGCAGAGCCGCCGATTTTACATAGGCTTACATGTCGGTGACGGCGGCAGGGGGTATCCCAGAAACACCGTCATCATCGACATGACCGTCACTGTCTGTTCCCTCCTGCATTACAAGTGAAATTATCCGCCCGCTGCTCCTGCGGCTGAAACCATAGCGGATATGGTTCTCTTGGAGAAAGTCAAGGCGGTATTCGTTCATCCATTTCGTCAAGACATTTGCCGCCGTTTCCGTTTCGCCCAGAGCATCCAACAGTTCCGTGGCCGTGCCTGTCCATTCTTCCTTATCCCTCATAAAATCCACTAACCGAAAAAGAATGTCTGGTATCGCTTCTTTCGCAAGCTGCTCCTGCGTTTTCCTCTCCACCAGTTCCCAACTGCAATCACGGAAACGGAGCGTGTATTCCTGATAGGGCGTGTCCCTGCCCGTCACATACAGCTTGGCGGTGTCTGACGCACGTTTCTCCTTTTCCAGAACAAAGGTAGCGTCCGCACTCCCCGTTAAGCCTGTCGTCCCAGATACTTTGTTGAATACATCGCTGTCATTCTGCTTTCGGATGTGGTGTACGACAATAACTGCCAATGAGTGCCTGTCGGCAAAGTCTTTGATAAGGGAAATGTCCCCATAGTCGCTTGCATAGGCGTTGTCTTTTGAAGCTGTACGGACTTTCTGCAAAGTGTCAATGACAATGAGCCTGCTGTCTGAGTAGTCTTTCAGATAATCCTCAAGCTGCACGATAAGACCGTCTGACAGCTTGCAGCTTGCCACGGCAAAATGAAGCCGCCCGCTTGCTTCGTCCGTCAAGCGGAACAGCCTGTCCTGTATGCGGCAGAACGTGTCCTCAAGGCAGAGGTAAAGCACATCGCCCTCCATTGTCGGCATATCCCACAAGGGAAGTCCCTGCGACACGCATAGGCATAGCTTCAGCATGAGCCAGCTCTTGCCTATCTTCTGTGAGCCGCAGAACAGCGATAAACCTGTCGGAATAAGGCTGTCCACCACAAAGGACGGTTTCTCAAGCGGCTCATAAAGGAGCGTTTCTGCGTTGACTGTCTGTAACTTCTGCATGGCTTTCCTCCTTTCGGGCGGTGTCTTTGTTTTCGTTGCACATAGGCGTTGACCTCCTTAAAAATAGATTTACTCCCATGAAAAAAATGAGAGTATGTAATGCCGCCAATCCCGTACAAATAAAAAACAGATTTCTTTTTCGGGCGGTATCGGTCACGGTTGGAGATACTTTTTCATTTCCGCCTTTACTTTCTCCTTTGCGATGGCAACGGATTTCTGTATTGCCGAAGCGGTGCAATGCTCCATAGCGGCGATTTGGTAAAAATTGAACTCATACTCGTAGTAGAGCAGGAAACGCCGCCTTTGTATCTCTGGCAGGCTCCCAACCGCCTTACAGAGCGTTTCATTCCGTTCTTCTTCAATCATGCGTTCATCAAGGCTCTTAGGCACACGCAACGCCCGTCTGTAAAGGGTTTCGTCCCATACCTCGTTAAACTCCCTGTGCCGCTCGTCCCATTGGAGAAGATTCCTGTTCCTGCGTTCCATCTGCCGAAACTCCATAAAGAACTGTTCCGACACTTCCAACTCGTGGGATTTGCCCTGCCCGTCCTTAAAGCTGATAAAATACCTTGTGCCGCTTTCCGTGGATTCCTCCCGAAGCGTGTATGCTTTAACCCTGTATGCCATCCCTCTGTCCTCCTGCCAAAAATAAGCGGGGAGATTCCGCTCCCCACCCAGTAGCCCGCAGAATAATGGGATGTATTAGACGCTTATAAAATTTTCCGCAACTTCTTCCGCAGATGGTCTAACCTCGCATAGATGGCACCAGTCGTCAAATGCACAAGCGGGGCAATCTCCTTTGTGGAATACCCCTGCATTTTCAGCAGGACGATTTTCAAGGTACGCCCGTCTACTGCCACTAACACTTGATAAAGGTTTTCGCTCTCAATCTCGTCCAGTAACTCCGCAACCGTACCCACTTCCGCCTGCCGCTCCCTGTCTGCCATGTCCTCAAGGTATTCCGCAACGTCATTCGTCCATCGGTAAAACCGCCTGTTGGAATTGAAGTCTGCCCTGTCCGCTATTCGTATCTGCTCAATGGTCGCTTCATCAACGCCGCACTCACGCATCAGCTTTTCCTCCGCTTCTTTCCAGATACGCCATTTCCTGTCCTCCCGTCCGTGGTTGTATGCCATTTTTTATTTCCTCCAATCAGAATTGATTGAGAGGGCAGAGAAAAGCCCCCTCATTTTCCCAAAGGAAAAAACAAGGGGGCTGAACGCCTTAAATTTTAACTTTCTATTATCTTTCTTAGTTTTATTAGGATTCTGGCTTTGCGTTTGTTCACAACGCTCTGGGTTATGCCGAACCTCGCCCCGACTTCACGCTCGGAAAGTCCGTCAAAAAAGATGGCATGAATCAATGCCTGTTCACTATCCGACAGCAAAGGCAGGGCGGCTTTCAGCCTGTCCACCATGACCGCATTGACAACGGTTTCCGCAATGTCCGCCGCTTCATCAGCGATAAAGTCTAAAGGATTCCCCTCGCTGTCCGTAAATCCATCCAGAGAAAGCAGGCTGTTCTTCGTATCTAATTTTTGCAGATAACGCCACCGTTCCTTGTCACGGTAGAAGTCCGTGTATTGCTCCCTCACAACTTCAAGCAGACAGCCTTGAACTGGGATAAACAGCTTGTCCATATAAGTCTGGTCGGATTCTCTGCGGCAACAAAAATCCGTGTAGGACAGTTCCACGTATCTGCCCCTTTCCTTGATATATACTTTTCTTGGTGCGTATTTCACCGTATTGTCCTCCCATCTGAATTTTTGAAATGCTTAAAATCCAGATGGAGAGGCGGCGAACGACACCTAACACCACTAATAGCCCTGCGGCACTTTCCAACAAAAATCGACAAAAGAAAAACCGCAAAGGCTCTGTGACCTTTACGGTTATAGGAAATAGTAATTCTATTGTATGGAGATTGTACTTCTACTTTCAAGGCAGGAAGTACCGTTGCATAGGCAGAAATTTTTTTAACTGGTTTCCTGCCGTTCTCTGATATGCTATGTATTGATAAATTTTACTTCGTATGAGCAGATGAATAACCGCCCGAAAAAAGAACATAAAAAAATCCCTCCAAATTTAAAAACAAATTCAGAGGGTAATTTAGGGTATAACAAAATAACCCACCCGAATATCGTTTTTTTATTTGGTGAGTTTGTTCTTTCAAATACGAAACAAAAAGAGCCGATGATTCGTGAATTGTTCCACAATTTCATCGGCTCTGCGTCTTAAGCGTCTGGCTCTTTGATGACAGTTATCTTCAAGTTGTCAACTTTAATCAATCTTTCTTGTCTGCATTTTGGACAATAAAGGGGATAATTCTCCAAAACAGTGTCCTTCCTAATTTTATTACGGGTTTTACTCCCACAAACAGGACACAATATCCATTCACATTTCATCATAATTAGTCTCTAATCCTTTCAAATCTCATTTTATATGACTTTTGCAAGCTGTTAAGCTAACTTGTGGAACATATGCCGAACCTTATCTATACGGCTATTCGGGCGGCGGGGTTGGCAAATAAATTTACCAATAGCTGGCTGGTATCCTTTTAACTCTGTCAAGCAGACTCCCTGCCCATTTGTGAAATAAGTTAAATCGTTCCTGTATTCTTGAATACATCTAGCAGGGATTTCTCCTTTCAGAATGACCTCGTCATTCTTTATCTGAGTACTTACAATATCTGCACAATACCTTGGAGCATCATGATACGCCCGTGAGAGATATTCCTGCGGTGCATAAATTTCAAAGTGGAGATATGGCTCTAATAGTTCTGTTCCTGCTTTTTTTAAAGCCTGCTCCAATACGATAGGGGAAAGCAGCCGAAAGTCTGCGGGGGTACTTACAGGACTATAATACAATCCATATTCAAAACAGATTTTACAGTCTGTCACTTTCCATCCATACAGCCCCTGCTCGCAGCCATAAAGAACCCCCTCCATAACCGCATTTTGGAACGATTGGTTTAAATATCCAAGTGAAACTCTGCTTTCATACTGCACTCCGCTTCCAATAGGGAGCGGCTCTATGGACAACCCGACAGAAGCCCAGAAAGGATTTGGCGGGACTTCTATGTGGATGGTATATTCTGCTTTTCTAAGCGGTCTTTCCATATATATAACAGTAGGCTCTTTTATTTCTGCCTCCACATGATATTTTTCCTCAAGGATGGCACAAATGACTTCCATCTGCACATTCCCCAAAAAAGAAAGTATAATCTCATGCGTTGTAGTATCCACATAATATTTTAAAAGAGGGTCGCCATCTGAAATTTCTGTAAGTGCCCCAAGCAATATTTCCCGCTGTTCAGATTTCTTTACTGCAATCGTTGTTTGGAGCATAGGGAGAGGATTTTCAATAAATTTTCTCTGCGGCAACAGCATTTCGTTCCCCAAAATACTGTTTAGCTGCAAAACATCATTTGGTAAAATTACAATATCACCAGAGCAGGCTGTATCGGATGAATATAATTCACCGTTTGTCGGAACACACATCTCTGTGATTTTTATTTTCTCTTTTTCAGATATTCTAATAACATCCCTCAAATGCAATGTTCCGCTATATATACGCACATAAACAAAACGCCGCCTTTTCTCTGAATATTCAATCTTAAAAACCTGCCCGCATAGTTCAGATTGACCTTCAGGCGTTGATGAATAAAATTTACTGGCAATCACTTCTATAAGCTGCCGAATCCCCAGATTGTTTTTAGCGCTTCCGTGATAAACGGGAAATAACGTTCCGTTTTGGAATCTCCTGTTTTCTTCCTGTTCCAGTTCTGACATTTTAAACGGTTTCCCTGACATATATTTCTCTAATAGTTCATCGTTTCCCATAATTACCGCATCCCACTGTTCCATATCGTCATTGTCCGTTACATTTATATGGGGATGCTGCCCAACCTTTTGCTTCACTATAATTTCCGAAGAAAGCTTTGCTTTCATTTCCCGATATACCATTGGCAAATCAATCCCCTCTTGGTCAATTTTATTGATGAAAAAAATTGTCGGAATCTTCATTATCTGTAGTGCATGAAACAGTATACGGGTCTGTGCCTGTATGCCATCCTTTGCAGAAACTAATAATACTGCTCCGTCTAATACGGATAAAGAACGGTATACTTCCGCCAAAAAATCCATATGGCCTGGCGTATCTATAATGTTGACTTTTACATCCTCCCACTGAAAAGATGTCACTGCTGTCTGGATAGTGATTCCCCTTTGACGCTCCAAATTCATTGTATCTGTCCTTGTTGTGCCTTCATCTACACTCCCTAGTTCTGCAATTGCACCACTGGTATACAATAAACTTTCCGTTAATGTTGTCTTTCCTGCGTCAACGTGAGCCAGAATGCCTAAGTTAATTATTTTCATGTGATTTTCCTCCTATCAACACCCAAAAAAGGGCATAAAAATACCCAGTGATAAATACTCCTATCACTGGGTAAATAACTCCAATAGCCCCAAAACACTTATATGTTTTCGGGCATATAAAATTACATGATAAAAGTATTCTTAAACTGGGTACAAAAAACTAAGCCCCATATTAAAAGTGAAACGAGACTGCTACTTTTTGTTCCCACTATCAAATTGACAGTTTATTTAAGAATACCTTGCCGCATATTTATTAACTCCTTGTATAATACTGAATCTAATTATATTCCTTAACCCTTTATTTGTCAAGCTGACAAACTAAAGCAGAAAAAGCGGCAGGATTTCCCCCTGCCACTAATCATCTGTTTATGCAAAAATAATTTCCTTTTCCACAATCTCCCTCGCACAAGCCCTTATGTTATTGAGGTATCCTGTCCATTCTAAGGCGTTTTCTGCCTTTAGCTGTTCCGTTATGCCCTGTGCCTGTTTCATACCCTCTATGAGCCTTTCAAAGCCTTCCTGTGCCTGTCTGTCAATGTCGGCAAGGTAAGCGTTAAGTCTGCCGCTTGTAAGAAGATTGGTGTATGTAACTTTACAGTGATGCTTCAGATAATCCAAATGCCGCTGTCCCCATATGCCTATCGGCTGTTCTTCTTCGGCGGATACAGTTAAGCACGGTATTAAATAATCGCCTTGCCTTTCGTATTTGCCGCCCATTTCCTCAAAAATTGTCTTTGCCATTGTCTGTTACCTCCACATTCTTTTTTATTTTGAATGTCCGCAAAATCCGTCCTACATCGGACGGACGCCAGGGTACATCGAGGTGGTGTAAAGCGATAAGCCTGTCCTGTACGTTTGTCCCGGCTCCCATTTTTGCGGTTGAGCCTAACAAAAAACGAACCTGCCCGCTTCTTACCTTTGCGAACAGCTCCGCTTTCCTTGTTTCCGTATTGGCGTTATGGATAAATGCTATTTCATTCTCCGGCACTCCCTTCGCCATGAGTTTATCCCTGATGTCCTCATATACGTTGAATGTCCCATCTCCCTTCGGCGTGGATAAATCGCAGAAGATTAGCTGCGCCGATTTCTGCTCTTTGGTCTGCTCCCAAATCTCAAACGCCTTCTCCACACAGGTTGTGGCTTTGGAGTTTTCTTCGTCCGGGAGCATATCATTGATGAGCCGCTGGTCTAACGCTAACTTTCTTCCGTCATTGGTGATTTTCAGCATATTGTCGATGTTCGGCTGCACTTTCCTGTCCCTGACCGCCTCCGCCCTGTCCGCAAGTGACTGAACCATGTCCTGCTGGTACTCGCTCGGCTTTAACACGATATTTTCATAATCCGCTTCCGGCACAGGCAGCTTTAACATATCTGGTGTCTGAATGTCCGCACTTTCTTTGAATAATGCGATCAGTTCCGGTAAATTGAAGAACTTGGCGAACCTTGTTTTTGCCCGGTATCCAGTCCCTTCCGGTGCAAGCTCAATCGCTGTCTGGGTTTCCCCAAATGATGCCGCCCAACTGTCGAAATGCCCCAACCCCAGACGCTGTAAGGTATTGTACTGGAGATAACGCATATTTGTATAAAGTTCCGTCATGCTATTTGAAATTGGCGTACCTGTTGCGAATGTGATGCCCTTCCCTCCGGTCAGTTCGTCCATATACTGGCACTTGGCAAACATATCCGAGGATTTCTGCGCTTCCGTCTGTGCGATGCCCGCCACGTTCCGCATTTTTGTGTATAAAAAGAGGTTCTTATAATTATGGCTCTCGTCCACAAACAGCCGATCCACGCCCAACTGCTCAAAGGTCACAACATTGTCCTTTCGGCTGGTATCATTTAAGCGGCTCAATCTTGCAGACAGTGATTTCTTCGTCTTTTCCATCTGCTTAATGGAATAACGCTCTCCATTCTCCGCTTTGAGGGCTTCGATTGCCATTTCAATTTCTGTTATCTGCCTTTCAATCATCGCCATCTGCCTTTCGGTGGAAAGCGGGATTTTCTCGAATTGGCTGTGACCGATAATCACAGCGTCATAATCTCCCGTTGCTATCCGGGAGCAGAACTTCTTTCGGTTTGCGGGTTCAAAATCCTTCTTGGTTGCCGCTAAGATATTCGCCCCCGGATACAGGCGCAGAAAGTCACTCGCCCACTGCTCCGTCAGGTGGTTCGGCACGACAAATAAGCTCTTTTGGCACAATCCCAATCTTTTATTTTCCATTGCCGCCGCAATCATTTCAAAGGTCTTTCCCGCACCCACGCAATGGGCAAGGAGCGTGTTGTCCCCATATAACTGATGCGCCACAGCGTTAAGCTGGTGCGGTCTGAGTACAATGTCCGGCGTCATGCCGGGGAATTTCAAGTGCGAACCGTCATATTCCCTCGGTCTGGTGGAATTGAAAAGCTCATTATATTTTGCGCATAAATCCTGCCTGCGCTCCGGATCTCGGAATACCCAGTCCTTAAAGGCTTCCCGGATTGCTTCCTGCTTCTGGCTTGCAAGCATGGTTTCTTTTTTGTTGAGAACTCTTTTTTCCTTCCCGTCCTCTGTCACAATGTCAAAAATGCGGGTATCACGGAGGTTTAGGGAATCCTCCAGAATCTTATAGGCGTTTGCCCGACCTGTCCCGTAAGTCATGTTGACAAGGGCATTTCCCCGGTCTGCGTTTTTCCCCTTCACGTTCCACTGCCCGGTTACATTGGAATACAGCACTCCCATTGTGTTCCGGTCAAAAAGGTACTCCGGCGTTTCAAAGGTTTCACGCATGAAGTCCTCGATATATTTTGGTGAAATCCATGTTGCGCCCACACGCACCTCAATCTCCGATGCGTCCAGTTCCTTCGGCTGTACGCTTTCCAGTGAGGATACGTTAATGGCATATTCCGGGTGGTTTTCCGCAAAGGTTCTCGCCACTGACAGCTTCTCCCGCACATTCCCGCTTAAATATTCGTCTGCGGTTTCCCATTCCTCTGTGACCGGGTTCTGGAAGATTACCCCGGCAAGCTCTTTTGTGATTTCCTCCACGCTCTTGTCCGCAAGCTGTGACATATAGGCTAAGTCCACGCCCGCCTTCTCACTTAAAGATACCGCCAGTGCTTCACTGGCTGTGTCCACGCTCGTCACAACTTCCTGCTTTTTAATGGTACGTTTGGAGAACATATCCGCTTTGCCGATAAAATTCCCCTCATCGTCCAGATTTTCAAGGGAGCATAACAGGCAGTAGCTGGAATCCTGATTGAACGCCCTCCGGTTGGTCTGGGAGTTCAGCAGACCGAATTTCTTGGAGAAATCATCGTATAACTGGTTTAATTCCGCCTGCTTGTTTAAAATCATATCCTCCGGGTATTCGTCCAACTGGAAGTTTATCAATTCCTGCGTACAGTCCCGGATCGCCACCATGCCCTTCATGCGTTGCTCCGCTTTCTCCGATACGTCCACAGGCTTCATAATGGAATTTTCCCGGTAGTACACTTTATCGTCTACAACCGTATAACTGTAATTCTTTACCTCCGGATCGGCGGGTATGTTCTCCCTTGCCAGCTCATCATCAATCTCATTGAAATCCGCCTGCTCAATGCTGCCCTCCACATAAGAGAGCGCATTTTTAAGCTGTGCCGACAGGGGAAGGAATGTGTCCGGCAGGCAGGCGGATTCCATGCCATGCGCCCCGGAAACCATCTCCATTTTTCCGAGTACCATTTCCGGGTGGTCTGCGAAATACTGGTTCATCACGATACCGTCTTTTTCCGTCAGATGCACCCAATCCGGCTCAATGTCTAATAACCGGTCACGCTTCTTTAAAAATAAAATATCCGAAGTGACCTCCGTACCCGCATTTTCCTTAAATGCTGTGTTCGGGAGCCGGACTGCCCCCAATAGCTCTGCCCGCTGTGCAAGGTATTTCCGTACTTCCGGGTTTTTCTTATCCATTGTTCCCTTGCTTGTCACAAAGGCAACGATGCCGCCCGGACGTACTTTATCCAAAGTCTTTGCGAAAAAATAATCATGTATGAGGAAATTATGCTTGTCATACTGCCTGTCAGACACTTTATACTGTCCGAAAGGCACATTCCCCACCGCCACGTCAAAAAAGTCATTGGGATAACTGGTATTCTCAAATCCTGTGATTTTAATGTCCGCATGAGGGTAAAGCTGTTTTGCGATGCGCCCGGTAATCCCGTCAAGCTCCGCCCCGTAGAGCCTGCTCCCTGCCATTTCCTCCGGCAGACAGCCATAGAAATTCCCAATGCCTGCGGCGGGATCTAACACGTTCCCTCTGGTAAATCCCATTTTCCCCACAGCGTCATAGATTGCCTGAATGATGACCGGGCTTGTGTAGTGGGCATTTAACGTGCTTTCCCTTGCGGAAGCGTATTCCTCCGGGGATAACAGGCTCTTTAATTCCTGATACTCATTCACCCAGTTCGCTTTGGAAGAATCAAAGGCATCGGCAAGACCGCCCCACCCCACATATTTTGCTAAGACTTCCTGTTCCTCCGGTGTGGCAGTGCGGCGTTCTCCTTCAATCTTCTCAAGGGTTCGTATGGCTTCCACGTTCTGCCGGAATTTCTCTTTCGGCGCAAATCCTTTTCCGGTATTCTCTGCTTCATTAAAAGAAATATGGTAATTAACTGCGCCTGTTTTATCAATCTCCGGCTCTTTTTGTGGTACTTTTCCCGGCTCTGGCGGATTGCCCCCGGTCAGCGTTTCCACATCGCCCATGACCTGCCGGATAAACGGATCGTTTTCTAAGGCGGTTTCATCTACTAACTGCCCGTCCACAATCCCGGCTTTTTCCAGACCTTCCCGGACAACCTGCGTGTCAATGTCGGGGAAATCATCTTTTTCAGCAGAATCTTTTGTGCCTGAAACATCTTCCGTTCCCGGCTGTTCCGTTTCCTTCGTAACATTTTCCGACTCTGTAACAATATTTTCTGCTTTTTTCCCCTGTAAATCTCCGTTGAGATTCTGGCAGAAAACATCCGCTTCCTCCAGTGTGTCAAATGTCGGCACTGTGCCATCGCCTGTCACATAATAATCCTGTGTTTCGCTGTCCCATACCACATAAGGCTCTGTAAAGGCATCCGAAGTTTCCGTAACCGTAAAGCGTACTGTTTCTTCCTGTTCCGGTTCTTCTGTCAGTTTTTCCGGCTCTGCTTCAGATACTTCCGCAGCGTGTCCTTCCCTCTGCTGTTCTGGCTCATTCTCATAACGTGCCGCATACTTCTGTGCTTCCTTCAGCAGAGCATCCATCTCCACCGCCTTTTCCGCATTGCCGCTTAATGACTGCATCAGTACATAATCGGCGGCTTCCAGAAACAGGGTGTCATAAACTGCCTTGCCCTCTAACCTCCTGTCAGCGTCCTCTATGGCAACCGCCCCGGTATCCTCATTCCAGCTGACCACATCTTTCATGGACAGCGCACCGCAGATTTTTACCACTGCGGACATTTCCGCTTCCTGTTCCAATACAGCCATTTTTTCCGCTTCCTGCGGCAAAGAAAAAGCAGCGGGCATGGTAAATTTCTCTCGTGCCTGCGCTGCTTCTATCATGTCAATCTGTTCTTCTACCGTAGGGAACAGACTAAGCTGCTGGTAGCTTTCTATTTCTGCTGATTCTTCTTCCTGCAGCACCTGTTCCTCTTTCTGATACCCACCCCTTTCTATGTAACCGGACATAGAAAAACCGGATAATGTGTTTTCTCCATTACCCGGCTCTGTTAATTCCTTATTTTCAGTTATTTCTTCCTCATTTACAGACTGTATACCAGTTCTCTCAGCGCGATTTCCTCCGCCGAATGCCTGATGTTGTTCATCATCCCCACCCACTTCATCTGATCGGCTGCTTTCAGTTCCTCCGTCACGCCCTCGGCTTTCGCCATCTGCGCTGTCAGTAATTCCATCCTCTGCTCCGCCTGCTCCTGAATGGTCAGAAGATGCTCTTTCAGCTTCCCTTTCAGCAGAAGCCCGGTGTAAATCCCCTTCTTGTGTTCCTGTAAGTAATTCTTCCTCATCAGCCCGTATTTCGTGAGCGTCCCCTCCGGCTGCTCGTCCACCTGTAACATCGGTATCATGTAATCCCCGTTCTTCTCGTAGGTCAGATTCATCATTATTTCCCCTTTCCCCGGCATTTCCGGTCTGTGTGGTAGGTTGTACGTCCTCTGTTTCGCTTTCGCGCTTTAAAGCATTATAGCGTGTGTCAGAGGCATTTGCAAGTCCTTTTTCGACAAAATTTCTCGATGCTTCCTTTCCGGCGATTTCCCTGTCATACGCCCCGATTGCTTTGCCAATCTCCATCAGCACAGGCTTGGATAAATCGGATATGCTGTCACCGATGTGCGACAGGGTTTCTATTGTATTAAACTCATGGATATAGGGGAACTGGATTTCCTCTGCCAGCTCCGCATCTTCCATGCCGCACCGCTTTAAAACAGTGTAGGCGATGCTGTCCGCCAGCGTTTCCCGGACACGAACAGCAATATTCAGCTCGTCCAGTTCCTCCAGAAAACTTCCTTCTTTCAGATATTCCATATCCGAAGCAAGCTCCCCATAACAGTCCTGTGCAATCCGGGAAGCAATCTCCCTGATCCTGTCCACAAATCCCGTTTCCTTGTTAGTATCTCCATAAATCCCTTCCAGACGGTTCAGAACCGCTTCCTGATGTTCTTCCCGCATCTCCCAAAGCTGAGGGAAACGCCCGATGCGCCTTGCCTTATGCACGTCCGATATGTCAAAGACGTACCGCAGTCCGGTGTAGGGACTCCCTTCTTCATCCAGAAGTGCAATCCCCTTTGCACCCTTGTTTACCCAACAGTGCATTTTTTCATTCCATATCTCTATGGAAGCGCAGGCTGTGGCATCCGGTCTTTGGGCATAGATAAGAAGCTGGTCTTTGAACGGGTATTTGTAGAGCCTTGATGCTGTGTTCAGATATTTCTTCCAGCTTTCTTCATTTCTCGTCACCCTCTTTGATGTTTCTTCGGAGAGTGCGGAAATTACGTCATATTTTCTCATGGCAATCCTCCATTTCCTGTTTATTGTTTTTGGGCAATAAAAAAGGCGGCTATGGTTCGTTCATAAGCCATTGCCACCAGTGACGGTAAACTTTATTCAATTTTTATCTAAATATCCACAAATTGCTCTAACACCTCCTTACTATTCCCGATTAAAAATTGTTGAGATGCATTTGCGATTGCTTTGTTGTACAAAACAACATCATCTTCAGCAACTACTAACTTTCTATCTAAGCAATCCCAACCTATTAACAAAGCTTTTGATGGTGATATTGGATAATATAGTTCTAATTCTTCCACTTGATTTATATCCTTACAATAATCACACTTCAAATTAATTATTGGTTGATCTGCCGTAATAAATGGAATTGATGTATTATTACATAATAAACTAACAACTGCATTTTTCTCTGCAAGTGCATAGGCAGTTGCACTTTGAATATACCAAAAATAAAAGAACGATAAATTACTCAAATTAATTTTATTCATGTCAATACCCATTTTATCTATGTTCAATGATTGAAGTGCATCTCCAAAATTATGTATCCATCGTTCTTTTAATGCCATCGTTCTAAAGTATTGAACACAAATATCAAATAAGAAATTGTATTTGTTGTTTTTATCAAATTTATAATAAAAATCAATTCCCTCTTTTTTTATCTGTTTAATATAACCAGCCAGTTCGCCTTCTATTTCACAATAAAAATCCTCCATTGTATTATTTAGTTGAACCTGATTAATATTTTTGCATTTTTCTATTTCTTCTTTAATCTCCAATGGTATTTTTTCTTTAGTTCCAAATCTTTTTATCGAAAATTGCTCCATTTCAGCAATTACTGCTTTGTTCTCAATTGGAAGAAGATAAGCATCAATTATCACTTTCATCTGTTCTTGAACCGCCGGGTGCATTGTTGCTATAAATAAATTCAGTAATTTTTTCTCTTCTTCATTAATTTCTCTTATTGTATAAAAGAACTTTTTGAATGCTATACCAGCGGTTCCCGTAGTAAATAACTTTTTCTTTTCTCTTAAAATCCATAATGCATTCTCACTTGGCTCTATCCATTCTTCCATATATTTTTGAAATACAAAATGATGATCCTTTTTTACATCTTCAATTCTTCCCATTTTATGTCACCTCATCTAAAATCTTTTTATATTACAAAACTAAATAACTTCAATTACATTTGATTTCTGAAGCAGTTCATAAAATTCATCTATATTTTTTCTTTTTTGATCTGGATACTTTAAATTGCTTCTGTACTCACTAAAAGTAAACATAAGAAACTCCTTAGCGCGTGATAAAGCAACAAAAAAAGCACACCTATCTTCCTCTGATTGATTTAAAAAATTCCAAAAAGCCGAATCTTCTAATCCTATAAAATATACTGCAGAATATTCAAGCCCTTTACTCTTATGAATTGTCATAATAGGAATGGAATGGACTCCAATAAAATTCTCTATCGCACGTATCCAGTCCTTTTCTCCCAATTCATATTCTTTCCAGAAGATATCCACAAATTTACATATTTTTTCATTTAAATAATTCCCTTGCTGATATTCTGGAAATTGCGCTTTTATTCTACTAATTCCCCAAAAATCAATAATATATTGTATTAAATATTCAAAATCATTTTTCGCCTCTACATTTTCTTCCAATTTCTTCACTTTATCCAAACTTTTAATTAAGCATTCAATATTCCTAAAATACTGTTCATGGTTACTCTCATTATCCATACCTGTAAACTTTCCATAATATACTTCTAAATTTCTCCATTCATTTGGGTTCTTTCTCTTTACTGCAACTAACAAAAAATCAATAATTAATCTAATTATAGGTTCCTTTATTAAATCTTGATATTCCGTTTCATCTCTAGCTCGAATTCCAAAATTTTGAAGATTTTCAACAATTCTTGGTGAATAATCAATAATTCGCTGTTTACAAAGAATGCATATATCATTAATATTAATACCACTTTTAATCTGTTGTTGAATACTTTCTGATACCTTTATCGCCTCATATTGTTCATCTTTACTCATCAGCAATTGAATTCGTCCATCTTCGTCGTTCCATTTTTTAGATGTTTTCACAATTAGCTTAGGTTCTTTCAACAAGTTATACATTTCCTTTTGCAAAACAACTAAACGAGGGGCAGATCGGTGGTTCATAATAAGTTGAAATTTTTCAGAATCAAAATCTTTTTGAAAATCTTCAAAAACTGTTTTCAATGCTCCCGCCCATAGCATAATTCGTTGTTTATTATCACCAACAGCAGTAACTACTGATTTTGATCCTTGAAAACAACTTTTAACAATCGAATATTGTAAATCTGTGGTATCTTGAAATTCATCTAAAAACACATACGCATATGTATATTGAAGAGCACGTCGAATCATAGGATTATTATCTATAATGTATTTTGCAAGCATAGCAATCATTGTAAACGATAGAGCCGGTAATTGTTCATTAGATCCCTTCAACAAATATGTCCAAGCCTTCGCTTCTAAGGAATTTCCGCTTACAGGAAGTTCTAATTTTGCAATCATTCTATTCTGAATAGTTTTAATATCATTTTTCTTGTATGTAAATGGGACAACAAATCCTGCCTTTGTAAACGCAAAATCTATCGTAGCATCATCTGCTATTCCATAATTATCTTTCGGTCTACTA
Source organism: Lachnospiraceae bacterium (assembly GCA_910575255.1). GTDB lineage: Bacteria > Bacillota > Clostridia > Lachnospirales > Lachnospiraceae > Brotaphodocola. Next base: position 34,647 of record CAJTEM010000024.1, on the reverse strand, counting down.
TCTATTGGTAATGCATATATAAAATGATCAAGTATGCTTTTAAAAAAAGCATCAAAGGTCATTGATACAAATCTATTTTCAATTTCCCTACCATACCGCTTTATAACACGTTCTTTCAAATTAACAGCAGCATCTTTCTTAAAACTAATCGCCAATATTTTCTGTGGTTCTCTACATAAATTAGTTGCAAATAAAAATCCCGCCTTTTGTGCAAGCAATTCTGTTTTTCCAGCACCCGGTCCAGCAACCACCAATGCATTCTTTTCACAGCGAACAGCATGATCTGCACTGTCTTCCAAAATGATATCATCACATGGAACCCAAAAATCTTTTTTAATATATATCATTGCGTAATCTTCACTTCCTCTTTTCCTAATAGTTCTTCTATACGTTTGATGATTCTTTGAATAATAGAAGGAGTGTTCATTCTAAAATCCTCGTCTGACATCTGTGATAAGACAGCAATATGTGTAGATGGTTTTCCTCTATTAAGGAAAAAATAATTATACCACATCATCCATTTCTTTTGTTCCTCAGTATATGTTTTTCCATCACCACCACATTCCTTTAATGTATTACTGACATCTTTACTAATTCTCATTTGTAATTCATCTGTAAACATCCCTTCATCAATATCTTGAATGTTAACTCTCGTTTTTACTCCATCTCTTTCGATTTCTATTCTTGGTCCCTCATTTTTATCCAAAAGCAAAATATAATTTTCACCTAAATTTTCAAGCATAAGAAAATCAATATCTAGCGGTGTTGAATAAAAAACATTATGATTTTCGAGCATATCTATCCAACTTTGCATCGTCTTAGTATCTGTAACATCCCATGAATCCATTTGAGAAAATTGTTCATCTGACATTAATCCGCCTTTTATTTGTAATAATTCACTTTTCGGAACACCATTTTTAATCAATTGTTCAATCGCATATTTTATACGTCCCCATCCTCCACCATCACGTTCGCGATCTAAATCTAATAAAGTAATATGTGGAATTTTAAGATCCATTAAGAGTCTCCAAAAATGATTTACATGCCTACCACCAAGTGGTACAACCGATATTCCACTTGAGTCAATATTATTTCCATATGCTTCAATAAATTTAGGTAAAATTATTTCTTCACTGTCTCCTTCGCCCAAAATAACTAATTTTGCAAAATATAATTCTGGATATGCCTTTACAGCTTCCTTTATATACTTATATTGGTCTGACAATTTCTCTTTATCTGGAAGAGTAATGCTTCGAACTTCTGTATTAAAAAATTCCGCATTCATACGAAAGTATCTCAAATTTTCAGGATTAATTCTCTTAATAATTGCTGGTGCATGAGATGTCATAATAGTTTGTGCATTCGTTTTTTTTGCAATATTAATCAGATTCTTTATCAACTTACCCATTAAATGTGGTGCAATATGATTTTCCGGTTCTTCTAGTGCTATTATTGTTAATACTGGGGGAGTACTTGTAAAAGATGTATTTTCAGGATTCGTTTCTAATTCTTCTTGAATTTTCACTTCTACATCAAGAATACTATCTACCATAGAAATATAAAATAATGAACGTAATCCATCTCCCATTTCATCAATTGTATATTCTTTCCCTGTTACTGTAGGTAAAAAAACAACTTCTGATTTCTTTATCGAGGACTCTATATCTGTACTATTAAATCTCAATTGAGCATTAGAATACCTATAATCAGAATCATACGTCTGCCACTGTGTATGGATAGCAGAATCCAATATTGAAACCCCTTTTTCATGTTTAAACTCTTCGTTCAACTCTCTGATTTTACCTTCGACATTGTTTTTAATTTCATCACTCCAATTAATAGAACTCATAATCTGATGCATCATAGTACCAGATACATTCTTTAATTGCCTAGATGGATCACGAACAGCTGGAACATAAATCACACGAATACAATCCAGTTCCCTCCGATTTGCTGTTGGTTTATGTTCATCCTTTACTTCTGCTCCCTCTGGGCAAGTAATATACATTACTCTACTTTCAATAGAACCATCCACATTATTACTTTTCTCCCATGTAGCTTCAAGACGGATTCTTAAATACGGAACCTCTCCCTCTCCACCTACAACCATACTTTGAAAAAATGGTGGAATTGAATATTTTCCCTTTTTCCCGTCTTCTTTTAATTCTTCAAATGTAAATATTGCTTCTATGTATAATTCCTGTTTTTCTAATTCATCTGGTTTCGTATCCTTTGGTAAATGAAAATCGCTTCGTTGTAAAACTCTGTCATTAGAATTTGTTGAGAAAATACAGTTTAACGCACATAACGCCGCTGTTTTTCCTGTACTATTACTTCCAATAAAAGTTGTCAATTCGTTAATTGGCACTATTTGTTCTTCATTCCCAAAAGAACGATAATTAAACACCTTTAATTTTGTCAACTTCATATTCGCACCCCATATCATAAATATTGAATTATCAGCAAAATAATTATAACATTTAATTTACTTCAACACAACATTAGCAACTCCTTTTCACTCCTTGCTGCAGAGAATTCTATTCCCTGCAGCATATTTTTTATTACTTATAGAATCCCTCTTCTTCAATTCCTTTTTCTATGATGGTATGTATCAGTTCCTCCAGCTCCACTCCGTTAATCTCGCTGACTACAATCAGCTTTGCAAGGGTATCTTTCTGTACGGATACCGTATAAAACTCCTCATCGGCACGAAGTTCATGGACACAGATACCAAGCCCGTCCGCAATCCTGCATACCACACCAAGCTCCGGCTCTCTGATACCCGCCAGAATATCCATGATTGTCCTCTCCGGCACTCCCGACATTCTGGAAAGCTCCATAATGCCAATTTCTTCCTCTTTCATCACGTTTAATAACTTATCCCCGGTTGTAAACATCTTTCTTCCTCCCTACTATTTTTTCTTCCCGCCAGAAGATTTCTTTTTCGGAAACTCCATGACAAACTTAAACTGTACCCCGCTTTTTTCTGCCCCGTCTTTGGTGTAACGGTATTCTTCCGTCCCACTCGGAATGATATAGGCATCATAGGGCTTGCCCGCCTTGCTCTTTAACCCTTTTAACAGGATTTTCTTTCCGGCAAGTATATCCTTCACCTGTGCTTCGGTAAGGACAGCTCCCATTACCCGGCTCACGTTCATACCGCATTTCTTCACGCAGTAAGCGCCGAATTTTCCCTTTACCACCTGACCGCCGCAGTTCGGGCATACCCCAAGAGCCGCCTGCTCCTGTGCGAACATCTTTTTCTGCTCGTCACTGACCTCATGGTAAGTGTGTATCAGCCCTGACACCATGTTTTCAATGTCCTCCATGAAATCCTCCATAGGAAGCTCCCCTTTCGCTACCAGTGTCAGGGCATTTTCCCAATCGGCGGTAAGTTTCGGGGACTTCACCACGTCCGGCAGCACTGTAATCAGCTTCATTCCGTCCTCTGTTGGTATGATCTGCTTCTTCTCACGCTTCACGAACCCGTCCCTGACTAACCTCTCAATGATGTCCGCCCTTGTCGCAGGCGTACCCAAGCCTTTCCTCTCCACGTCATCGCCCATATCTTCCGCCCCGGCACGTTCCATTGCCGATAATAATAAATCTTCCGTAAAGTGTTTCGGCGGGGAAGTGAAATGCTCGCTGACTTTCGTCTGCACACCGTCAAATGCCTGTCCCTCCGACAGTTCCGGCAGCTTCTTTTCCTCTTTTTCTTCCTCCTGATTCCCGGCGATTTTAAAGAAACGCTTAAAGGCATCCTCAAAGGACTTCCACCCGTTATGCGTGACTGACTTCCCGGAAACCGCAAAAGTATGTCCATTACAGGAAAACTCCGCTTTGACTGTTTCATACAGATGTTTTTCCCCGGTGGCGCATAACAGGCGGTTCGCAACCAAAGACAGGATTTTACGCTCCGTTTCCGGCAGTGCCGCAAGGTCAGCTTTCGCTATCTCCATTGTGGGGATAATGGCGTGGTGGTCTGTTACCTTTTTACTGTTCAGAATCCGCTTTATGTCCGGTCTGGAAGCCCTGTTTTCCTCAAACATCAGGGAACTGAATACCGCTTCAATCACGCCCTCTGCGGTATTCCCCATGTCATCGGATAAGAACTGGCTGTCCGTCCTCGGATATGTGGCTAACTTTTTCTCATATAAACTCTGTGTGTACTCCAAAGTCTGCTTTGCGGTAAATCCAAACAAGCGGTTCGCATCCCTCTGGAGCGTGGTGAGGTCATAGAGCTTCGGCGGCATGACCGCTTTTTCCTCTTTCACAACGGACGTGGTGAGAGCCTGCCCGTTTTGGCAAGTCCCCGCAATCTCATCCGCTTTTGCCTTATCGTCAATGCGCCCGGTGGCGGCATCCGTCCCATCCATCAGGATATGCGCCATGTAATATTTTTCCTTCTGGAAATTCATAATCTTTGCTTCCCGGTCTACTAACATCGCAAGGGTGGGTGTCTGCACCCGCCCCACCTTTAAAACCTTTCCGCCATATAAAACCGTAAACAGCCTTGTACCGTTGATGCCCACAAGCCAGTCCGCTTCCTGCCTGCACAGTGCGGAATGGTACAGGTTTTCATAATCGCTCCCCGGCTGTAAATTCTCAAACCCCTCACGAATGGCGCTTTCCTCCATTGAGGAAATCCACAGGCGTTTGATCGGCTTGTCACAGCCTGCCATTTCATACACAAGGCGGAAGATAAGCTCTCCCTCCCGTCCGGCATCAGTAGCGCAGATTGTAGCCGAAACGTCCTCCCTATGCATCAATTTAAAAAGCACGTCATACTGCGCTTTTGTGTCCGGCTTCACCTCATACTGCCATGTTTCCGGCTTGACGGGCAGGCTCTCATACGTCCATTTCTTCCACTGCTCCCCGTAGCTTTCCGGCTGTGCCAGCTCCACCAGATGCCCCACACACCAGCTCACAACATAGCCGTTCCCTTCCATATATCCGTCTTTGTTTTCATTTGCACCTATTACCGCTGCAATGTTCCTTGCGACGCTCGGTTTTTCCGTTATTACTAACTTCATTCCTCTTTTCCTCCTGTCAGTTCAATGTCACATTCTACTTCGTTCCCCCAAACATCAAATCCGTCTGCCTTTCTCCGGGCAAAAAGCTCTATCTTTGGCACGTTGCCCATAAGCCTGTTAATTCTGTGATGTACTTCTATTGGTTTCCTGCTGTGTTCCTCGATATGGGATACCACCACCTGATGCACCCCCGCATTAACACGCTTCGGTCTACCTTTTGTTGCCAAAATACAAAGTTCCACGTTGCTTCGTGTCCAGTAACCCATGCCCCAAAATAGCGATTCACTCTTTTTATTCTGTTTTACCCAAACAAATGCCACTGTCTTGTAAGTAAATCCCCATGCCCTTATCACTTCCAGTCCTTCCAAAAGACAGGGGAATGTTACCCATAAAAATAAAGCACAATCCCTGTCTGCAATGCCAGATACCGGAAGCGCCTTAATATCTTCTATCTCCATAGTTGGATAATGGCTCTCCGCACTTCTTCCCGCACCCTTTTTGGAATACACTTTATAATGCCAAGGGGGATCAGCCAGAATAACTGAATATTTCTTCTCTCGCATTCTGCCAGTTAATCCTCCCTGTCATCCTCAAAAAAATTATCCTCTGCATCCTCGTTTTCCTCGTCATCATCGTATTCTTCTTCCTCGTCCTCCTCATCATCGTCCTCGTCAAGAAATTCCTCTTTCTTTTTCTTGGCTACCTTGAAATAATAGCCGCCGCCAATCGCTGCAACTGCAACAATCCCAAGAATGATATAGGTTGCCGCCGGGTTTTCCCCTGTTTTCTCCGGCTCCGGTTCGGGTTCTTCGGTGTTTTCCTCCCCGTCCTCTGCCGCTTCTTCCACAGGTTCTTCTTCCGTTTCCTGTTCCCCGTTATTGTTGGGAAGTGCGCCCTCCGTCACCGGGATTGCGGATTCCAGTGCGGCGGAATTTTGCGGCAAGGTATCGCTGTTGTCCGCTGTCACGTTCAGCAGGTCATTTTCCGTAACTTCCGTCAGGAAATAAACCACTTCTTCCTCCCCGTCCCGGTCAATGATCAGGTAGAACACTTTTTCCGATGCGGTCTGGATTGTATAAAATTCCTTTCCCGTTTCGCTTTTCTCCTTTTCCCCGGATTCCTCTTTCTTCTCCGATTCCGCCGCTTCCGCCATTGCCTGCTTTTTCTGCTCTGCAAGGCTGTTTTCGGAAACGGTGTTCCCGTCACTGTCCGTCTTGGTATGCTCCGTCACCTGTGCGGTAGCGGAGGAAGGCTTGGTTGCCTGTGCGCTCACCGGGAGCTGCTCTGCCGGGTTCTTCTCATTCCCGTCCGTTTTTTCCGGATCGGTGTAATAAGGATTGGCGGTTTTATAAACCTCTGACATATTCCCGGCATTGTCCATTGCGGAAATGGTAAAATACTGGTAGCCTGCGTCAAACTGCTGCAGGCGGATATTCAACACGCCATTGGTAAGCTCCTTAAACTCATACCCGTTCACATATACCGCCTTGATGCCGGAATCCGTATCATGCGCCTGTACGCTTAATAATCCGTCACTGACCGCAGCGTTTAAGGTAGGCTTCGTGAAGTCAAAGCACTTGATATAGCGGTTTTTCTCATAGGTCTTGCCCTTCTGGTCTGTCACAAGCACATAGACGGTGGTATTCTCTGAAATCTCCACATACATATCCTCTGTGATGTCCGTCCAGCTCCCATTCTGCGCCACTTTCGCCTGCACCGTCTTTATGGAGAAGTTGCCGGAATGTGCCACGTCCTCAACGGAGATATGTACCTTCGTGGTGTCATTGTGCCAGCCGGACGGAGTGGAGATTGTGATTTTTACATTCGGGTTCACATATTCGCATAAGGTGTAATCCCCCTTGCAGACCTCACAATCTTTATCAGCGGAATACTGTGTGCATTTTTCCTTACAAGTACATTCCGGCTCCGGGACTTCATTCCCGGATACTGTCCCGCCTTCCGTTTCTTCCCCACTGCCACCGGATTCTGCTTTGCCTTTATTCTCGCCGGACTCGGTTTCTGTTTCCCCGGTTTCATCTTTCCCATTATCTGAATTTTCCTCGGTTTCAGTGCTTTCCTCTGTTTCCGTTTCGGTACTGCCTTCCTCTGACGTTTCGCCGCTTTCCTCCGTAAGCGCACCCTCCGCATAGGCATCTACCGTATTCCCACTGTTCGCCATAAACGCCCCTACGGGCATACAGAACAATAATGCCGACAAGAGCAGCGACACCGCCGCCCTAACTGATAACTTTTTCTTCATTTCCTGCCATCTCCTTTGCGTTTTCTTTTTCTTCCAATAACTTCAAAATCTCGTCCTCGCTGAATTTGATGAGTAATTGCAGCTTCTCGGACGAGATTTTATGCTTTTCGATAATATCCATTTTTTCGGCTCTTTCCGCCATGCGCTTCTGTTCTTCCAAATCCTTCTTTTTTGCCTGTAAGGATTCAAGCTGCGCATCCACTTTGGAAAGTTCCTTTTCAATGCGTTCCTTTGTCATAAATCCTCCTTAATTCAATCTTCCAAAACTATAAAAATGGCTCTGCCAGTAGGACGAGTTGATGCTTGCGTAACTGATTGGATCTCCGCAGTGGATCATTGTCCCATTGCCGCAGTAAATCCCCACATGGCTCACCGCCCCGGCAGAATTGTAAGTCCCGGTAAAAAAGATAATGTCCCCCGCCTTTGCGTCCGATGCGGAAACAGGCGTACACTGGTCATAAATCCCCTGTGCGGTAGTTCGTGGAAGGTTATGTACCCCGCTGTTGGTAAATACCCAACACACGAATCCGGAACAGTCAAAACTTGTGGAAGGGCTTGAACCGCCCCACACATACGGGAATCCTAAATATTTAGCGGCTTCCTCCATAAGAGCCTGCACCGATGCGTCATCGTAGGCATCCGGCGGTATGGCGTTCCCCGGCAGACCTCCCGGCGTTTCCCCGTAAAGCGTACCCTCGCCCACATCAAAATAAAATAACGGGTTATAATACTCCCCGTCATACAAACATTCGATATGCAAATGGCTTCCTGTGCTGCTCCCGGTATTGCCCGTAGTGCCGATAACCGTCCCTTTTTCCACTGTCTGCCCCGCACCCACACTGATGCTGTCCATATGGGCATACTTGGTTGTGTAACCGTCAATTTCAATCACCACATAATTCCCGTAGTGGCTGTCATATGCCGCCGCTGTCACCGTACCGTCATGGGCAGCATATACGGTTGTTCCTGTGGGGACTGCTATATCCACGCCCCGGTGAAATTCCTCGTTCCTTGTGACCGGGTTCTTCCGGTATCCGTAATAGCTTGACACATAATAATACCAGTAAAGGTCAAGCGGTGAAGCGAACTCCTGAAGCAGACCGTTTGTTTCCCGGTACATGGCAAAAATCTCCGCCTGCTCCGTATCCATTTTCCCGGAAACAAGGCTCTCTAACGGTATGACCGTAAGCGTCACTCTGAGGATACTGACCTCGTATTCTTCTTCCTCCTCATACTCATATTCTTCCTCTGTTTCTTCTCCTGTGACCGGATCAGTGACCGTCCTTGTGCCTGTCTTTGTGACCGTCCTTGTCCTCGTTTCCGTATCCGGCGTGAGTGTCAGTGTATACATTTCATCAAAAAGAGCCTGTATTTCACTTTCCAACCCGCTTGCGGTAAATTCCGTATGGACTGCGGACAGGTAGCTGATAAGGGTAAACGGGTTATGCCCGATTGCCCCAAGATTGTAGGAATATTCATCATACCCCGGATAATCCGTTTCCACCCGGTCAATCTCATTCTGCAAATCAAGCTCCAGTCGGGTAAACTGTAAATCAGCGGCATCAATCTCTTTCGGCTTGCTTAAATAGCTTGCCGCTAAAATCGTGGACTGTGTATCCACAAACATCGCCCCGCAGGACGATACGGAAACCATAATCATCATAAAGAGCAGAGCCATGATGCCCACCGTCACAAGCAAGCCCGCATTTTTCCTTGCAAACTCCTGCAACTTCCTCGCCACAGTGACCGCACCGTTTTTTGTCTTTTGAAATGCCTGCTCCGCTGTTTTTCCCGCCGCCGCTTTCTTCCTCGCCTTGATGTACTCCCGTTTGATGCGCTGTTTCTGTAACCGCTTCTGCAATACCTTTTTCTGCATCTGCGGGTTTTCTTCCAGAAACTTCTGGTACTGGAAACTGACTTCCTTCTTAAACTGCTTTTTTTCCAGCTTTGCCACTTTCGCCCGCTGTTTCTGCCCTTTCCCTTTTATCTGCCTTTTGACGAAAGAATAAACCGCTTCCCCTTTCTGCTCCGATTTGTGTGCGCCCTCCACCGCTGAATTTTCTTTCTCCCTTTCAGCAATCTTCCCATGCACAAAATTCCTGCCCTCATTCTGCACCCGGCGCATGGTGGTCTTGGGTATGCCCTCCTGCTTGAAAGGCTTCTCCTTATCCAGAGGGACAGCCACATATTTTCCCTTCCCGGTTTTCTCGTCAAATACTCTCTGCAAGGTGTATTCCCTTGTCTTTGGCAGCTTCGCCCTTGCTTTCTGTACCTTTTTTGCAGCTTTTTGTGAACGCCGCTGTTTCTTTTTCAGCTTTTTACTTCCGGTAAATTCAGAATCCCCTTCCCCCTGAAACAGATTTCCGGTATTCTCCGTAAAAGATTCCTCCGTAAAGGTTTTATTTTCCGGTTTTTCTTTTGCAACGCTTTTATTCCGGTGTTCCCTCTGCACCCGCTTTTTATGGTATTTCCCCTTCTTCTGCGACTGCCTGTAAGTGTCCCTCCGGTGGTAATCTTCCGCATCCGGCTGTTTCTTCTCTGTATCCTCCCTCTGGCTGAAATTTTCCTGCCCGGTAAATCCACCGCTTTCCTTTACAAAATCCGGTTTTTCTTCCTGCCACGGCTTCGCTTCGGACTTTTGGACTTTTTGTCCAGAAGTGTTCTGATTGTTCCGGTACATCTGCTTTTTCGCATGGGTTTTTGAAGCATGGCTCGTTTTACGCTGTCCGGCTTCGCTACTCCCGGAATCCACGCTTTTTTTCTCTGTAAAAGTGCTTTTCTCTCCTGGCTGGCTCACTTTGGACTTCTGGACTTTTTGTCCAAAAGTTTCCTGCTGTGCCTGCATACTCTTTTCCGTCTGCCTTTTGCCACCTGAACCTTGCCCCGGCTTCCCGATGCCGGAATCCCTCGGCTGATAGGCAGCATTGCCGCCACCCGTAAAAAGATTGCTTTCTCCCTTATGGAACGCCGCATTTGCTTCTTTACGGTAGGCGGTATCCTGTTTTTTCTTCCCTTTCTTTTCTGACATTAACTGTCCTCATCCCCCTTCGCTGCGGATTCTTCCGGTTTCGTGTTCATAATTGCAAAGGTCTTTGTGTCTGCCGGGTACTTATCCACGAATGGGATAACCACGTTGTCAAACAATATTAACCCGCTTCCCGGCTCGGAATTGGTGACATGCATGAGCTGTTTCTCCGACAATCCCAGCTTATCCGCTAAAATATGCTGGTCTTTGGCGTTCTGGTTTAACAGGTACACAAAATCACTGTTACCCAAGATGCCCTCGATTTCCTCCGATTTCAGAAAATCGCCTACGTTCTGTGTCAAACCTGTCGGGATTCCGCCCCATTTTCGGAACCTTTTCCAAATCTCGACCGAGTAAACTGCTGTCTGCTTCTCTTTTAAAAGCAAATGGAACTCGTCACAGTAGTACCTTGTGGCAACTTTCCGTTCCCGGTTCTGCGACACCCTGTTCCAGACCGCATCTTGCACAATCAGCATCCCAATCTCCTTTAACTGGTTTCCCAAATCCCGAATGTCAAAGCACATGATCCGGTTGTGTGCGTCCACGTTGGTACGGTGGTTGAAATAATTCTGCGAGCCATGCACATACAATACAAGGCTGTTGGCAATCCGTACCGCCTTCTGCTTCGCTTCCCTCTGCATCTCCGGCGCAACGTCCCTCGGCTCATACTTTAACAGCGCATTATACAAATCTTCCAGTATGGGCATATTCTCCGGCTTCGGGTGCTTGAAATACCTGTCATAGATATGCTTGATACAGGTGTCAATGATGCCCTTCTCGTCATTTTCCAGACCGTCCTTCCCTCCGGCAATCAAATCGCACAGGGTAATCAGGAAATCGCTCTTTAATTTCAATGCTTCCTTGTCCCCTTTATGGGAGAGCTGAATGTCCATCGGGTTTAAATAATCCTTTGAATTGGTGGCAAGTTTTACTACCTGCCCATGAAGTGCCTGCACTAATGGAAAATACTCGCCCTCCGGATCGCAGACGATTATATCGTCCTTTGTGATAAGGAAACAGGATAAAATCTCCCGCTTTGCGCTGAATGATTTACCACTGCCGGGTGTGCCTAAAATCACCCCATTCGGTGTACGCAGCCTTTTCCGGTCTGCCATAATCATGTTATTGCTGAGTGCGTTCAGACAGTAATAAATGGCGGGCGCAGGCATGAAAAGCTCCTGTGTGCAGAAAGGCACAAGGACAGCGGCGCTTTTTGTGGTGAGGTTTCTTTCAATCCCCACATCGTTGCACCCAATCGGCGCACTTGCCATTAACCCCTGTTCCTGTAAATACTGCAAACATCGGAGGTTGCAGTTTGCCTGCTGGATAATGCCGGACACCCTCTGTGTCAGGTTCTCCAGTTCCCGCTTCGTCCGCCCGTAACAGGTAATGAGGAAGGTCATTTTGATAAGTTTCTGGTTGCTTGTGTTCAGATCGTCAAGCAGTTCCAGCGTGTCCTTCTCATAAGTCACGATGTCCGTAGGCAGAATATCCATATCGTAACCGCTTCGGACAGCTTTTTTCTGCTCCTCAATCTTCATTTTCTGAATGTCGGTGAGCGCACGTTTTATCATCTTGATTGCTTCCACCGGATCAATGGTCTGCATATGCATGGTAAGGGTGAGGTTGTCATCAATGTCCAGCAGCTTCTTAACCATCTCATCCGTAAACTTCGGCGCAATCATGTCAAGGTAAGACACACTCCCATAAATGCTGCCGGACTTAAAGCGGCTCGGATAGCGGAAATCAAACCCCGGCGGCGCAATATAGTCCTTGACCGACTTCCCGGATTCTGACAGCTCCTTAAAAGAAAACCGGAAAGGCTCCATTGTCCCCTGATTGAAATACTCATGCAGGATACGCAGCCTTTCCTTCCCGTCAAGACCTCTGGCGTTTGTGCCGATATTGTTTAAATTGTGTACCACGTCCTTCTCGATATTGCTTAGCTTGCTCTTTGCTTCCCTGTACCCGGTGCTTTCCACGCCGAAAATCAGGTACTTTGACTTGATGATGCCATTATTGCCCTTTGCCGACTGGTGCTTTAACATCTGTGTGTACTCGTCACGAATATCGTCAAACGCATCTCCCTGTAAGGAAACATCGAACTGCTCCGCAAGAGCCTGCTCGCTGACCTGCCTGTTAAATAAGAACAACTGGAACTTTATGGACGGATCGAAATAGTTAATCAGCTTGCTGTATTCCTCCAGAATATCCGCCTGATCCTCCACCTCCAGCAAGTCATAGTTGATGTCGTAAAACTCCACCATTTTTGTATAATAATTGTCCGCCACCTGACAGATGCCGTCCCGGTACATTTTTTTGAATGTAATGGTTTTCTGTGCGGTGTCCGGCTTCGCCTGCTCTTTGCTGTTCCCGGCAAGCACACGTTTCAGCTCCGCAAGGCGTTTCTTTTCCGATAAGGTCAGCCCCGCCTTTTCCGGCATCCGCTTATTTTCCTGCGGTTTTGGCTTTGCCGCCCCCGCCTTTTGCTTTTTGTTCAAGGAAACATACCTCCCTCCTGATTTTTTCCCTCTCCTCCAACTGCCCGTAGAGGTTTTCCGATTTATACGGTCTGATTCCCGGCGTGAGTACCTTCTGCCGGAGCATGAAGTATAAAATCTTCTCTGCCGGGAAACCGTCTTTTTCATACATTGCCAAAAAGAAGAATGGCAGCATTGCGCCCACCATGATAAGCGCCGCCCCCTGTGTGCCCAATACCCCTTTGGTAAGGAAATACAAAGGCACTCCCACAAGTGCTGCGCCGGAAAAGCAGATAATCTGCCTTTTGGTGAGGTTCAACGCTACTTTTGTCTTGATTCCACTCAGGTCTTTTGGCACTGGTACGGATATTGCCATAGTCTGCTCCTTTCGTGGGCAATGCCCGCCAAGTACAGTGTCCCTGTACTCAGTGGGCATTAAAAATTGATTTACTGAGAGAGCCTGTCTTAAATAAGCTGAAACAGAGGATTACGGTATATGCCGCCACCGACCACAATGCGCTGTGAAGGTTGCCCGCCACTGCGACGCTCGCCACAAGCACAGCATAAATCGCCACGCACACCATGATGAAGAACCCCTGAAACGCAAGTGCGACAAGCCCTTTTAAGTAATTCGTCCCGATTGTACCCCATTCCCGGTTGGTAACTGTCGCTGCCGGAATTGGCGCAACTGACACATAAAGGTATATTTCAATCATGCGCCCGTATAAAATGACGGTGATGAGGACGGACATGATTTTCATGCATAAGCTGATGACCATAGTTTCCATGCCAAGACCGATAAGCTCCCCTATCCCCATTGTGTCAATCTGGTTGTTGAACATGGTGGTAAGGGTAGCCTGTACGTCAAGGCTTGTGGAGCCGGATATGGAAGATGCCGCCTGTGTCACCACATGGCTTCCCACATCAAACACCGCCATGACTATATCAAAGGTCTTGGAAAGCAGCATGACAGCGATACAAGCCTTAAATAAAAAACGGAAGAACAGGCTTGTATCAAAGTCCAGTGCGTTTTGTCAAGTAGGTTTTTCAAATAAACGCAAAAACCGGACACAGCGAATTGCTCACTGTGTCCGGTTGCACTATAAAATGTTCAGTTATGCGGCCCGAATCAAGTATAACAGTTGATTTTTGAGGTCAACCCGGTCAACATCAAAGCCAGCGTTGTAAATCACATTGGAGATCGGGCGGTTGCCGCCTGGATACCAATAGGAGTAGAATTTGAACGCCGATTTGCAGAGGGGCTTTCCGATCACCCGCTCAACGTCTGCGAAAGAGAGGGTAACGCTGTTCTCCGTCTGCTGGGAAAGGTACTCGCCCAGCGGGGCAAAGCTGGTATTCACGGCCACATACCGCTCCTGGGGCGGTTCTGCGGCAGCGGGGGCTTCGTCCTCCGGCTCGGTGGGCAGTTCCACCAGCCCGATGAAGTTGAAATAAACATCAACCCTCTGCTTACGCTTGTATCGGCCTACACTCACACGCTCATGGACAACGACCTTCTCCACAAACTCATTGAGCATGGGCGTGGTCAACTCGTCAAAGCTGGTGTAGCGGTCAACCAAGGCCATAAACTTGTCCACCCTGCCAGTCTGCTCCTGCATCGTTTCCATTTCAGCGGCCAGACGCTTCAACTCGCTTTCAAGCTGCTCCTGCTCCGCTTCATACTGCTGGGAAAGTTTCAGAAACCGCTTGTCCGTCAGCTTGCCCGCAACGTGATCCTCATAGGTGCGCTGAATCAGCACATCCAGTTCATCATATCGCCGTTGCCCGTCCGTCAGGGCCTTCCGGCTCTCCTTCATCTGCTGTGTCTGGCGGTCAGAGGTCGTGTCCATCACCAGCCGTTCAAAGGCTTCTCGATTGGCTTTGGCATACTCTGAAATAGAGCGCAGAGCCGACAGAATCAAGTCCCGCACAACCTCGGTGCGGATAAAGTGCATGGTGCAATCACTGGTACGCTTGCGGTAGCTGGAACAGGCATAGGAATCTCTGAAATGCCCATTGCCATTGTCCCCACGCTCGTTATACAGTCTCGCTCCGCAATCGGCGCAGTAGAGAAGTCCAGTCAGCGGATTGGCTTCTCCCAGGCTGGTAGGGCGGCGTCCGGTTTTGCGTAGCTTTTGCGCCGTCTGAAAAGTTTCCTCGTCAATGATCGGTGCTTGGGTGTTCTCAAAAATCACCCAGCTATCCTTGGGGGTGAGATGCCGCCGCTTATCCCGAAAGCTGGTCTTTTCCGTCTTAAAATTGACGGTATGGCCCATGTATTCCATGCGGTTGAGGATGTAGGAAACGGTAGTCCCCCACCAGCGGCAGGGGTCGGCAAAATCGCTGTTGCGCCGGTTCCCCGCGCCGCGCTCCGCAAGGTAGGCGGACGGGCAGAGGATGTGTTCTCTTTCCAGAATTGTGGCGATCTCATAGGGGCCTTTGCCGTTGATGGTCATACGGAAGATTCGCCGGACGATCTCGGCGGCTTCATCGTCAATGACCCACTTCTCCGGGTCATCCGGGTCTTTCTTGTAGCCGTAGAGCGGGTGAACGGTGGTGTGCTTGCCAGCCATGCCCTGGGCGCGTTTGATAGCCCGGACTTTCTTGCTGGTGTCTCTTGCGAACCACTCGTTCATGATGTTCAAAAACGGGGTAAAATCCGTTTCCTGCTGGTTTTCACTGTCGATTCCGTTATTAACGGCGATAAAGCGGACACCCTTCTGAGGGAAGAAAATTTCTGTATAAAATCCCACTTTCAGATAATCACGGCCCAGCCGGGACATATCCTTGACAATGACGGTTCCGATTTTCCCGGCTTCAATCTCGGACAGCATTTCCTGGAAACCCGGACGCTGGAAATTTGTTCCAGAGTATCCGTCGTCTACGAAAAAGCGGATATTCCGAAAACCATGGTCAGCAGCATACTTGGAAATCAGTTCCTTTTGATGAATGATGGAATTACTGTCACCTTGTAATTCATCGTCGCGCGATAATCTGGTGTAGATTGCGGTGTCCTTTTCTGGCTGTCTTGTCATAATGCGCCATCCTTTCGAGACAGCCAGCTCATTTGCGGTAACACCAATATATCACAAAATCTGCGTGATGCCAACTGCCTTTTACAACTTTTACTGGCTGTCCGCAATTTGATTCTTGATAAGGCGGCAGATTTTATCATTCATGCTCTCCTTGCTCTGTTCGTTGAAACAGATATGCACCTCATAGGTGGTGTGTCCGATGCGCTTCTCCAATGTCCGCTTGGTCTGCGGGGTGGATGTGGTAGGGGTGACTGCTTTCGTTTTTGCCATAGGCGGCTCCTTTCAATTTTTTTGATTATCAGGTGATACGATGCGCCGCGCTGCCGCTTTAGTGCTGGTGGCGTTGTCCTCCCGGAAGTTCTTCCCGGCAAAGAGGATAGGGGCGCAGCGTTCTAAAATCCGGTCATAGATACGGGCGTGGGCAAGGTCGGGCGGGTGCTTCAACTCTTCCAGCTTCATATTCGTGGTCACGATCAGCGGCTTGTTACAGCGATAGCGGCTGTCGATGATAGAAAACATCTGCTCAAGGGCATACTCGGTGTTGCGCTCCGCGCCTAAATCGTCTATGATTAACAGGTCATAGTCCCCCAGGCTGTCCAGAAACGCCGTTCTGTCCTCTCCGAACGTCCCGCACAGGCGGCTTAGAATGGTCGGAAAGTTGGTCATGAGTACGGGTACGTCCTGGTCGAGTAAGGCGTTTGCGATGCACCCGGCCAGGAAGGATTTGCCCGTCCCAACATCACCGAACAGCAGCAGGCCGATGTTCTTCTTGAACGCCTCCGGCCAGTGGTCAACGTAGGCGTGGGCTTTCGCCATGACCGGATTCTCGCCGTTGTCATGGGCGAATGTGTAGCCATAGAGATAGCGGTCTTGGAGGCCCTGAGCCTTGCGCCGTCTGATGCGTTCCATGCGCTGGCGGCGTTCCTCTGCCTCCCTGCGGCGGCGTTCCGCCTCTTGTTGGCAGGGGCAGACACACCGGGGCTTGAAGCTGCCGCTCTTGAACGGATCGGGTATGACTGCCTGCCGGGGGCCTCCGCATTTGCGGCAATGGAGCAGACCATCCGCTGGGTCAAGGTATTCGTCTTCTCGGATCTCCGTCATACGGTGTCACCCTCCCTCACTCTGTAATCGCGGTCACGGGAAACGGGAGCAGCCTTACGCCGATCATCGGCTATCCAGCGGCGGATAGTGGCGGCGTGGCTTTTGTAGGTCTTGCCGGTGGAGGCCATGTACTCGGATAGCCGCTCGACGTACTCCTGCCAGACGGTGGGGAAGTCGGTTTGCAGTTCGGACAGCTCACCAGCAGACAGAAAAACATTTTGGTAGCGGCCAAACGTGCGGGCGTGTTCCCCCTCTCTATTCTCTATACTCTGATCTCTATACTCTTTATCTCTAATCTCTAATATAGGGGGACATTTGTCCACCGGGTCTATGGGTGGACAAATGTCCACTTTGCCGGAGGGAAGCAGTTTTTGACGCTGCAACCGGCTCCGCTCCCGCTTCTTCCTCTCGCCCTCGGTGGAGGACTGTCCAATCAGCAGTTGAATGTCGGCCATGTAGAAAGCACCATCCGTCAGGACTTCCACAAGGCCAAATTCCATGAATACCTTGATTGCCCTCTCTACGGTGCCAATCTGGTGCCGGGTGAAGGTGGCAATGGTCTGAACGGTGTGGGGAAGATGCTCGTTGAGCATGAGGATTCCACCGGATTTCAGCGACATGAGATACATTTTCAGCAGCAGATTCGAGTACAGCAGACCGTCCGGCATACTTTCCAGGACCACCATAGTCTCGCTGTTGTAGAAACCTTCTTTCAGTTTGAGATAGTAAAATCTCCTGTTTTCAGCCATAGGGTAAAACTCCTTTGTAGAATCGCCGTTGCAGGCCGTCTGAGGGCCTTCCGGGGGGCTGGATAGGGAATGTATCAGGCCCCCATTGAGTCGCTCCCGGAAAGCCTTGAAAAATCAGGACTTTTTAGGCCCTAAATGCGTAGAATCGTAGTAGCGTTTGCGCTGGCGCTCTGCTTCTTTCTTCCGGCGGGCCGCAACAGCACATTCCGGGCAGTATTTCGCCCGGTTAGATTTCGGCAGATAGTAGCCGCCGCAGAGAACGCATTTCTTTCTGTCTGCCCGGTGGAGCAGGGCGGCGCACAGGCCAGCGTCCAGCGGCAGGACGGCGGCGCGGAACCAACGGCACACCAGAGAATATGTGATGCTCTGCGGGCAGACACATTCCTCACCATCGTCCAGGAGCAGACAGTTCCCACAATCGTAGTTACAGCAGCTATGTACTAGCCTCCGGGCGGTGCGGTACTGCTGGTAGTTCATGTGGACAATCACGGCTCGTTCTCTCCTGTGGGTAACTTGATGTAGATGTGATAGGGGGTATGGAGGGCTATCAGCTTCTTCTCCACCAGCCCCACGGCCTCCAACTCCCGCAGAGATTGCGCCACGGTGCTGGAGGTACGGTCGATGATCTCCGCGATGGTCTTGTTGTAGAACGCCAGATACCGCCGCCCGCGCTTGTCGGTTTGCGCGGCCTCGGAGTTCAGCGTCATATCCAGCATGATCGCGTAGACTTCTTTGGCCGTCAGCCGGATATTCATGCCCAGCAGAAACCGGGGATAAGCCAGGTAGGGCGGCAGGGTGGAGCCGCTGGTGATGTAGTCAGTTTTCATGTTCCTTCTCCATTTCGTGTCGGATTTCATGCACTTTCTCGAAAAATCCTTTGATTGCGGTCGTGACCGAATATGCACTGTCTCCAAGCTCATCAAATTGGGAAATTGTCATTCCGGCGAAAATTTCCGCCCGATGGTGGAGGGATTCAATGCCGGAAACATAGCGGGCACAGAGGGCCTTAAACTCGCTCAACGCCGATTCACTGTCCATCATCCCCTGCCGCCTCGGTGTGGGCGGCGCTATGGTCAGAACGGCAGCGGCTTCCTCCTGCTGGTCAGGGGGCAGTCTGGAAATTTTCAGCGCGGCCCCCTTGGTGATCTTATCGCCAGCATCCTGGATGGTTTTCTTGGCCTCCGGGGTCAAGTCGCGGGCGGTCTGGACAAGCTGTTCTACAGTGCGCTTGCTGACACCCAACTTGTCGGCGGTGTCCTGGGCAAAGGACTTTGTTTCTAAAAGCGAAAAATTTGCGTTTTTAGCCGTCTGCCCATTTCGCTGGCCTTGGCGTGTCTCCGGGTGAATGGCTTCATAGAGTTCCTTCCGGCGCAGAAGTAGATCGCCCAACTCCCGGTGGGACAACCCAGCCCGGACAAAGTTCTCGTCAATCTCTGCCAACTCCGCTTGCAGGCCGTCCGCCTCACTGACAACGCACTCGATCTCCGTCCAGCCCAGCAGCTTCACTGCCTCTAAACGGTGAAGTCCGGCAATAAGTGTGTTGTCCTGAGTGATGGTGATCGGGTTCATCAGGCCCACGGCGGCAATGCTCCGGGCCAGTTCTTCCACGTTTCTCTGTTGGGTATCCCGCCGTCCGGGATTGATTTTGATATTGCTGATTTTCACTTTCATTGTGGTTTCCCTCAATGCGAAAACGCAGCGATAATGCGGTTGAGCATTTCCAGATCGGGGCCGTCAAGATGCTCCCCCAGCCTGCGGAGGAAAGAGATTTCCGCAGAGTTCAGCGAACGGCGGTCAAGATGAAACCATTCTGCAACTCTGACGCCGCCATGACCGCCCTGGACGGTTTCAATCGGATAGGAGCAGGTCAGCACTACAATGTCGCGGCGAATTGTCCCGGTGCTGACGTTAAACTCATGCGCTAAATTTCCGTATGTATCATGCCGCCGGAGGCACAAAGCCTCCAAAATCTTCTGGCGGCGTTCCCACGGGTTCATATCCATAACTGTAAAATCCTTTCTTCAAAATTAAAATTATCGCTCAGTTTCTCTCTGCTGGTGCTGTCCCTCATGGGCCAGACGGTCAGCGGCCTTGCGGAGTGATTCAACAGCGTTGATTTCATCCCGCATAGCCCGCATTTTCTGATAATCTGCATCCTTCTGAACAGCCAGTTTTGCGGCTTCGGCCCGCCACGCTTTGGGCGTGATCGCTTCGCCGGATTCTTTCAGCGATTTCAGAAAAACGGAGACAGCATCGAATAACGCTAACTCGTCTCTGTGCTTCTGCTGGTACTGCTCCCGCCTGCCCGGTTTCACCTTGTCCAGCTTTTGACGGATGGGCTTGTACTTCTCGTACTGCGCCCACATTTCCAGCCGTTCATCCAGGACAGCAAGACGGCGTTCCGCACTGACAATCTGCCCACGGAGATTGTAATAATCTTTGTTCATAGCAGAGACTTTTTCATAAAGTTCCTGCATGGAATTGATGCCGTTAGACTGCAAGAAAGCGAGTAGCTTTGCATTGTCTTGAAGGGCCTTAATCTTGCCGGAACGGGAACGGGCTTTGTTGCTGTTGACCTTGGCCTGGGCTTCATAAAGCCGGGCCATAAGGCTACTGCCATCTTGGGGCTGTTTGGTCCCAGCCTGCTCTTTCGTCCAGTTATAAATCCGGGTGATGCGGGCTTTGATCTCCTTCAGCAGTTTGTTGTCTGCGGCAATCTGGCGGTTAATGTCTCCCTTCTCCGTAGCGATGCCCCGCCGCTCCATCTGACTGGCGGCAACGCCCATGTGGATGGAAGGGATTTTATCAACACCCTGCCGCTTGTAACTGCGGTGGTCGATGCGCTCCGGCCTGCCAGCAGCTTCTAAAGCCCGGTTCGCATAAGCGGCCCACGCCGCCCGCCACTTTTCGGCGTTCTCGCGGTTGTTCCAGTCGGTGGTATCCTCCCGATGATTCTTCCATCCGCCTTTGCCGTCCGGGATACGGTTGCCCTGGCTGTCCAGATCGTAAACCTTGCGGCACTTCGCTCCCCATTTTCCATCTTCCCGGAGTGGTCGTATTGTCAGCATAATATGGGCGTGGGGGTTGCCATCGCCCTTGTCGTGGAGCGCAAAATCGGCGCACATTCCCTCTGCCACAAAATTGTCTTTGACGAATGACCGGACAAGGGCCAACTGCGCCGCTCTGGACAGTTCCACGGGAAGGGCAACTTCGATTTCGCGGGCAAGCTGGGCGTCGCTGGATTTTTCGATTTGCTCCACGGAGTTCCAGAGGGTGGAGCGGTCTGCAAACTCTGGCGGGGCGTGGGCGGGCAGCATGATTTCCGAATGGACAACACCGGGTTTATGCGTGTAATCACGGGTCAGGCCGTCCCATTCGCTGGTCAGTTTTTCGCCGCTCCGGTAGGCGGCAGCGGCAATAGCCGAACGGCCCACGTTCCGCTTGATGATTTGAATGGGACAGTGAAAAATCGCTATGTGATTTTCCTCCTTTCTCCGCAGTCGGTGGCGGGGGATATAGGCCAGCGGAAACAGAACAGACGCGAAGCGGGTGTTCCGTTTCTGCTGGCGCACAAGGGGTTTGGGGAAGGTACTTCCCCATCGCGTCCGCAAAGGACGCAACAGCCCCCGGCAGGGCGCACAGCACCGGAACGGTGTATAAGTGCGCCGTAAGAAACGGGCTTTAGTTTGTGGGGGCGATTTTTTGCGCCTTTTCCGCCGTTTCCTCTGCTCCCGGCAGACGGGAAAGGTCAATCAGAAACGCCTTGAGCGATTCGCCGTCCATGCTGGCGGTGAAGGGAAACACGCCCTCCATGATCGCGCCATGCACAATCAGGCGGTGGTTCCGGGCGTGGCGTTCTGCATCCCTCTGCTTGTTCAGCAAAATCTTTACCTGGTTCTCGTATTGGGCGGCTTCCTTTTTTGCTTCGTCACGTTGCTTCAACAGGGATTCTTTTTTATCCATTGACATTACTCCATTTCTGTAAAATTGATTTGAGAGAAAAAGTGGAAAACAGGATTTAATCAGGCAACAGTGACTTTCATGTCGAACAAAAAATGACCGCTATCCCGTTTCTTGGGATAGCGGTCATTCGCTGCTTGTTCAAAATTGGAGGCGGTGTCCTCATGTGAATACTCCTTTCCTGTATGATGGAAGTATTCTACAATACAAGCCCTACAGAACTCCTACAAAAGTCCTACAGAACTACTACAATCATCGCAAGTTTCGTCACAATACGCAGTAAAGCGGTAACCAATACGGGGAATCGTTTCGATGTAACAAGGATTCGATATGTCTGGTTCAATGCCCTTTCGTAAAAGAGCAATCGGGCCAGAAACACCCCGGTTATAGCTGCCCTCCATTTCCCATGCGTGTTCACATATCTGCTCTGCGGTCAGCACGATTTTGGGGTTTTGCATAAAGTATAGCAACAAAGAAAATTCGCGGGGACGGAGATCTACAGATCGTCCTTGAACCATTACAATGCGTCGTGCTGGGTCTATGAAAATATCACCTACTTGGAAGGGAGATATTTCAGCTCCACCGGGATCTCTGTAATGATTATATTCTGTGTAACGCCGCAGTTGAGCGTAAGCTAAATCTGCTATCATGGAGTAGGGCCATTTTCCAGAAACACACATATCCGCTCCAAGTTCTATCATTCCCTTCATATCTTTTTCTGGTGTGTCCGAGATGATAATGACTGGCACAAAACTGATACGCCGTATTCCTATCAACCAGTCCGTTTGCTGGATGCTTCGTAGATATTCCAGGTTAACCATCAGCAAATGAAAAGGCTGGTGACTTAACATCTGGCCTGCCGCATGAACTGTGGGGGACATAATAAAGCGCAGACGGTATTGGACTATCAGCTTTTTCAAATTAGAAAATAACTCATCGGGTATTCCGATAGTCAATACACTGTACTCCATTCAAATCTCCTTTAGGATAGCTACAGAAAAGCGACGGATAAACTTTTGTGCTTCTCGCTTATATTTAAGTTGCGGTTTTCTGCGTTCAAGACGGTACCCCCTTAGTATTGATACCGCTTCCGATATTTCACGAGCATTAACACCGATAATACCATCGCCATCGTCTCTGCTACTGGTGTAGCCAGCCAGATGCCAGTTACACCCAAAACTGCGGGAAGAATCAGCATGGTAATCAGCATGAATACAAAGGAGCGAGAGAAGGCGAGGATTGCGGAAACAATACCGTTGGACAATGCGGTAAACATCCCGCTGGCAAAGATATTAAAACCGATAAAGAACAACGCCAGGGTACAGATTCGATTTCCAGTGATAGCCAGATCGTAGACTGGATTATCCGGTCGGGCAAAAATAGATACCAGGGGCTTTGTTGCGGCAAAGGACGCTGCCACTGTCACAAGAGAAATGACAGCAATCACTTTCAGACTGGTGGAAACCAGCTTTTTTAGCTTCCCGTAGTTCTCCTCACCATAGTAGTAACTGAGCATAGGAGCGATGCCATAGGAATACCCCGTGTAAAGGGAACTTGCGAATACCAGTATATATGTGATGATGGTCACGGCGGCAACTCCATCTTCACCAACATAATAGAGCATGGCCCCATTGATCATCATTGTAATGATTCCCATGACCAAAGTGGTCGCCATTTCTGAGCATCCGTTTGTAGCCGCACTTGCAAGAACCCTTAATCGGAAAGCGGGCCTTGTAAAGTGAAGGAGGCTTTGTTTGTTTCCGGACACAACCAGACCTACAACGGCAGTCACAGAGTAGCCCAGGCCCGTGGCGATGGCCGCACCGCCGATTCCCATGTCCAAAAGGCCGATAAATACATAGTCAAGCACGATGTTCAGTACGCCACCTGTTACGGAACAAATCAGGGACAGGGTTGCTTTTTCAGAGGCGATCATATACAGAGCAAAATTGTTCATCAGCAGGATTGGGATTGTAAAGAGAAGATAGCGGCTGAGATACGAGGTACAATAGCCTGCGACCTCCGGGGACAGCCCCATGCTCCCAAAAATAGTTTCCATCAGAGAGTACCCAAGCACCGTCATGACCAGGCCAACAACCACATTCACTAAAATCAAGAACGTGAAATCTTCCCTTGCCTCTTTTTGCTTTTGCTCCCCCATCTTTTTCATGATGACCGCACTTCCGCCAGTTGCCAGCATAGTGGAAATTGCTGTAATCACTTGAATCACAGGGGCTGTCAGATTGATTGCAGACAGTGCGGTTGTACCGATCAGATTTGATACAAACAGGCCGTCAACCATAGTGTAAAAAGACATAAAGACAGCCATTGCAATGGTGGGGACTGCGAATTTGAGGATGTTCCCCAACGTAACCGGCTTGTTATAGGCGTTTTCATTTTCCATTATTTTTCTCCTTTTTTCTTGTGTTTCTCCGGCATATGCGATATAATAACCCGTACAGTAACTGTACAGTCAAGAGGTATTTTGAAAAATGGAGAAAAATAAAAAATTGCTCACAATCGGTCAATTTGCGTCCCTGCATAGCATAAACAAAAAAACTCTGATGTGGTATGATGAAATTGGCCTTTTCCATCCAGCGTTTATCCATCCCCAAAACGGATACAGGTATTATAGCTACGAGCAAAGTCCTGTTTTGGAAACAATTCTGCTGCTACGGGAGCTGAATTTGCCAATTAGCGAAATTCAGGATTTTATGAAAAACCGTTGCGCCTCCAGCATGGAGCAGCTTATGCAAGAGAAAATTGAAGATATAGACCGCAATATAGCCCATCTAAAGGCACTGCGGAAAACGTTGTCCTACCATTGCCAGAATATGCAGACATTATTGACAATGGATTTATCGAAAATCGGTATTGTGCAGAAAAAGGCGCGCAGTTTAGTTACCGTGGACATCAATCGAAACACTACGTTCGATAAACAAGTGGAGATAATTTCAGCCGAAAGGAAAAAGTACCAATTATGCAACTTGCATGATTTTTCTTATGGGACAATGATTACGGTAGATAGCCTGAAAAATGGAAGATTCGAGGATTATTCTAAACTTTTTGTTGAAATTCCGTCTCCCACAAAAAGCGATGAATTACACATCCAACCAGCCGGGAATTATGTGCGGGCGTTTTATAGAGACGCGGCGGAAAGCCCTGAGCTGTGTTACCAAAGGATATTTGATTATGTTAAAGAACATGGTCTTGTTTTATCAGGATTCTCTTATGAAGCCGTTATCAATATAAACGTAATCGACCAGATTGAGGACTCTCTCGTGCAGATTGAAATACCTGTGAAATCAAAATGACTCATTTAGCGCAGACAATAAGAGGTCGCTACTCAAAATAAGCAACGACCTTTTATTGTTAAAATTGTAAATTCAGAGGATTTCAAATATATATCAGTTCTGTGAAAATAATTTCTTCGGCCCTGGCCCTGCAATTATTTACCAACCCTAACCACGCCATCTGGTCGCGGGCTTTCAGTTCCTCAGTTGCACCAGCGACCTCCATCATCTGCGGCAGCATCTTGTCCATCCTAATTTCCGCCAGCCGCTCGATTGTGGTCAGGTGATCGTCTAGTCTGCCGCTGTTCACCAGGGATGCCCACAGCGCGGTCCGATGCTCCCGGATGTACTCTCGGCGCAGATCGCCGTACTTGCCATAGAATTTCTCTGCTTCTGGTTCGGGGTCAAGTAGCAGATTGGGGATGTAGTAGTCTCCAACTCTCGTATAAGTCAATTCAGCCATTTCCCTCATTCCTTTCACCAGTCATATCATTCTGCCGCAAATGAGCTGACTGTACGTTGTATTTGATGCATTTGAAATACATCGCTTACAGCATACATCGTCATGCATATTGTTTTTGTCGATTACCATTGTTATCAGCTCATAGATCAGCACAAAACTGATGATCATGCCTGCTATGGGGACTACCACGTTTTCCGATAATGTCCGTATCATGCTGAATATGCCGGAGTTCCAAGTGCTTGGCGTCTTGCTGACTTCCCCCGCAATCGTGCCGACCTTATCATTGACGTCGGAAAACATGGTATCAAGGTTATTAAGTACCCACCCCTGCAGCATCTCCTTTATGAAATCAGTGATTTTGTCTATGATGCCGCCCATTTATCTTATGAAAACAGGCTGGAGAGCTGTGGAATCACCGTCTGCGCCACAATGATAATGCCCCCTCCACTCATAAGCTGTGTTATCCCCAATTAGTAGGAACAATACAGCTTTCTGGCGGGCGGCGGCACGTCAAGAAATATATATGGAGTTTTTAAAGAATCCCCCGGAGCGGGGAGCGGTCAGCCTGTGACCTGCTCCACTTCCGGTATGGGTTTGAGATTAAAATGAATTTCGATAGAAATGTGTCTTGTCTTATCTCTGTCTATGGTTTCATGGACAACGATTTCTTTAATCAGGCGGTTTAAGGTGGAAGCGTCCAGCTCGGTGATGTCCCGGTATTCCTGTATGGATTCCACCCACTGCCTTGCGTCCACGGCAAGCCGGATTTCATCGGCAAGGCGTTTCCGGCCTTCCTCAACCTTGGCTTTTAATTCCGCCTGTTCCTTCTGTGTCTTTTCCAGCAGGAGATTGAAGTTTTCTTCTGTGATTCGTCCGGCTACCATATCCTCATAGAGCCGCAATACCATCTTTTCCAGCACTTCAATCCGTTCTTCGTCTTTGGCAAGGGTGCGCTCCATCGCTTCCCGCTGGTCTTTCTGCCTGGCATGGCAGGTATCGGTCAGCCGTCCGGCTACTGCTTCACTGTCTGTCAGGGCAGCGGCGGCGCACTCCCGGATTTTGTTCAGCACAAGGGCATAGAGCGTGTCAAACTCAACCCGGTGCTGTGTGCAGTGCTGCTTCCCATAGGCATTGTATGTCTTACAGGAAAAAATCCGCTTCGGGAACTTCTCATGCGTGGTGCGGATGGTGAGAGCCTTTCCGCACTCCCCGCATTTTATCAGCCCTGCAAAGAGGTTGATTTCCCCGGATTTGCCCGGTCGCTGGCGGGATTTCAGTTTTTCCTGCACAATCGCAAAGTCCTTTTTGTCCACCAGCGGCTCATGCGTCCCCTCCACCACAATCCAGTCCTCCGGCTTCTTATCCCGGATAGTGCCGATTTTAAAGCGGTACTCGGTCTTTTGGGAAGCGATTGCGCCGGTGTAGACGGGATTCATCAGGATTTCCTTAATCACGGAGAAGTCCCAGACGTACCGCCCGTTTTCCGGGTCTTTCTTTTCCCATTTGGTGCGGATGTTCCGGTGTCCCCGCTTCCGGTTCCACCATGTCGGGCAGGGGTGCTTTTCTTCCTCCAGCCTGCGCCGGATGTAGTTGGGGCCGTGTCCGTCCAGCGCATACCCGAAAATCAGCCTGACAACCGGGGCGGTTTCCCCGTCAATAAGAAGGTGGTTCTTGTCCTCCGGGTCTTTCTTGTAGCCAAACGGGGCGATACAGCCGGTGAACTGGCCTTTCTGCGCCTTCAGCACATAGGAAGAATGGACTTTCTTGGAAATATCCTTGCTGTACATTTCATTCAGGATATTTTTAAAGGGCGCAATGTCGTTGTTGTCCCGCATGGTGTCGATACCGTCATTCATGGCGATGTAGCGCACACCGTTTCTTGGAAAGAAGTCCTCAATAAGCTGCCCGGTCTGCAAGTAGTTCCGTCCTAACCTCGATAAATCCTTTGTAATCACAAGGTTTATCTGCTTCCGCTCGATGGCTTTCAACATCCGTTTCAGGTCGGGGCGTTCCATGTTCAAGCCGGTGAAGCCGTCGTCCTGATAGACTGCCGTAACCTCCCATCCCTGCTTCTGGCAGAACTTTTCCAGCATATCCCGCTGGTTCTCGATACTGGCACTCGTCCCGTCAAGGTCATCGTCCTTGGACAGCCTGCAATAGATAGCTGCCCGGAAGCTTCCGGCAAGAATCGTGTCCATCCCTGTATATTCCATTGTGTTCATCATAACCGTTTACCCGCACAATCCAGACGGAACACGGTCACTTGGAACCTCATCTTTATTATACCCTATTTCTTGTGGTTTAGCAAGATAATCTTTATCTGTTTTTCTGCTGTGTTTCTGTGCGATAAGGCTCACGAAAACGTCCGTAGCGTCCAGTTCGCCGTCAAATATTGTGGTGACATGAATCTCTGTTTTATTTTTCGCCATAGGCAGTTGTCCTCCATAGATGAAAACAGCCAGACAGGGAAGGTCGGCAACGAAGTCCGGCAACGGGCTTCAAAAAACCATGAAACTAATCCTTGTCTGGCTGTTGGGTTATTTTATACTTTTTCTTTTATTTTTCTGTTGCTTTGGTTGTTAAAGGGGAGAAAAGCCGATAGTTACGGGATTTTCCCCGGCAACCGGCTCGGCAACGGGGTAGCAACGAAGTGTGCAACGGGCTGTCATTTGCCGGATTTTTTCAGAAAGGAAGTTCCATCTGCTCCGGCACTGGTGTAAATCCCTCTAGCGTTTTTCCCGCCCCGTTGCCGGTGTCCGTTGTCGGCTGCTCCCGTTCCCATCCTTTTTGTCTGCCGTATCCGGCAAACATCCGGGGATTGGAGAAATACTTCCAGCCGGTGACGCACTGGTTCATTATCTCGTTGATTTCCCGGATTTCCCATTGTTTCGGCTCGTCAAAAGCGTGGTTTAAGGCTTCTTTGTAAAGCTGTTTGGAGCAGATGGTATCGCCGGGGTAGCTGTCAAGGAAAGCCTGAATCATCCCGGCTTTGGTGTCCTCCGGCATAAAGTCCCGCTGGTGTTCTTTTAGATAGCGCACCATTTCCGGGCTGAATGTCAGCTTCCATCTGCCGCTTTTGTAAATCTCCATCGCTTCCGCCCATACCTGGCTTAAATAGGCTCTGGAAGCGGCTTCGTCCTCTAAGATATGGATTTGCGCCTGTTCCGGGCATACCTGTATGGGAATAAAGCGGCGGTTGCCGGAGCGGTCAAGGGGCAGGAAGTCAAGGGCATTGGACGTGCCGCCAAACACGCACTGCCTTGGGCGGTCTGCCGGGTGGGTTTCGTAGGGTATCTTGTAAACTTCCTTCTGGCGGCTCAAAAATGACTTGATTTCCTCTATGCTCTTTGCGTTTGCGGTGGCAATCATCTCCGACATTTCGATTATCCAGTGACCTTGCAGCTTCCGGTATACATTGTCATCGTCCAGCTTCCGCAAATCGTCCGAAAACCACTCGTCTTTGACTGCCAGCAGACGGAAGAAGGTGGACTTCCCGGCTCCCTGACCGCCCACCAGACAGAGCATGACTTCAAACTTGCAGCCAGGGGAAAATGCCCGGTGGATGGCTCCCAACAAAAACAGGCGCAGGGATTGGTATGTGTAATCGTCCTCACCGGCTCCTAAAAAATACCGCAGGCAGGAGCGTATCCGTTCAGTCCCGTCCCATGTCAGGCTGTTTAAATACTCCCGGACAGGGTGGTAGCTGTTCTCGTTGGCGGCAAGGTCGGCAGCGTCCTGTATCTTCTTTTCACTGGTCAGACCGTAAGTTTCTTCCAGATACAGCCGGATATATTTCATGTCCGTGTCGGTCATGGGGCTGTTTGGGGGTCTTTGGTAGCCGATGGGCTTTAAAATATCGGTGCGGTCGGTCAGCAGGTTATAGGCAACCGCCCCGGAAAGGAGCGGGTCGCACTGAAACACGGTCAGGCAGTTGCGGATACTGTTTCGGAAGCCGCCTTTTTCGGTGGTTTCCAGCATAGCCTTTACTTCCTCAACGTTCCGGGGCGGCTCGGTGTTTTCTGCCATGTTCTTTACTTCCTGCCGTATCTGGGGCGGTAAGTTCTGCCATTCGTCTTTCAAGGTTCCTCACTTCCTTTCCGTGTCCTGTGATAAGGGCTGCCCGCTCTGGAAGTTCCCCCGATAGAATTACGTCCATCAGATATTCCAGACGGCTCATGTTTTGCAGGGCTTCTATAAACCGGGGATTCCATGCTTCATCCGGCTGTTTGGGGGCGTATTCTTCCTTCCAGCGGCGCAGGAGATGGTAATAGTCGGACAGCACCCGGAAGCAGTGCCGCTCCATGCGCTTAAATTTCTGTTCCTCCGTTTCCCTACGCAGGCGTGGTCGGATGGGCTGCTTCCTTGCGTTCCTGCCATCCTCATAGGGGATGGAGAAGTCCTGTGCCAGCATGAGGGCGGCTTCTTTGCTGCCGATACCGTGGAGCCGGGAAACGAAGTCAATCACGTCCCCGGTGGCTCCGCAGCCGAAACAGTAAAAGCGGCGGTCAACCTTCATGCTTGGGTTTTTGTCGTTATGGAACGGGCAGACGCACATCCCATTCCGGTTTACTTTGATTCCGTAACGCTCCGCAGCCTGCCTTGTGGTGACGGACTGCTTCACGGCTTCAAATACGTTCAATAGGCGTTCCCTCCTGATAATCCCAACGTGAGCGACACAATGTCGTTCACGTTGTCTGTAAATCCATCTTGTTCAAAATAAAAAAGCACCTGCCAGCGATTTCCAATCACAAAACAAGTGCCTGTTTAAAGTTCCATATTCTGTTGTTTCTGTGTCCGGGGCGGCTGGCGTTTCTCTGCCTGCTCCTGCCGGATGCGTTCCTGCCGCCCTTTCAGGTTCCCCTGTACGGACGGTTTCTTCCCCGGCTCGGCGGTCTGTCGGTACTGCTCGGATGGCAACACTTGGTTGAGCCAGCGGCGCACATCCCGCAGCACTTTTACATCTGCCTGAACCGCTTCCAGTTCCTCCCCCTGTTCCGGCAGGGCGGCAGCAAGCTGTTCCCGTTCCGCTTCCAAATCTTTGCGGGAGTAGGAATGGCCTTTCAGGCTGGCTTTCAAATACCGGATGGCGGCATTGTAAGCGTCCAGTTCCTCCCGGTGGCTCTCCGCAAACTGCTCTTTTTTCTTCTTCCAGCCGATAGCGGCGTACTCCTTATGGACTGGCTTGTTGGCTTCGTATTTATCAATGTAGGACAGCATGGTGTCGATGGCTTTGATACGCTTCTCGCTTTTTTTCATGCCCTCCATGACAGAAACGGCGGTCTGGCTGATTTCGTCCAGCCGGGTGTCAAGGCTCTCCACGGTGGAGATTCCTTTTTCCCGCAGAAAATCCATTGCCGCCTGTACTTTATTGAAGTCGGCAACGGTGCCTTTTAGCTTCCCTTTGGAAGTCCAGTCGGCACGCTGCCCGCTCCGCAGTTCTAAATACTGGTGGAGCAGTTCCGGGAGTGTCGGCTCCCTGTCCTGTTCCAATGCTTCCAGCAGCATGGCTTTTTTCTCCTTTAAATCGGCAATCCAGCCTTTTAAGTGGCGCACTATCTGGCGGATGGACTGCATAAGGGAGTTGGCGGCTTTAATGTCCCGGTTTAGGTTACCGATGTTGGTCTGGATTCCTTTCTTCTCCATCTGGCAGACGGCTGCCCCCATGTGGACGGTGGGGATTTTATCAATCCCTTGTCGGGCATAGGAGCGCAGGTCAAGCCGTTCCGGGCGGTGATTGGCTTCTAAGTAGCGGTTAGCCGTGTCCGCCCATCCCTGCCGCCAGATTTCAGCATACTTCTGGTCGTTCCAGTCTACCGTATTCTCCTTGTGGCTTTTCCACCTGCCGGACGGGAGCCGGATTTTTTCGCTGCTCTCGTCAAGGTCGTATACCTTGCGGCACTTGGGTAGCCATCTGCCTTTTTCGTCCATTGCCCGCATGGTGAGCAGGATATGGGCGTGGGGGTTGCCGTCCCCCTTGTCGTGGATGGCAAAGTCGGCAATCATGCCCTTGGAAACAAAAAACTCCCGGCAGTAGTCACGGATAAGGTCGGCGTACTGTTCCGATGGGATTTCCCTTGGGATGGCAAGCACGAACCTCCGGGCTAGTTGGGAGTTCCATTGTTTTTCCTGTGCTTCGGCAGAGTTCCATAAGGTATTGCGGTCGGCATATTCCGGCGGCACATGGGGCGGGAGCAGGATTTCCTTGTGGGTGACTTCGTTCTTGTAGGGATAGTATTTCTGCTCCTGGTCGTATTCAGAGAACAGCTTCTCGCCGCTCTGGTAGGCGGCGGCAGAAACGGCGGATTCATTGTTGCTCCGCTTAATGATGGTGATTTTACAATGCGGACATGGCAAAAGTGCGTCCTCCTTTCTCCCGGATTCCGGGCAAAAAAATAGCAGGATACCTTTTCAGATTTCCTGCTTGGGTGTGCCGCTGATGGGCGGCGAGATATTCAGTTTTTTGATGGACTATCATTTTTATCCTTTTCCCTCATGTTATGAACTTTCATAAAGGCAGAAAGGATACATATTTTGAGGTTTTACGATAAATGTGTATACAGTTCTGTAAATTCTTTTTCCGAAAGTTTTAACTCCGTTTCGTTATAATAAGGAGAACCATTTTTAATTCCAAATTCAAGAACAGAAGGTCCGTCTAAATAGTAAGCTTTATGTGTGTAGTTAACCGGTTCGGCCTGCCAGACATAATTTACTAAAGCCTTTGCCGCTTTTCTGGATTTTTCATCTTGCATACCGCCAACTGCGGGACCTGAGCCTGCACAGTAAATGTTTAAGTAAATTTCTTCCCCTTCTTCAGATATTGTTAAAATGCAATATAAAAAAAGATTTTCCAAATTTTCTGTTTCATAGATTGGTTGACCAAATAACGCTTTGATTTTACCGCATATAAGAGAAAACTGATTTTCATAATCTGAAAATCCTTCAATAAAATTATATAGTTTACTGCTATCTGTTAATTTTTCCGTGTCTTTCATTGATTGAAATATGTATGGCATTTTATCCTCCTCTGCATTAGTGAATGTTTGAAAAATCTCATTTTATCGCTGGCCTTATTATACAGCTTTAACTTGCTAAATGGAATACGCTTTCTAAAAGATTTTCGAGTGGCAAGTCCACAAAGGGGTAGCTGGCAAAGCCAGCGCAGGGGAAGTGTAACTTCCCCTGTGATGATTGGAGCAGATTGAAAATCACGGAAATCATCTGCTGTGCGCAGGGCGCACAACGTCCAGTGGACGTTGGTTCTGCGCCGACCGGAGCAGCAGCGGAGACCGCTCCCGGCAGGGCGCAATGCACCACTTTCCAAGTGGTGTATAATTGCGCCCTATCCGAGTTCTTGGATAGGGCGCATTATCCGAGATTTTTAATTATCCGAGGAAATTCTTAAAAACCTTTTGTATGCGGGGGTTCATGCAAAAAATCTCGGATAAAATTTATCCACATGGGCATAGTACAGTTAAAGCTATCAAACAGGAGGTTTTAACTATGGGTTACCATACAAGGGAAACCAACACCGTGCCATGCGGATACCACGAATTGGATCCGGAAATGGAGGCTCTTTTAGCGGAGTACCTTGAAGACGGGAAACGCAAGGGGCTTCAGGAAAGCAGCATCCATCTTCACGATAAGATTGGGCACTACTTTTTATCCGCCCTGGCTGATACAGGCTGCGCAGCGCCGCAGGCAATGAACGCCCAAAATGTAGGAGCCGCGTGTTTAATGGTCAGCAGCAACTGGTACCTTTCACACATCCGGACATTCCTCAGATATGCATATCAGGCCAGACATACCGACAGGGATTACAGCGGCATCGTTCCTCTTTTCAAGAGGCCGCAGCCGTACCCTTCTATTTATACAATAGAAGAAATCCTGAAAATTGAAAATAGCGTAGGCCGGGACTCCCCACATGGAAAGCGTGATTACGCAGTGCTGCTTCTTGCGACACGGCTGGGGATCAGGAGCGGGGACATCTCATCCATGACATTCCGGGAACTGGATTTTGGCAGGAACCTGATTCTGCTTACACAGCACAAAACCGGCGTTGACATTGAACTTCCCATGGTCCCGGATGTAAAGGCCGCCCTGAAACAGTATTTAGAGGAAGAACGGGCCTGCTATGACAGCCCGTATGTATTTCTCCGCATCGTTCCCCCTTACAGCCATATCTCTGTGCAGGCAATCACCAAGATCGTCAGGACTGCCATTATGGCAGCTGGAATTGATCCGGCGGGACGCAAACAGGGCGCACATGCTTTCCGGTCGTCCCTGGCAAGTTCCATGGTCAATGACAACATCCCTTATGAGGCGGTAAGGAAAGCCCTTGGGCATACAGACCAGAACGCCATCCAATCCTATGCCAGTCTGGATGTGGAGCAGCTGCGGAACTACGCCCTCCCGGTCATGGAGGCGACAGGTACATTTGCTGCTTTTTTGGAGGGGAGGTGGCGCCTGTCATGACACAGTTCCAGTCGGTTTTCAAACATGAGCTTGCAGAATATCTGGAAATCAGCCAGGGGACTGTCAGCGATGATACTTTGCGGAGTACACGCAGAACCCTTCTTTCGTTCGATTCACTGCTGGTGGCAGAAAACGCCGACAGGGTTACGGAAACAGCCATCAATCACTGGATCAGGGAACTCCAGCAGATAAACGCGCCCAAAACGGTCAGCGATAAGGTAAGCTATCTCCGCAAATTTTTGCGGTACCTTCAATACAAGGGGTACAGTGTTTTCATGCCCGCCTGCCCCAAAACATCAGACAGCTATGTCCCATATATTTTTTCGGACAGGGAAATCCAAACGCTTCTGTCCTGCGCCGACAGCTGGGCCAACAGGCATACAGACCCGAAAACCCGCCGGACGGACATGGAGTTCTGTATGCTGCTCCGGATGCTCCTTGGGTGCGGGTTCCGCCTGGGAGAACCGCTTGCCGCCAGGGTAAAAGATATAAATTTCCGCAATGGGACCATCCTGATCCGCCATGCCAAGAACAACAAACAGCGTGTTGTTCCAATGGACAGGACATTGACAGAGATGCTGGAAAGATACTGCATTGCTATGGGGATCAAAACAGAACCGGAAAGCTGTCTGTTCCCGGCAGCCAGGGGCCAAGAGTTTTCCGTTAGTAAAGGAACCTTTGATTTTCGGTTTAGGAACCTCTTGCGGGAAACCGGCCTGTATGTACAGGAAAAATCCCATTCCAGAGGGCAGTGCCTTCATTGCTTCCGTCACTAT
>CAJTEM010000023.1 GCA_910575255.1 Lachnospiraceae bacterium | reverse complement strand
GCTTATGCGGTATTAGCAGTCATTTCTAACTGTTATCCCCCTGTATGAGGCAGGTTACCCACGCGTTACTCACCCGTCCGCCACTCAGTCAATCCGGATTCCATCCGAAAACTTCCTCCCGATCGCTTCGTTCGACTTGCATGTGTTAAGCACGCCGCCAGCGTTCATCCTGAGCCAGGATCAAACTCTCAACTTATAAGTTTGCTTCCCGGTCAATCTTAACTCTCTG
Source organism: Lachnospiraceae bacterium (assembly GCA_910575255.1). Classification (GTDB taxonomy): domain Bacteria; phylum Bacillota; class Clostridia; order Lachnospirales; family Lachnospiraceae; genus Brotaphodocola. The sequence continues at coordinate 93,454 of CAJTEM010000023.1, read as the reverse complement.
GCTAATCTTTAACCGTTCTACTGTTGTTTGGTTCGTTTTTGTTCTGAATTTTCTCAAATCCAAAGCGTCTGAACCGACGCTTCTTTTCTTAGAATTTTCAGGGTTTTCAACACTGTTCAATCTTTCATTTTCAAGGTCCATCTCGTTGTCGGCTTCCTCAGCAGCAACTCGTTTATCTTACCATACTCTGCGAAGTTTGTCAACAACTTTTTTCATTTTTTTAAAACTTTTTTTGTTTCTCTTTTTTGAACCACCACTTTCGCGGTGGAGCTTTAATATACCATGATTGGTTATTATTGTCAAGGGATTTGTGTAATTTTTTTAAACAATTTTTTCAGTTTTTCTTTAGGCACTAAATATGGCTTTTTCCCTTACTTTTTTCTATATTTAGTAGTCCTCAAAATCGCTTCGCTTTTTCTTACAAGCCAAAATTGACTGAATTGCGCGAATAATACATGTAATTTCTGCAATCTGCTTTAAAGCAGGCTTTTCAGAATATTGATAAAGATCCGGTTGAGCAGATTATTCTGATAGAGAAAGGTGAGCCATATGCTTGCATGAATCTGATCCAATACCGCCGATGCCCATGCCGTGTGAGAAAAAAGATCCACGGCCACACAACCTCCCCACAGGCACAGCACTCCTTCTATTCCTCCCAGCAACGCTCCGACAATCTGGTTCATTCCCGACAGAATCGGAAGTTTAGCAAGGAGGTTCAGCCATCGGATCGTCATGCGAATCACTACATGGATCAAAAGAAAAAGAATTGCCGAGCCGATCAGATTCAGTATCATATTTGCCACATAGGAACCGATATATTCCAAAAAGGTATCAACGCCAAGGAGATGATACATTTCACTATTATTATTCTCCAACAGTGCTTCTTTCATCTGACGCGGCAGTTCCAGTTGTTCAATCACCATCCTCTGTTGTGCCGGAAGCCGGATATTCCAGTCCTCCTCCGACAGACCGACTGCATCTGCCAGCGTATGTTCAATCCGTTCCTGAAGCTTTGTATTCTCTCTGATAAATGTTGTGATATATGGGGTTGCCACGCGTACCAAAACCACACTCAAAACCAATGCCAGCATGCCGACTGCTGCCCGCAGAAAGCCGCGGTAATGCCCATACAGCACCATAGCCAGCAGAAATATCCCTGCCGAAAACGACAGCCAATGTTCTATCATGAATTCCATATTCCGTCCTTTATTTCTGCGAGCAACAAGCCAAGCAGCCGTGCCTGCACGGATATTTGACGGCTGCCGCGAGGGTGAAATACCCCGTTGCCTGCTGCGGAGTATTTTCTATCTGTTGGGAACTGTCCTGAAATCAATTTGTAATAAGTGCTCCAGCGCTGCTGCCACACCGTCTTCCTCATTAGTAACCGTGACATACGCGGCTTCTGCTTTCAGGCTTTCCACCGCATTTCCCATAGCTACACCGATTCCTGCTTTTTGTATCAAGCTGATATCATTTTCCCCATCTCCGAAGCCCATTGTCTGCTCTGGTCGGATTCCCAGCCGTGCGGCCAGGCGTAGCAGAGCCTCCCCCTTGGCAGCTCCCAAAGCATTGATCTCCAAATTGTTTGAAAAGGAAGCACTGACGAGAACGTCTCCACGTTTCAGAAGTGCCTCACGTGCCCGCTGTCTTTCCTTAGAATCTCCAAAGAAATAATTGATCTTTTCTACCGGATCTGCCAGGCTTTTAACTTCTGCAATCACATCCGGAACGATCCGGCGTGTATCCTGTATCATTTTCCTGAGTTCTGGTGAAATCCCGTAATCCTCCAAATGTTCCATGAATCTGGCTTCGCCCAGACCCCCGCCATTGACATAAACATCATACATAGTCTGGAAATGCTCTGCCAGTTCCAGGATCTCCATCGTCTGCTGCCAGCTCAGCTTTCTCTCATCCAGAATCCTGTTCTCCTTTACGTCCTGCACTACTGCGCCATTGACTGTGATCGCATAACGAATGCCAGGGAATTCCCGGATAAAATCTGGAACCCCTGACCAAATCCGCCCGGTGCATGGCACAATCTCAATCCCTCTCTGCCCACATTCCAGCAATGCTTCCCTGTTTCTTTCCGAAAGACGCTTCTTGTTATCGAGAAGGGTTCCGTCCAAATCCAATGCGATTAATCGAATGTTCTTCATCAGATAAAATGCTCTTCCTTTAAAATCAGTAATCCATCTTTATTGTACTTTGAAGAAAAAATGCCTTTGATCGCTTTTCCCAGAGAAGGCTTTTCTGCCCGGTCCGCAGCTTCTTCAATCAATGCCTCTGCATTTGCCTTTGTGAGACGAAGGCCGTCCTCTTCCATAATCTCAATTCTCTCATAGAGAGCCAGCATACTTTTGCCCGTAATGCTACAATCAATATCTGTGGCATACTGGCAGGCATATTGAGCGAAATCATCAATATTCATTTCTTCGTCTGAGTCCTCCGCCTCCTCTTCGTTATACATTTCCTGACCATCCGGCGCCCGCATTGCCAGATCACGCACCGGCACTACCCGACGGACCGGCCGATCGTCTACTTCCTGCTCTGGTTCTTCTCTATCATATTCCGGCAATTCATCCTGCATGTCATCGTCTTCCCTATATTCGGATTCTTCCGGCTGCCGGCTCTCGCTCCCATATCCGGGATATGCCTGCAAATACATTGACATTTCATTTCCAGGCATCTCATATGTCGACGGATCGTCCCAACTGCTATTCTCCGCCATACCGTATTCCCCGGCTGCCTCCGGGGGCATCTCCACTGGCACCTCTACGACATCTTCCTCACGGATAAAATCAAACCACTCTGCCAATGACGGGTATTTGGCCTCCAACATATCGATTTGCTTGGGATTATCAATCAGAATCACCCTCATGCCCGTATGATCCCGGCTGATCAAACGTTCCAGTTCTCCGATGATCTCTGCCTTCATGTCTCCGGCATCCTCAACCATCAAATCCTTCCCTGCCAGCTTTTCGGCACTTGCCAATACACCTCGTTTATTCAACCCTGCTCCACTGATCTTAGCGATCGGATTCTTTATCCCGGTAAATTCACGGACCTGGCGCAAGGCTTCCATAGCAATATCTACGCCCTGCTCAAGAGTCCGGGCTTCAATCATCAGATGAATCGCCCGTCTGCCCGCTCTTGATTCTGACTCCTGCAATGAACCGCTCTCCGAATAGGACTGCGATACCGGCTTTTCTTCCGGCTCTGCTGCCGCGGGTTGCCGACGCTCTGCCCCCGAACGGCGAATGTCTCCAAGTATCCGGGTTTTCCCCAGATCGCTTTCCTCCTCGTAGGTATTGGGTTCCATCTGAGACATCTGTTCCGCCAGATATGCCTCAGTCTCTGCCTGCTTTACCTCCGCGGCCAGAACATCCTCTTCATAAGAAATCTGCGGGATTTCCTTTTCCTGCGGCGCTGGCTCCAACGTCCCTGAGGACCGCTCTGTCTCCGGGTCTTCCCGCAAATCAGAATCCGAAGACAAAGTCAAAGCAGAGTTTACTGCCGTATCCGATTCCGGAGCCGGAGAATATTCCTCCTCTTCCTCCTCTTCTTCCTCAAAGGAACGCTCTACAATCCGCAGTCTCTCCACATATTTCTCCCGATTATCCACCAGATCCATCTGATATTTGCTCAGAGGAGCATGCTTGAGCTTCAGTTCAATCGCTTTGTCTACATATTTCCCCAGACCGAACATCAAAGTAAGACGATCACAAGTATTGACACAACGTGTCACATCATCATTCTCATGATACAAAAGTGCCAGCTCATACAGCCACTTTTCATCCAGCTCTTCCGCTGTATAGCTTTCCAGAGAGTGGATCAACTGCTCTGTCGGTGCCCCTCTCTGCTTCAGAATCATGTATCGCAGCAAATGCTGGCGGGGATCATCTCCGGCTAGATCACAAAACTCTCTGTAATAATCCTCAGCCTCCTCTGTACTTTCCTCTCTCAGCGCCAGCTCTGTCAACTTATAAAGAAGACGTTTGCCAATCGGCGCCCTCTCAAATGCCATCAGCAGAATCGCTTTGGCATTGCCATATTCTTTATTTTTTTCATATACCTGCGAAATCATGGACAGAAGATTAGCATTGGGAACTCTTTCCCAGTCTATCGCATCCGCAATCTTTTTTGCTGTTCCATAATCGCCTTTATTTACCATTTTCCGAATCTGATCAACCTTTAGATTGAATTCGTACTTATCCATTCTTTTGCACTCCTTTGATTCTCCTCTCAGCTCCACTGCAGGGAAAACACAAGTCTCAACCATTAACGTTCTTAAAATATGACAGCTCTTCTGTCATTCGCCTACAATTCCACTCGCCCCTCAAGGGCCCGCAATAATGTTACTTCATCTATATTTTCCAGGTCTCCGCCCACCGGCACCCCACTGGCAATCCGGCTGACCCGAATCCCGGTAGGCTTTACCAGCTTGCTGATATACATAGCAGTCGTTTCCCCTTCCAGACTGGAGTTGGTAGCAATAATAACTTCATCCACCTCTCCCTGTAACCGCTGCATCAGCTCCTTTAAGCGGATATCCCCAGGGCCGATCCCCAGCATCGGAGATATCGCCCCATGCAGCACATGATAAACCCCCTCGTATTTCCCGGTTTTCTCATATGCTGCCAAATCCCTGGTATTTTCCACAACCATAATTGTCCTGTGATCTCTTTTACTGCTACTGCAGATCGGGCACAGCTCCGTATCTGTCAGTGTCAGACATTCTCTGCAATAGCGAATATTGGCTTTGGCGCTGGTAATGGCATTGGCCAGATTCGCCACCTGTTCCTGCGGCATGTTAATAATATGAAATGCCAGGCGCTGCGCAGATTTGTTCCCCACGCCCGGCAGTTTTGACAATTCTTCAATTAACTTCGTGATCTGACTGCTGTAATAATCCATATCAGAACGGGAATCCTCCGCCCATACCTCCGAGTCCGCCGCTAAGCTTTGACATTGCTGCCACCGAATCCTCCTCCGCAGCCCGCAATGCTTCATTGACTGCCGCAACCACTAAATCTTGCAGCATCTCAATATCGTCCGGATCCACTACCTCCTCGGAAAGTTTTACAGAAACCAACTCTTTTTTGCCGGACACAGTCACCGAGACTGCACCGCCACCGGCAGATGCCGTATATTCTTTTTCATCCAGCTCTTGCCTGGTCTCCTCCATCTGTCTCTGCATTCTCTGTGCCTGCTTCATCAAATTACTCATATTTCCCGGCATTCCGCCCGGAAATCCGCCTCTCTTCGCCATAACGCATCCCTCCTGGTATCATAATGTAGCGCTCCCTCACATTCGTTCGGCAGCATGTCGTCGGAAGGCATTTGCCTTCCTCCTCTTTCCTGTATGCAGAAGGCCGTCAATCCTCAATCGTAATCTCCATGTGAACAGCATTTTTCAGCTCCTCGTCACTGACATATATGGTATTCATGGATTCTCTGACATCCCTTTTGCGAACCTTAAAATAGATTTCCTTCCCGTAATGTTCCTTCACATAAGCCTCCAGTTCTCCGAGAACCGTGGCGCGGTTTCCAATGGCATAGTTCTCCTCACTGGAAAAAACAATGCACAGACAACTGTCACCGCTTGGTTCCACTACGGTCTCCCGGAATGCCGGACGGATCGCTCTCCCCAGCTCGCGCACAATCTTGCCCCAGTCCTTGCGAATCAGATTCAAATCCTCCAGCTGGGCTTTCGGTATTGCTACAGATTGAGGAAATGTACCTGCCTCCGGCAGCCTCTCCCCGGCTCTCAGGGGAGATATCTCCGCGGTTCCTGCAGAACTGACTGCCGAATCAATCAGAGCCTCTCCTCCACCGAGACTCTCATCTCCCTCCGATATTCCCGCAGTCCCGGCAGGCAATCCCCTTGCCGCCAATTGACGTAGCATATCCGGCGGCAGCGACATGGCACCCTCCTCCATGCGTGCTTCCAACTCCTGAATCCTCTGCATGACAGAATCCAGATTACACTCCATCTGAGGTTTCGTCAAACGGATCAAAGCCATCTCAATCAGCACCCGCTTCTGTCCCGCATAGCGAAGCTGACTGGAAAGCTCGGAGAATACCCGGATATACCGCATCAGCGTCTCGCTTTGGATCTGATCCGACTCCTCCCTCAGCAACCGCAGATTATCCTCAGACATATCCAGCATATTCTCTGCGTCATCCGCTGTCTTTAACAGCAGCAAATTCCTCAAATACCAGATAAAATCCGTAACAAACTGCCCCAGCTCCCGCCCCTGAATCACCAGCTCTTCAAGCTTCCGGATGCAGTCCGTGGTCTTACCGGCAATAATGGCGCGGAGCAATCCGCTGAACACCGAGGAGTCTACCGCTCCCAGCACCTCCAGCACATTATCATAGGTCAAAAGTGTTCCGTAATGAAATGCCACACACTGATCCAGAAGGCTCAAGGCGTCCCGCATGGAGCCGTCCGCTGCTTTTGCAATATAGGTCAGCGCCCGTTCCTCGGCCGGAATCTCTTCTGCCGTGGTCAGCTCCTTCAGGCGGGCACCGACAGTCTCTATCGATATCCGCTTAAAATCATACCGCTGACACCGGGAAAGCACAGTGACGGGAATCTTATTCACCTCTGTAGTCGCCAGAATAAAAATCACATAAGACGGCGGCTCCTCCAATGTCTTCAACAATGCATTAAACGCTCCCGTAGAAAGCATATGCACTTCATCAATAATATACACCCGATACTTTCCTTCTGTGGGCGGATATTGCACCTGTTCGCGTATCTCCCGGATATTCTCCACACCATTGTTCGAGGCAGCATCAATCTCTACCACATTCATCGAACTACCGGCGGCAATTCCCCTGCAAAGCTCACATTCATTGCAGGGACTTCCAGATATCGGATATTCACAATTCACTGCCCGGGCAAAAATCTTGGCAATACTGGTCTTGCCTGTTCCCCTGGTCCCGCAAAACAGATAAGCATGCCCGATGCGCCCGGATTCTATCTGATTCTTTAAGGTCTGCACAATCGGATCCTGACCTTTTACATCCCGAAATGAGGCCGGCCGCCATTTACGGTATAATGCAGTATAGGACATGGAATTCCTGCCTCCTTGCTCTTAATCCTGCAAAATCACTCGTCACCAAAGCTGATGCCAATCATTTTAGCTTCTTTAATGATTGAACTCTCCGGATCTACCGTCTTTAGTCTGCCTGCCACCTCCTGTAGCGGCACCTGTGTAATCTCATGTCCATCTACCGCCACCATATAACCGTATTTCTTATCCCGAATCAGCTTTGCCGCCTGTGCGCCCAGTCTGGTAGAAAGAACCCGATCATACGGACAAGGCTCTCCGCCCCGTTGAGTATGTCCGGGCACGGTAACCCGTACCTCCTGCCCGGTACGTTCCGTAATCATCGCTCCGATCTCGTAAGCCACCGACGGATATACAACCTGATTCTTTTTCTTTTCCTTTAATTCCTTTTTGCTCAGGGCAGCATCTTCCTTGGAAATCGCGCCCTCTGCTACTGCCAAGATAGAAAAACGTTTCCCCTGCCGGGTCCGCTCCTTGATGGCATTGACAACCACATCTACATCATAGGGAATCTCCGGAAGAAGAATGATATCAGCTCCACCGGCCATCCCTGCATGAAGGGTCAGCCATCCAACCTTATGTCCCATCACCTCTACGATAAATACCCTGCCATGAGAGGCTGCCGTAGTATGGATACAGTCAATTGCAGTCGTCGCAATATCCACCGCACTTTGAAATCCGAAGGTCATATCCGTTCCCCACAGATCATTATCAATCGTCTTGGGCAGGGATACAATATTCAACCCCTCTTCGCGCAGAAGATTCGCTGTCTTCTGGCTGCCGTTACCACCAAGCACCACCAGGCACTCCAGGCGCAGCTTCTTATAGGTATGTTTCATTGCCTCCACTTTATCCAGCCCGAACTCGTCCGGAATCCGCATCTGCTTAAACGGCTGACGGGAGGTTCCCAGAATCGTTCCTCCTTTTGTCAGAATGCCAGAAAAATCAGAGGATTTCAACATATGATAGTCTGCGTAGATCAGGCCTTTATATCCGTCTTCAAATCCGATGATCTCCACATCATCAAACATTTTGTAAAGCGCCTTTGCTACACCGCGCATCGTTGCATTCAGCGCCTGGCAATCGCCGCCGCTGGTCAGCATTCCTACTCTCATGGAAGACACTTCCTTTCTTTATATGGGGGATTAAAATGGGGAAATGGAGTTTTAAATGGACTCCACCCATTTTGATATTATAATACAGGATGGAAATGGGGGCAAGGGAAAATTGGGGGATTTTGTGTTTTGATGGCAGGTTCGGTTGGTTTTCCTGGGGCGGGGTTTCAGAGCTGATACTACCTGTCAGTCTGTGAAACAATGTCAAACAGTTAAGCTGTTCTAAAGGGTACGCCAGGGAAACGGGGAGCAGCAATTGGAAATGGTCTGCGGATTTTTCCGGTTTCGAGATCAAGAATTCCTAAAATTCCTGATTTTTGCTAAAAACGAAACGAAAATTCACAAACTCGCTGCGCTCAGACAGTGTGAATTTTCGTTTCCACGCAAAACTCAGAAATTTAAGGACTTCTAAATCTCTGCAAAGTCAAAATCCGCAGACCATTTCCAATTGCTGCTCTCCCCGTTTCCCTGGCTGTGTTTCGCAATTCCTTACTGAGATTGCCTGTGAAAAGTAACCGGATGGGACACAACTGGGGGAAGGGAACGGAAGAAAATAACGGGCCTGACCGGTTGCTGGGTATTGGGTTATGGGAAAGTGGTGTTAGTATATAAATGTGGACAGGAAAAGTTGAACAACCTATACTATCAAATGAAAGAGCAAAGGAGATGTTCCACATGGCGAAAAACCAAAAATCTTACACTCCGGAATTTAAACAGCAGATCGTGGATCTATATAATGCCGGAGGAACCTCGTATCCACAACTGGAACGTGAATATGGCGTAAATCGGAGTACGATTAGCGGCTGAGTAAAGCAGCTTTCCCCTATCAAGCTATTAGAGGAGGAAACGGTCACCCTCAAGAAGTATAAGGCTCTCCGGAAAGAAATCCAGCGCCTTAAGATCGAGAATGAAATACTAAAAAAGCGACCGCCATATTCGCAAAAGAACTATAGCCGGGATTGTTGCATTTATCCAGAATAACTTAACCAACTACTCTATATCCCAGCTTTGCAGTGCCCTGAAATTCCCAAGGAGTACCTATTACAGGGCTCTGGTTTGTGTACCTTCTAATAAGCGGATGGCGTATGAGGAATTCGGCAGGAAAGTGAAACCGGCCTTTGAGGATTCCAAACGCAGATATGGGGCTGTCAAACTATGCCGTGTACTCAATGACGCCGGGACACCCTGCAGCATCAAACGGGTCCAGAGGCATATGGCAGAGCAGGGGCTGCACTCTGTGGTAGTAAAGAAGTACAACCACCATGCCAATCACGGCAGTATTCCAGATGATAAAGTGAATATCTTGAAACGTGATTTTGAAACGGAAACCATCAACCAAAATGGTGCACAGATATTACCTGCATCCATGTGCAGAAAGAAGGATTGACTTATCTGGCATCTGTCATGGATTTGTGCAGCCGTAAAATCATCGGCTATGCCCATGACACATCTATGACAGCGGAACTGGCAGTGAAAGCGGTAGAGAATGCGTGCCTGAACGTCAGGGATACAAAAGGGATCTTTTTGCACAGCAACCTTGGAAGCCAGTATACGAGCCAGGCATTTGAAGACTGCCTGGCCAGGAAAGAAATCCTGCATTCCTTTAGCCGTAAGGGAAATCCATACGATAATGCCTGCATGGAATCCTTCCATTCTGTACTGAAAAAGGAAGAAATATATCTTCATACTTATCAGAATTCAAAGGAGGCCCGCAGAGCAATCATTGAATACATAGAAGGCTGGTATAACCGTAAGCGGATACATAGCTCTATTGGTTATTTGACACCACAACTAAAGGAGGATGAGGAACTTAAAAAAGCAGCATAATCTTTTGACTTTTTTGTCCAAAGTATTGACATAGGTCCATTCTTATCCTGTGGTAAATAATGGTGATTTTAATGATGAATTTTATCGAATTATGTTGTATTAAGAATAAACCTTACATCCTGTCCGGACCATATATTATAGTTGAAAAGGCCTGCGGCTGGTAATTGCTAACCAGCACACAGGCCTTAACCTTTATCCTTTTGGTTCAATTATTGGGATTAAGGTTCAATTATATTTCGTAAAAATTATAGAATATATAGTGGTAAGTGGATATGGAAACATTTGTTAAATACTATTTTGTTGCTGGAGTTTGTTTTTAACTGCCCTCTTTCAGCAAGCTGTTCATCGCAATTTTGCCATAAAGATGAACCCGTAACCACTTGAAATGAATTTTCAACACACTCCAACCCCTAAAGCATGAAAATAATATTTTACAAACTTCGCTTATATATTTCTTTATAAATTAGTTTACTGTTTTGGTTGGTGAAGTTACTGTTTTCGACTCATGTAAACTTCCATCCAAACTATATACAACATAAGCAGTAGAAAGGCGATAATCTCCAGCTGGCAGCAATCCAACATTATAAGATGCCGTTGCAATTGACAAGTTATCGTAATCATCACTTGACCATTCAAAGGTTTTAGAGTTATATCTCTTCCATTGTCCATCAACCAATCTCTGTAAAGTGATTGACATTTTTATGCTTTTCATGTCTTGATGGCATAGTATCTCTGAATAAATTCCTAAAGTTCGATAACCCTCGTTTGATAGTTGCAGCGTAATTGTAGAAATTAATTGTCCTCTTGGTGATGCCTTTACCCCAACAAAGCCTTCACTTTTATATTCTTTTACACTCATTTCTCTAGCCAAATTGTTTGATTGCGCATATGCTGTTAATACTGAAGAAAACATCATTACCATTGTTGCACATATTATCAGACATCTTTTTAACATAATGTTCATCGTTTATCCTCCTAATATCAACTCAATAATACATTAGATTTTCTACTATTTTGGAAAACTCTTCTTTTTCCATAATCCCACAAATATAATAATAAGCCTCCTTTCCTTCTATCGCCACACTATACTCTATAATTCCATTTTCTAATTTATTCTCTTGTAATTGCAAATCCCTATTAAGCCAATCATTCCACACGTTCTGATATTGATTTCTATCAGAGACAACCAGCCCCACGGAATCCTCTTTCAATAATTTTTCTTGTTTCAAATAAAAATAATTGCCTTTGTAATCGAATTGTATAATCACATAGTTTTTTGTCTCTTTTATCCCTTGAAACGTCATATCATCTGGCATATAATACAACACTAATGCCGGTATTCCTAATTTTTCCACTACTTGATCATAGGCATTATCTAATTCATCCGATGCAAATTTTATATTTGTATTAGATCGAACCCCAATATTCTCACTTTTCTGCCCCGGATACACCATATACTTATACCCATTTCGGGCCACCGAGCTAATCCCACCTCCTATCATCAGCGCTCCAAGTACTGCGGCCACTACTGCAGCCTTTTTTAAGTTTTTCCGTTTGCCGGTCACATCCCGGTTTTCCCATTTTATCCGGTGGTTATATTCTCTTATACTTACCGGCCGTTTTTCCTCTGCTTTTATACGGGCCATCAGGATCTCGAAATCACGGTCTGCTTCCTGGCTTTGTCTTTTGCTTTCTTCCGGATGCGTTTTCTGCTCTTCCTCCCACTCCCTTTCTGCTTCTTCCATTTCCTGCAGCAAGCTGGCCTCGTCCATGCCTACCAGTTCGCGATAGTCGTTTTCAATTTGCCTCAGTTTATCATTCTGCGTTTTCTTCACAATAGCTTCTCTTCTCTTTCGTGGATTGTATCACTCTTTGTCACCTGATTAACAAACAGGAACTCTTCTGGTACTATCTCAAAACTTCTTTCCAGCATAAAAGGATGCCATTCGGGTATCATAATACCAGTGTCAAAAAGCCGCAAAATCCGATACAGGCATGCCTTCAAAAGGATTTCCCTGAGTCCGTGTCGTTACAGTTCACAGATCAATGTCAGTTAGTTAAGGGATCGCGAAACACAGCCAGGGAAACGGGGAGAACAGCCATCGGAAAGGGTCTGCGGATTTTGACTTTGCAGAGATTTAGAAGTCCTTGAATTTCTGTGTTTTGCGTTGAAACGAAAATTCACACTGTCTGAGCGCAGCGAGTTTGTGAATTTTCGTTTCGTTTTTAGCAAAAATCAGAAATTTTAGGAATTCTTGATCTCGAAACCGGAAAAAACAGCAGACCCTTTCCGATGGCTGCTCTCCCCGTTTCCCTAGCGTACCTTTTGGAACAACTTATCTTACTGACATTGCCTGTGAACAGTAACCAAAGCAATAAAACAACCTCTTGACTTTTCCTTTGATATGGTTACTATATAATATAGATTCCAAAATTCAACCCCAAACGGAGGCTTTTCTATGAAAAAGATCGTGCTGACCGGTGGCGGAACTGCCGGACACGTCACCCCTAATCTAGCGCTTCTCCCTTCCCTTAAGGAACGTGGCTACGAGATCCATTACATCGGTTCTTACAACGGAATCGAGCGCAAGCTGATCGAAGGAGCCGGCATTCCCTATGATGGTATTTCCTCCGGCAAGCTGCGGCGCTATTTTGATCTGAAGAATTTCTCAGATCCTTTTCGCGTCCTCAAGGGCTGTGCCGAAGCCATGCGTTTGATCCGGAAATATCGCCCAGACGTAGTCTTTTCCAAAGGAGGGTTCGTTGCCGTTCCAGTGGTGCTGGCAGCCAGACATTACAAGATCCCTACAATTATTCATGAATCTGACATGACACCTGGTCTTGCCAACAAGATATGCATCCCCTCTGCTGTCAGGGTCTGCTGCAATTTTCCGGAAACCCTAAATTATCTTCCCAAGGAAAAAGCCGTCCTGACCGGCTCCCCGATCCGGAAGGAGCTGCTCGAAGGCGATCGTCTCACCGGCCTGAATTATTCGGGTCTGTCAGCAAGCCGTCCGATCCTCTTGGTAATCGGAGGTAGTCTTGGTGCGGTTGCCATTAACAATCAGATCCGTAAAATCCTGCCCCGGCTGCTGAAAAGCTTTCAGGTCATACATATCTGCGGCAAAGGCAATCTGGACGAAAGCCTGATTGGCCATAGCGGATATGTCCAATATGAATATGTGGATGCTCCTCTGCGCCATCTGTTTGCTGCTTCTGATCTGGTCGTGTCCCGGGCCGGAGCAAACTCTATCTGTGAACTGCTGGCTCTGCGTAAGCCCAATATATTGATTCCGCTATCTGCTGCGGCAAGCCGCGGCGATCAGATCCTCAATGCCCGTTCTTTTGAAAATCAGGGCTTTTCCAAAGTACTCGAGGAAGAGCAGATGACAGAGGAAAGCCTTTTACAAACGATAGAAGATACCTATGAACATCGGGAACAGTATGTCTCTGCCATGAAGCACAGCGCTTTAACAGATGCTGTCTCTACCGTAATGAATCTGATCTCCTCTTACGCAGAATCATGATATGATGTTGGGGTCAAAAGGTCTTTTGCCCCCTCTGATACCGGATTGCTCCGCACTTTGTACTCCTGCAGTCCTCAAAACATTCAAAATCCGCCCTAATCGGGCTACTTTGGTCTGGTACGCCATTCAGCAACCAGCCGAACCCGAACCAGACACGCAAAATATTTTCGAGTGTGCAGGTCAAAAGACGCTGGCGTAGTGGTGTCACGCTAAAACTTTTTGACCTGTGCAGTCGAGAAAACTGGCTAACAGTTGGTATCACTATCTGCAAAACGATGTATCGGTTCCTGACTCTGACCAAAGCAGTTCTGCTCCAGGGATCATGCGCCTTCCGGAGAGGCCTTGTGCTTTACGGAAGGTCGATATTTCTCCGGCTCCTCCGGACAGAGATATTGTCTTAAGTACTTTCTCCCTCTTGACAGTCTCGCTCTGCAGGCATCTGCACTCAAATCCATGATTTCGCTAACTTCCGACATCGGCCGTCCCTCAATTACATACAACACAAACACCCTTGCCCAATCATCTTTCATACTGCTCAATGCATTTAAGACATTCTCCAGCTCCTGATGCTCCAGATATGCACTAAGACTGTCGCGGCCGAATCTCTCCTCTTCTGAAAACATTCTTTCCTGTATTTCAACCGGATCGCAGTAAGTCAGCAGCCATTTATCCTGTTTTCTGAAATAATCAACGCACCGGTTTCTCATAATCTTTGTTAGTACTGCTTTTATCTGGCATTCCGACCAGTCCAGGGGATAGTGGCTGTAGTATGCGGTAAATGTCTCCTGTACCAAATCCTCAATATCGGCTTCTGGTATGTTCCTTTTTCTTGCAATAATACGTAACAGCTGTACATATTTCGTATAAATTGCACGAAATCGTTCATCCTTTGCATTCATAATCCCACTCCCCCTCTTTCGTACCCTACAACTGTGCCGCTACCTTTTCTGCTGTTTTTGCCAGTTCCTCGGCCTCTTCCTTTCCTGGCTTCCAGGCTACCATCTCCGGTCCGCCATCATAGCGTGGTATCACATGCACATGAAGATGAAATACCGTCTGTCCGGCACTGGCGCCGTTATTTTGTACTACATTAAAACCGCTTGCATTAAGACTCTCCTTCATCGCCTTACCTAACCTTCCTGCCAGTGGCAGGATTTTCGCCATCGCCTCTGGATCTGCATCACACAAATCCTTAAAATGTGACTTCGGCAGAATCAGCGCATGTCCTTTGGATGCCGGCCCCAGATCCAGAATCACCCGAAAATCCGGATCCTCGTATACAGTTGCCGACGGAATCTCCCCGTTTGCTATTTTACAAAAAATACAATTATCATCTCTCATGCTATCCCTCCGTTCTGTGCATTCCTTTTGAATAAACCCACATTCGTAAATGCTCTTTCACTTGTTCCCTTTATCTGTCCCACCAGTACTCCCGTTCTCTGACCGGTCTGGATGGAACACTGGGCTTTTGATAAAGAACAGCAGCCAGAATAATTCCGATTATCAGTCCAGCCACATGTGCCATATTGTCCACGCCAGTACTGGTAAAACCAAAGCCAAGCGAAAAAATAATGATGATGGCCAATTGCCTGGTATTTAGATCTTCCAATTGTCCCCGGTTTATCGTCACTACATAAAGAAGCCCTCCGATAACTCCGAAAATCGCCCCCGAAGCTCCGGCTCCCACTGCCTGCACAGAGCTATCCAGCTCGGCAATCAGAGAAATCACATTTGCTCCCAGCCCACACATCAGATAAAACAGCATATATTTTATGCTGCCCAATGCGCGCTCCATATTGTCACCTAATATAAATAAAAACATCATATTGTTGGTAATGTGGTGAATTCCAAAGTGCATGAACATAGATGTTAATAGACGGTAATACTCTTTCTCCTCCACAATCAGGGGCGGATACATAGCTCCATGATGCAGCATGAACAAGGTGTCCTCACTGGATCCCGTTATCTCCAAATACAAAAAATATAAAATATTTAAAGCAATCAGAATACTATTAACCCATGCTTTCTTTCTGTTTCGCCAATCCATAGCTATCATCTCCAATATCTGATGACAGTTCCTTCATTGTCGAACATCACCGATATTTTATCATTATTTTCGCAACAATTGGGACAATATATCATACATAGTGTCAAAAATGCGCGACAACACCCTTATCTGTATTATCCGCATCTGGCTAATCAACCGTTATCACGCATTTTTGACATTTTAAGGCGCTTTTTGATCTTATTTTCAGACTTTATTTTTTTACAGTAAATATCTGTGTCCAGTACCCCAAACCACTGCTGTCCATGAAATATCCCACCCCAATATTGGTATAGCCTTCATTCAGAATATTGTCTCTGTGTCCTTCACTGCCCATCCATGCAGACATCACTGCCTCTGGCGTCGAATATCCGTAAGCAACATTCTCTCCACAACTGCGGTATCGGATCCCGATCTGCTCCAGCACGGTACGGTATGCGCTTCCATCCGGCCTTGTATGAGAAAAGCTGGATGGGAGTTCCTGCGCCCGGACAGCAGCTGCCGAAGATACTTCGTCAGACTTCTCCAGGGGAAGCAAACCGGCTTTTGTTCGTTCCTCATTCACCAAGGCCACCACCCGGCGGACGTACGGACTCTCCTGTATCACTGGCGGCGCATACCCTGCTGCCGCTCCACCCTCCGTGCCTAACATCCCTGGTCCCGGAACCAAAGGCACCTCCTCATCTAAAATCAAGGTTTCCCAATCTTCGAGCTGCTCATCCCTGGACGCTGTCAGAATATCCGCTACCGGAATAATTCCTGCTTGTTTTCCCGCTCCCGACTTTGCCACTAATCCGACCGATAATCCTGCCAACAGCATCAGTACTGCCATAGCTGTCCTGGATGTTCTCATTCGCTTTCCATCTCCTCCATCGTAGGGTAGGAAGCAATCGCCCCATGGCCCATCACGCTTCTGGCACAGAATCTATTGGCAAATGTCAGATAACGCTCCATCTGCTCCCTGGTCAGAGAATCCAGCTGTGCTGCTGTCAGACCGTCTGCTGACAGACAATACAAAAACGAACCGATAAAGCCATCTCCCGCTCCTGTGGTATCTACTGCTTTTACCTTCTCGCTCGGTACAAACGCACAGTTTTCCTGCGTGTAACACTCGGCTCCCTCTGCCCCTTTTGTATAAATAACCAAACGGGTATTACCAACCTGAAGCATGGGCAGCGCTTCTCTGATATCGGTATGTCCGGTGATGAATTCCAGCTCCTCATCCGAAACCTTCAGCACATGAGCCATTGGTGCAAATTCACGAACCACCCTTCTCAGCTCCTCTATATCCTCCCACAGCGCAAACCGCAGATTGGGATCAAAGCTGACAAGCGCCCCGGCATTTTTTGCATATTGAATGGCCTGGCGATGCGCCTCCTTCATCGGAAAATCCCCCAGTGACACAGAGCAGAAATGCAGTCCGAAAATATCGGCAAACCAGCTCTCCTGAATATCGTCCGCCCCCATCAGCATATCTGCTCCCGGCTTCCGATAAAAGGAGAATTCGCGGTTGCCATCCTCCTTGAGTGCTACAAAGGCCAGCGATGTATTGGCTGCTCTCGTCCTCTTCACGTAATCACAGCCGATCCCACATGCGGCAAATTCATCCGCGATCTTATCTCCAAAGGGATCCTCTCCCAGCTGTGTGATCATCGCAGCCTGACCTCCCAGCTTAACATAAGCTCCGCACACATTTGCCGGTGCTCCCCCCACTGCCGGTGCAAAAGCCGAAACATGCTTCATCTCCTTGCCGGACTCTGAAGGGATAAAATCAATCAACGCCTCTCCAATCGCCAATAATTGTTTCATAAACGACACCTCCATGGCAAAATTTTCAAAAATATATGACTTGTCTATTATCATAATATATTTACCCGAAAAGAGCAATGGTTATCTGCGTTTGCCTTCCGGTGTGAACAGACCGTAAATAAAGAGAAACAGACTCCACACTTGCGTGTAAGGCTGTTTCTCTCCATATTCCATATCAAGGGAACAAACGATGCTTCCTGTCCGGTATCCGCCGGGCATGAAGATACCCGCCCATATTTACCTTTCATCCACCAGGTTTCTCATACTGTTCAATCCGATCATCAGAGTGGAAACATTATGAGCCATGGCAGACGAGGTGGGCTGTATCCTTCCGGTAATCCCAAGGAGGATCAGACCGGAATTGATTCCCACGATCCAGATATAGTTTTTGCGTATCCTTTCAAGAAGCCCGCAGCCAACGGCGCGCAGGGTCAAAAGCCCTGACAGGTTGTCCGCCTCGATGGTGATATCAGCGATTTCCCTGGCAATCTGTGCCCCGTCGCTGATGGCGATCCCTACATCCGCCGCGGAAAGAGCCGGGGAATCATTGATCCCGTCTCCTACCATGATCACCTTTCTGCCTGCCGCCCGTTCTCTCTTCACAAAGTCTGCCTTCTCCTCCGGCAGCACTTCCGAGTAATATTCATCTACGCCTACTTTTGAAGCAATGGATCCGGCGATCCGCTCACTGTCCCCGGTCATCATCACGATCTTATCAAAACCGGCCTTTCTTAACGCCGCCACCACCGGGGCGGCTTCTTCTCTCAGAGGATCTTCGATACAGATCACCGCCGCCAGCTGTCCTTCTATGGCCAGATACAGATGGGAATATCCTTCCGGGAGGCCTTCAAATCGCTCTCCAAGTCCCTCCGGTATGGTACATCCCTCATCTTCAAAGACGAAATGGCAACTTCCGATTACCACCTTTTTCCCGTCAATCATGGATGAGATCCCGTGGGCCACAATATATTCCACCCTGGAATGGGTCTCTTCGTGGGTAAGCCCTTTTTCACTGGCAGCATGGACTACCGCCCTTGCCATGGAATGAGGGAAATGTTCCTCCAGACATGCCGCGATACGCAACAGTTCCTCCGGACTCTCATCCATAAAAGGCACCACATCCACAACCGTTGGCCTGGCCCTGGTCAGCGTTCCGGTTTTATCAAAGATGATGGTATCCGCCTCGGAAACCTTTTCCAGAAATGTCCCGCCTTTTACGGTAATTCGATGTGCTCCCGCTTCCCGGATCGCTGACAGGACAGAGACCGGCATGGCCAGCTTCAATGCACAGGAAAAATCCACCATCAGGACAGACAATGCTTTTGTGGCGTTCCTGGTCAGAAGATAGACAAGCGCCGTGCCGAGGAGCGTATAGGGCACCAGCCGGTCAGCCAGTCTGGCCGCCCTCCCCTCCGCCTTTGATTTCATCTTTTCCGATTCCTCGATCATCCGGACGATCTTCTCATATTTGTTGGAACCGGAAGTCTCCTTCACACAGACGGTAAGCTGCCCTTCCTCCAGCACGGTTCCCGCGTACACATACCCGCCTTTTTCTCTGGCCACAGGCAGGGCTTCTCCTGTCATGGAAGACTGATTCACCGCTCCGTTTCCTTCCACGACCACGCCGTCAAAGGGAATCACATTTCCCATGCGGAGCACCACCTGGTCTCCTTCCCTGATCTGCCCGGCATCCGCCAGGCTCTCTCTGCCATCCGTAAGCTTCCACACCCGGCCTGTATTCAATGACATGCTTCTTGCCAGATCCTCCACGGATTTCTTATGGGTCCACTCCTCCAAAAGTTCTCCGATCCCAAGGAGGAACATGACGGAACCTGCCGTCTTCATATCCCGGCGCAAAAGGGATACCATGATCGCGGTCCCGTCCAGGACAGAAACTCCCAGCCGCCCCCGGCACAGGGTATGTACACCTTTCCAGACAAATCTGGCCGACCGGCAGCAGACAACCGTACACCGGATCGGCATGGGAAGAAACAGCTTCGCTGCTGTGCGCAGAATGATCTTCCAGATCAGTTTATCCTGATAGTAACGGTTTACTCTGCGCCCGGAATTCTGCCATACGTGCTCCGGCACCGAAACTTTTTCACCGGAAAACCTTTGGAGACACTTTATCATGTCTCCCCTCTCTCCTGTATAGCAGATGACTGCATCCTGGCTCCTCTCATAGACCTTTACCATAGTAATGGAAGGTTGGCAAAGCAGGCCGTATTGAAGGATATCCGCATCCCTGCATGACATCTGAGAACTGAAAATATGAATCCGCAGCCGTCCTTTTATCTCATGTAATATCCGAAACTTCATATTTCTGCCGCCGGCGTTTCCCGGAGATTTTCGTCGGCTTCGCTTTCATCTTCAAATTCCAGTTCTATTTCCTCTGCCGCCCTCTTCTTATTCATTTCCACGGCTTCCGAATAGATATCCTCCGCGTTTTCCTGGACAATGCCGGCCATCCTCATGATGCATTCCTTCGCTCTGAGCACAGCCGCAGTACAGGAAACATATATCTTTTTCGCGTCTTTACTGGATAATACTTTGATACCGGCTGTGCCGAACAGAACCCCGGCAGCAAAAATCCCTGTCTTTTTTCCATCCAATTTGCAGAACATGTCCATCATAGTAAGCAGTTCCTCCTTCGCTCATTTGTGTTTGTAGCCGGTGTAGAATGCCATGACCATACAGATCACCGCAGCCCACGCCCAAAATTTGTGGTTTTTCATGCAAGAGTCCTCCTTATGTGATGTTCATTATAAAGTATGGGAAACCTACTTTCCATCGCTTTTTCCTTGTTGAGAAATTCTCTCAATTACAGAACCCGCAGCGCCTGTTTTCACCCGTTTTTTCGTTTCCAGACAAGAGGGAAGCAGAATATTCGTAACCCTCTGGCATTGGATATAACCGCAGGCTTTGAGGCCTTTTGTCATAACCCGGCAGCATTCCTTCGCAGAAAGACAGCAGGATGTGTGGTCATCCAATTCCACCACGCAGGCAATTTTCTTTCTCTGTCCCATGCAGACAGCTTCTTCCTCCGTCTCCGGACATTCGCTGCATCCTGATCCGGCCCGGGCGGCGCCTGATATGGTATACATGTTATTTCTGCTGATTGCTCCGATCTCTTCTAACAGATTGATCATCCGGTATACCGTGGCGGCGCCCATCCTGGGATCCTCTTTTCTGGCCTTGTAATAAATCTCCTTGCAGCTGGCACATTCCTCCTGTAAGATCACATTTAAGAGAATCCGCCTCTGCTTTGTCACACGGCAGCCCATATCCTTCAGCTTCCGGAAGATCATCTCTTCCTGCATTTTGGTCCTCTGATAATTCTCCTCTGCTTTTGTAAACGGATTCTGGCGCTCGATCTCCCCCATTCCTTTTCACACTCCGATTTTTATCCATTCCACCGCAACGGTAATTGTATGCAAACGAAAGTTAGTTTTTGCTAACCAAAAATCAGTATACCATCTTTTTCTTTCCTGTGTCAATTCGTATCGGGCGACATTATTGAGAATTTTTCTCATTTATTATTTCATCACCCAACTCTGGCTCTGGGTCTGCAGCTTCACCATGCGGGCATAGATACCGTCCTTTTTCAGAAGTGTCTCGGAACTGCCCTGCTCCGCCACGGTGCCATCAGAAAGGACAACAATCTTATCCGCCCCGGCAACGGTACGCATACGGTGGGCGATGATCAGGACCGTCTTATTCTCAATCAGTCTTGACAGGGATTCCTGAATCAGCGTCTCGTTCTCCACATCAAGACTTGCCGTCGCCTCATCCAGCAAGATAATCGGGGCGTTTTTCAGAAACGCCCTGGCAATAGAGATACGCTGGCGCTCCCCGCCTGACAGCTCACAGCCGTTCTCCCCGATCAGGGTATTCCACTTCTCTGGAAGCTTCTCCGCAAATTCATCTACATTGGCAAGCCTGGCCGCTTCAAACACCTCCCCATCGGTTGCATCCCCCCGCCCCAGACGGATATTCTCCATGACCGTGTTGTTAAACAGCGTCACGTCCTGGAATACAATGGAATACAGGGACATAAGCGTCTCGGGTTCAATTTTCGAGATATCCATGCCGCCTACCGTGATCTTTCCCTTCTGGCTGTCCCAGAACCTTGAAGCAAGTCGGGAGACTGTGGTCTTGCCGCCGCCGGAAGGCCCCACTAGCGCCGTAACCTGTCCCTGCTTTGCGGTAAAGGAGACATCTTTTAATACCCTTTCCCCGCTGTTATAGGAAAACCCCACATGATCAAAAGTAATGTCATAGCCTTTGTTTGTCAGTTTCGGCCTGCCCGCCTGTTCCGGGTGGCTTAAAATTTCATCCATACGCCTGCACTGGATATTCCTCATCATAATAATTGCGCTTAAATTATCCAATGCGGCAATCAGCGGGTCATATACGCGGGAAACCAAAATCATAAAGGCAAAGAACGTGAGCAGGGTGATCCTGCCATCCGCCAGCAGTACCCCTCCTGCCAGCACAGTGGTAGCGATGCCAAGCTTCAGCACCATTCGTCCGCAGGTATGGAATACCGCGTTGGTAAGTTCGCCTATGACCGTATATTTCTCCACGTCCTTTATTTTTTTGTCCAGCCCTTTCAGGTATCTCTCCTGCGCATTGTTTGCTTTCAGGTCGCGCAGCGTTTCCAGACATTCCTGGATGCCGTCCGAACACGCAATGGATACCTGGTTTACCTTTTCCTGCCTGATACGCATAATGCCGGCCGTGGCAAGGATGATACCGAAAGAGACAGGCAGCACCCACAGAGAGGCAAGTGCCATTTGCCAGTCAAAGACAAAGAGCCCCGCCGCAATCAAAAGAGTGGAAATAAGCGATCCGATAAATTCAGGCACCCAGTGAGACAGCCCGCTCTCCAAGGTCGCGCAGTCCGCCATAAGCACGGTCGTCAGATCAGACAGATCCTTTTTTCCGAAAAATGACAGGGGAATCTTCCGCAGCTTCTCCGCAAGGGAAAGCCTGCGCACACCACTCTCCACATAGGTGGCGAAAAAGGTTGCATTGTACTGGATATAATAAGTCAGCATAACCAGCCCAAGGGTAATGACAAGCCCCACAATGTAACATGTACTTTTCCCTTCCGGCAGCCCGCCGTCCAGCAGGTCACGGATGAGGTTATATAACAGCGCCACCGGAACCACCAGGGAAAGATTATGCAGGATGCAGGCAAAAAACGCCTTTTCCATGTCCTTTGCACCCCTGTCAGACAGGGCAAAGATGTGCTTTAATTTTTCATGCATTTGAAACACCTACCTTCCATTTTGCCGCTTTGTTGTATTGTCTCCACATTTCGGCATACAAGCCGTCCCTGCCTTTAAGCTGGTCATGTGTTCCTGTATCCACGATCCTTCCGTCCCTGATCACCACAATCCTGTCTGCTCCGGTAACGGTGGAGAGCCTGTGGGCAATCATCAACACTGTCTTTCCTTTCGCCAGCATATCGAACGCCGCCTGCACCTTTGCCTCATTGTCCGGGTCGGCAAAAGCGGTGGCCTCGTCCAGTATCAGGATCGGCGCGTTTTTCAGCATCACCCTTGCAATAGAAACGCGCTGCTGCTCCCCGCCGGACAGATACACGCCCTTTGCGCCCACCACCGTATCCACGCCTTCCGGCAGCTTCTTCAGAATATCATCGCACTGTGCGTCATGGAGGGCTTTCAGGATTTCTTCCCGGGAAGCGTCCGGCTTCGCCAGCCGTACATTTTCCAGAATGGATGTTTTCAGAAGTTTGGAATCCTGAAAGACAAAGGAAACCATATTCATCAGTTCTTCCTTGGAAATATCCTTTACATTGACGCCGCCGATCTTCACACTGCCGTTTTCTACGTCCCAGAACCTTGCCACGATACTGGCAAGGGTGGTCTTTCCCCCGCCTGACGGTCCCACGAAAGCAACATGTTCCCCCTCTTTAATCGTGAGTGAAATGTTTTCAAGCGCATTTCTCGCAGCGTTCTTGTAACGGAAGGAAACCCTGGAAAGCTCCACCAGGCTTCCTTTCGGGCGCTTTGGATTTTTTGTTTCCGGCAGGGGCTTCATTTCCAAAAGACGATCAATGCGGGACATGGCATCCGCCACGATCAGCCTGTTCTCGCTGGCATACATGATTTTTGTCAGCGTCAGGGTAATAACCGGCGTAATGATGATATAGTACATCAGATTCAGAAGGAACTCTTTTGTCACCCCGCCCGATGTCATCACAAGCGCCGCCGCGACCAGGACGGCAAATATTCCGTTTACCAGCGTGGTGTAGCACATCATGGGGAAGCGCAGATCTTTCGTATAGGCGATCACCCACTTCTCATAATTGTCAATGGATTCCTTGAACCTCCTGAAAGAAAACACCGACTGTCCGAAGGTTTTGACCACCGAAATCCCCCGTACATATTCCACCGCCTCGCCCGCCATCTGTCCCAGGGCGTTATTGTATTCTTCCATCTTCTTCGCCATGCGTTTTCCTGTCATGACGCTCATGATGATAAATGCCGCCGCAACCGGCAGAAGGCTTAAGATTCCCAGCCGCCAGTCAAAAACAAACAGAAGAACCAGAAGCCCCAAGGGTGTTGCAAGGGCATTGGCCTTATCGGGAAGCTGGTGGGCAAGATAGGTTTCCGTTGCCGCGCTGGATTCATAAACAATCTTCCTGATTTTACCGCTGCCGATGCCTTCCATAAAACCCATGGGCAGGGTCGCGATGTGATGCATTGCCGCCCTGCGGATATTTGCCTGTACCCGAAATGCCGCCAGATGGGAACAGATCAGGGCTGCGATATAAATCAGGATTGCCGCCACTGCAAAAGCCACTGCCATCCAGCCGTTATGGGACAGGTTCTGCACTTTTCCGTAATCCGGAGCCGCATCCAGTACCTCTCCTATGACTTTCCAGATGTACACAAAGGGGAGCAGCGCCACCAAAGCGCTCAGGGCACTGAAAATCCATGACACTATGGTCAGGTACTTATAGCCCCCCGCATACTCCAAAAGCCGCTTTAAATTGGATTCTTTTTTCAAAGATAAGACCTCCTTCTATGTTTTTCTAAACTTTGGCGGACGAAGTCCGCCTGCCTTGCAAGGACATTAATGATGGTATGCCCTATAGAGCGTGTTTGATAAAGGGAACGCTGCAGTCATCCCCTGTTATCCCTGTGAAATTTAGTTAGTTTTCGCTAACCTCCGGGGGCAATATAACAGAAAGCCTGCCATTATTGCCCCATGATCTTCATCCACCCTGCGGTGTAAAAATCATTTAACTGCTGCAAAAACACCTTTGCCTCTTCATACGGCATTTTATGGAGAACCATTTCAAAAAAGGCGCCTATCATCCCCGTAGCCATGATATGCTCCAGCCTTTCATCAATCCTGGGAACCGAGGCCCCAAGCTGTTCCAGAACCTTATAATATTTATGGGTGGACTCCACTTCAAGTTCCACCATGTCATCGATCATGGAGGCGTATTTCGTACCCTCGGAGCATTTCAGGATCAGATAAAATTCATCCATATGCTCACAGGAATACGACAGCAGATCATTCATACACTCGGATGACATCTTTCCCATCTGCTCCGGCTGCTTTTCCATAGGCAGGCTTTCAAAATACTCATGAGCCTGCCGGTACCGGTTCATCATATACTCATAGGACGGATTCACCAAAGCCGCAAACAACTCTTCCTTGCTGTCGTAATAGCCGTAAAATGCCCCGGTGGTTACGCCTGCGGTTTTCACAATATTGCGCAGGGAGGCAGCCTGGAACCCCTTTTCCATAAATTCTGCCTTGGCCGCCGTATGAATCAGTTCCAATGTACTTCTTTCCAGCTCACTCATTCCGCACTGTCCTCTCCTCTATAACAATGTTATATAGCACTGTTATAATATAGCTTACACTGGCGTTTTTGTCAAGGGGGATACAAAAATTTCATCGCTGACGCCCTCCACTAGTACTCCGTACTTGAAGTTCCTGTGTAAATTTTCGAGGATATTTTTTCGAGTGTGCAAGTTCAGAAACGGAGGCGTAGCGGGCTACGCTGAGTATTCTGGACTTGTGCAATCGGGAAAATAGACCGAAATATTTACACAAGGGTTTTCAGTACTAGTGCCTTGTAAAGTCTAAAACTGTACCAAAACAATTTTAGAAACATTAAAAGTAAAATGATTTATTCGTAGATATATGATAGAATTATTTCAGACGATAAATTGGGATTGAGTAACTGAGGCGATAGGAGGACACGATTTATGATCACCGAAGAGATATTGCATATTGCGATGGAACAGTCTGCCGAGGACATTAACTGTAAAACGGAAGACTTTCTAAAAAATCAGAATGTTATCGTTCCATTTCGTTTGGGAAAAAAGCACGAAAATATCTGAAAGAGCCAATTATAGCGAATTTTGTTTCTTATGGAAATAATGTGGTTGCATCAGTCACTGAGGATGTTAGAGAAATAGTAACAGAATATGTTGGCAAATATGAATTCTATCACCTTTTTGAAACACCGAATTTGCACTGGTTGAGTAACAGACTGGCCGGGCATGGATATATGATATGTTTTATGGCAGAATATTTTCTTCCCGATATTAATAATCTTCGTCCAATCTCCTGTGATTACGAGATGAGGGTTCTTGAACAACAAGATTTTGAAAAGTTATATTTGCCAGAATGGAGCAATGCCCTTTGCAAGGATAGAAAACATTTGGATTTACTCGGTATTGGGGCATATGAAGATGAGAAATTAATCGGGCTTGCAGGCTGTTCTGCTGATTGTGAAAAGATGTGGCAGATTGGGGTGGATGTACTGCCGGAATATAGGAGAAAAGGAATTGCATCTGCACTTACCAGCGGACTGGCTCATGAAATACTTGAGAGACGAAAAATTCCGTTTTATTGCTCCGCATGGTCAAATATCCGTTCTGCAGGAAATGCTGTAAAAAGTGGTTTTATTCCCGCTTGGGTGGAGATGACAATAAAGCCAAAATCCATTGTTGATGAAATAAACGGAGAAGTGAAATAAAAGAAGGAAATTCACATAGAACTAAAATTTGAATGGGACGAGGAAAAAGACCGTATCAATCGCCAAAAACACGGCATCTCTTTTGAAACAGCTTCATACATTTTTCGTGATGAATATTACATAGAGATGTATGATTTCGAGCATAGTATGGAAGAAGACCTTTATATTGCAATCGGTATGGTTGGCGATTTATTGTTTGTTGTATTTACCGAGCGAGGGGAAAATATCCGGTTAATCTCTGCAAGATTGGCAACGGAAAGTGAAAGGAGGCTTTACTATGACCAAAACTTTTACAATTAAGGATGGCCAGGCTCCTGCGCAGGAGCAGTTGGAGGAAGTCAGGGCGGCGGCAAAGCGGGAAATTCAATTTGATGAAGATTCCCCTGAACTGTCCCCAGCAATGTTTAAGGCATTTAGGTGTATCGTAACACAGCGCAACAGAAAAAAGAAGAACGCATAAAATTCTGTTACGAAGTGAAGATGTGCCACCCCGGACATTTCGGCTTATGTATTGAAAACTGAATTAGATTTATCCCAAAATGCCGTTGCATGGATAAAAGCCCAAGCAACGGCATTTCCTTATCTCCGCTTCGTCCTGCTCAACGGCGGATCCTTATATGCCGGAGTTTTCTTCAGAACATTCTTCAGAACCGTGCGCTCCTGCTCCGACAGTTTCTCATACCGGATTTGAAGCTGCGTACACATAAGGGCGGTGAACACATCCAGATAGGAACCCGGCAAAGCCATTGCCTTTTTACGTCTTTGGCAAGCGTTCCCTGAACGAGCTGGAACAAGCCGGGATGATTATGCGTGTCCGTCAGGGAATCGGGGAGGGCAGCCACATCTAAATCCTGCTCCCCAAGGAGGACGCTGCCCATGAATAAGAAGCTGGAAAAACTGAATCAGGAGATTGAAAAGACCGAGGCCAGACTGCGGCGGGCGCAGCATAAGGAAAAAATACTGGAACACCAGATAAAGACACTGAACCGGAAGGAACGGACGCACCGGCTCTGTACCAGAGGGGCAATGCTGAAAAACCATCTCCCCCACCCGGAAGCCGTGACGGATGAACAGGTCAGCACCATTTTAAAAGTAATGTTCCACCGGAGCGACACCAAATGTCTTTTGGAACAGGTTCTTGCAGAAAACCAGAAGCATTCTGGTGATATGTTCCGTGGTTCGTACATGCACTTATCTAAGCGGTAGGAATCTCTGGCTGCCTTCCGTAGGAGCTCGGAAGTTTTGGATATGTCACAGATGCGGTTTCTGCTCTTTTCCGCAAGGAAAATAAGCAGATCCTCTTCCGGCATATCCATGATCTCCTGTGGTGACAGAAATTCCGTCAGGACAGCTGAGGACGTGGCTCCATAGAGACTGCCAAAAGGCTTATCATCCCCTTCAATGAGCTGAAGCTCACTGAACTTCAGATAAAGATTAGACACCATATAAGTCTTTTCCCTGGTGATGCACTCAGAAAGGTGCATACGGTGCCTTGTAAGGCGTTTCAGGGCTATGAACTGCCCGCCGCGTCATGGCTCCGGTTTTTTCGTACGGCCTACCCTGCCAAAGTCCGCAATGAGATAGGCATCTGTGGGATCGGTCTTTTCCATTCCAATATAGGACTTTCGGTAATTGGAAGTGGCCTTTGGGTTCACACAGAAGACATACGGAAAAGCATTGAGCAGGAAGAGATTTTGAGCCGGAAGGAGAGGATGGAGCAGACCAGCCATGAGCCGGATGTACGGAATGGGTATGTGGCAGAACGAAGAGCAGTAAAAGCGGAAAGGAAAATGGATGGGGAGCCGCCGCAGACAGAAATGGATCAGGTGACACTGGCGCTGATTGCAGATACCATGTCAGCGTTTCGGAGCAATTAAAAGCACAGAGAGATTATTTGCTGCTCTGTGCTTCCCGATCTTCCAATGCCAGGATAAAACTGTTGATTATATCCTCCAGATGGCGGTATTGTATAGGAGGAAGGTCTGAAATCCTGGAAAGCAGAATGGAATGATCGCTTGCCTGAATGTACCTTTGCCGCTTTGCTGGCGGCTCTGTGTCGTCCCTCGTTGAAAGAGGTGGTCAGACAGCTATCCCCACCAATGAGATGCTTGCCGCTGCTCTGTTCAAGTTCCGTTTTAATGAACGGGAAGTATAAGAAATCGCTTTCATTTTGGAAAAAACGGATATATAATAAAGCAACAACAAATTGCTTTTTGTGCCCGCATATGGATTATATCAGCTTGCCGCCTGCTTGTGGAACAAAGAGCTGTTTCAGCAGCTGCCTATGCCAAATCACAAGATTTTTTCCAAAGAATACGCTGTTTGGAGAAATACACATGAGATACAGCCGGAGTTATTTGTAAAATATCCTGAGCCGGTGATTAACAATATTTTGATAAATCCTGAAATTGAAATGTCTTAGGAGCGTGGCATTTCTGTGACAATTGGCCGTAATGATAGCAGAATCACAGAGAAATCGAAGTTTTCTATGAAGCAGGGGAAAATAATCAGAGAGTTAAAAACGGCATGATTATTTCGCTCCAACAAAATACAACAGGAGATGATTTTTGTGTTTGGATTTGGAAGAAAAGAGGATAAGGCCCCGGAGAAGCGGTTGGCTGATCTCCAAAGAAAAAAGGACTGGGCTGGGGTGTCCAGAACCTATTATGAGTTGGGCGTGGCCGCTATGGACGCGGGCGACCTACATAAAGCCCAGTGGTGGCTCCAACGGGCGGACACCATTTACAGCGCTGACGACAATATCTATGAAAAGGTGGGGGAGAAACTGACGGACGATTGCTCCGACCGCATTGGACGGCTGGAGGATGAGCTGACACTATGGCTGGCAAAAGAATTGTGAATCAAATCTCAATCTATCTGAATTTAGGAGGAGAGATAAAATGGCAGAATCGGGGTTTAAGACAAAAGCACAGGAATTGATTAAGTTGATGGTAGACACGATTGCAGACAAAGAATACGCAAAACTTGTATCCAGCATTCCACCAAAACTTTCATGGGCCGCTTTTATTGACGCAGAACCGACATCAGAAAATGCCTGCCTGGGATTTGGGAAGTGGTTGGTTGAACAATTGGCTATGTGGGAAGAATATGAAAATAAAGAGTTTGTGGTAGACCATTTCCAAAAATCCTGTATGGAAGATATAGATGATACGGACGAAGCAAGGCTTGAAACGGATAATAGTGATGTGGTGTGTTACAGACCAAAGAGTTTCGGAGAAGAGTTGGATTTTTGGTTTGAAATAGAGTTTTTCACAGAGGATGGGCAAATAAAGGCGGTATTCGATGTAAATATATAAAAGCTCAACTTCCGGTTTGAAGGAGGTAACACAAATGGATATATCTTTTTTCTCTAATGATTATACTGTACGCCGCATGGAGAAAGCGGATGTCGCGGCTATATATTTACTGTGCAGTAAAAATGGTTTGTATTACCAATACTGTCCGCCATTTGTGACAGAACAGAGTATTCTTGATGATATGAAAGCTTTGCCTCCAAATAAAGAAATGTGTGACAAATATTATGTAGGGTATTACAAAGGGGAAGAATTGATTGCTGTAATGGATTTTATTATGGCATACCCTGATGAAAAAACTGCTTTCATAGGCTTTTTTATGACAGCGGCATCGATTCAAAATGCTGGCATTGGAAGCAGCATTATTGACGATCTGTGCCGCTATCTGGCCGACATCAGGCTTTCGAGCATACGGCTTGGCTGGGTTAAAGGCAATCCCCAGGCAGAGCATTTTTGGCATAAAAACAATTTTAAAGAAACGGGGATTACATACGACACGGATAACTACACTGTGGTTGTAGCTCAACGAGTTTTATAAATCAGGATTTGATAAAGGGAGGAGACCCAAATGTCAGAATTACACAGCATACCACTTACTTGCAAAGAAGGCGTGTACAGCGTTTTTGATTTTTATCAGGACGCCGATGGTGAGGACGCAATCTTCTTTGACTATGACACACAGTATCAAATGCTCACCTATGATATCCCTGTTGGGCAGGACTGGCGCGGGATGACGCTGTACAGCGTTCCGGAGAAGGACATTTTTCGGACGCTGCGCGCCTGCTATGGGGAGGACGGAGGGCTTCTGAAGATTACGGCTGTGCTGAACGGTCACGAAACACTTTTGTATATCCGCTATGAAGATGAGGAAGATGCCAGGAAGAAAATCCGGAGATTTGCAATCCGAAACGCAAACGCCATCATTGAGCAGATCCAGCAATGCAAGGATGATGTGGCAAGGCTTTTCGTTGATTATTACATTGATTCGGAAACAATCGATTATCATGCGATGATCGGCACCGCAGCGCAGATGGAGGCGGTCAGACAGAAATACCATGACGAGGATTCCTGTGACTGCTCCGGCAACTATCCGTCTGAATACATTAAGGGTGACAATAAGATGCTGATTACCATGGTGCGCTGTGCCGAGGGCCATCCGTCAGCGAACTTCCAGTATGCAGTGGAAATTATGTCAAAGCACATCGAGAAGTACGCCTTGCCAGCCTTGCGCAGGACTGAGGATTTCAAATTTATCTGCGAGGAATACGATTAAGCAGCTGAGTGCGGATGGCGGAACAGAAGGGGGCGAACAAGATGTCAAAGCATAGCTTAAATATAGCCGTTAAATATGGGGAATCTTTAAGAAAATTTCGTGATCAATCCGAGGCTGAAGATTATTATATTTCATATAAAGACGATTTGCTGAACAGATTGAAGGCAATTAGTACGCAAGCGTCCGCGTTTTTTCCTGACTATACGACTGAAAGCCTGAAAAAATTAGAAAATTGGTATTTTAATTTATATGAGAAACAATCATTTGATAAGGCAGGATCAACACAAGAAGACTTTGAAAGCATGATGTCTGTTTATTGGGGCGAGGTCACTATTAAAAAGGAGGCTGTTCTTATGAACACAAACGCAGAGAAGCTACGCAAAAAATATATGGATAACCCACCTGAAGGCATGACATCCGGGGACATTCGCCGCATGAGCGAAGATGACCTTCTCGACATGGATTATTCCTTAAATGAAGACGACTTATTTGATGACGAGGCTGGAGTAGAAGGCTTTTATATCTTCTAAACCGTGTCGTCTTGCCGTCATTCCCAGACAAGAGTTCATCAAACATACGTCCGGTAAACTCTCGTTCTTTTTCTTCGCCTCAAAAATCGCAATTTCCTATAACGGAACAAAGGCTCCTGAGGAAATCCTCAGAAGCCCTTAGCCATCTAACTTTTTAAGTTTTGAAAATTTTGAAATCTTAATCTTCAATGCTGACGATTTCTTTCTTATTGTAGCTGCCGCAAGCCTTGCAAACCCGATGGGGCATCATCAAAGCTCCGCATTTGCTGCACTTTACCAGATTGCTTGCGCTCATTTTCCAATTAGCTCTGCGCTTATCTCTTCTGGCCTTGGAAGACCGATTCTTTGGGCAAATCGACATGGTTTACACCTCCTTAAACTGTTGAAATATATCCTGGATTACCGACATCCTTGGATCTGGCGAACTGCGTTCACAGGAACAGGCTCCGTGGTTTAAATTCATTCCACATCGATTGCAAATCCCTCTGCAGTCCTCCCTGCACAAAACCTTCATAGGCAGATTCAGAAGCAGTTCGTTGCCAATCAGCTGGTCTACATCCAGATAATAACCGTCCAGATAGGGCTGTTCATCGAGATTCTCCGCACGCTCCTCTTCTGTCCTGTTCAAATCCAGCTCCTGACAAATATCCAGTTCAAAGGGAACATCTACCGGTTCCAGACATCTGCTGCAGGGAATCCTGAGCGTAATGTCCGCCTTCCCCTCCAACAGAAGCTTCCTGCTTCCCAGGTTCTGAATCCGAAACATTGCTGGCATCCTGGAAACAATCTCTCTGGCTCCGTCCGGGGCTTGAAAGCAGTCCATATCAATTGCTGCTGTGTAGGTCTTCTCTTTTCCTTCGACGGAAAACAGCTCTGTTAAATTAATCAGCATATTTTTCTCCTGATACACGCTTAAATATTATACATAGGCGCCTTGCTTTTGTCAACAACTTTTTGCGCACTTTCACCCAATGCGCTGCAATATAACAAAGCAGGACCAGACGGAACCTCGGCTCCGACCAGCCCTCTTCTCAAAATCTCTGTCTTATCATTTAAATCCGTGCATCCCGCTTTGTATGTGGCTCACGGGCGTTACCCTGGCAGCTGGCTCAGTCCAGGCTGCCTCGCGGCACACAGAGGATTTCACTTAGTGCTGCTGCATTCCTGCCCTGACACGATTCATGAAGCTCTGTTGCGCAAGACCCAGACGTCAACGCTGCTCACCAGGGGCAGCCCCGCAAAACCAACATCCGAGGCGGGATATCACCCCTGCTGGAGCGGATTGCAGGTACAGGGCACCGCTATCTCCCCGGCTGCACGGAAGCTTTATAACCTGTTAAATATTGCGCTGCATCTCCCTTTTGCCAGCCGGATTCTCTCTCCGGCATCGGAAATGCTTGTTAAGTATACCCCAAAAACCGCAGGCTTGTCAAGAAATATCTGCCTTCTCTTCTTATCTTCCTTCTTTTCCATACAAAAAAGGCTCTGATACGTGCGTGTTGAACCATTGGATCACCGGTCCCATGAACAATGCCGTAATCACGGTTCCCACTCCTACCGTGGCATGGAACACAAACCCGACGGTAACGCAGATCAGATCACTGAGCACACGGCAGACACGAAAAGCCATCAACTTATACTTATTGGCAGCAATCAGAGAAACCGCATCATATGCAGAGACCCCCAAGTCTGCCGTGAAATATACCGAAGCTGAAAAGCAGCTGCCAAAAACTCCCAGGAGCATCAGCACCACCCTCATGGCCAGCCCCGGATCCGGAATCAGCATGTCCCATAGATTTCTCATCAGATCCGCAGATATGCCTGTCCCGAACAGATTGATCACGGTAGCCAGTCCGATATAATGCCTTTCCAGCAACAAAACTCCCAAAAGCAGTACACCGGTAACGATCACATAAAAGGTGCTGTAAGTGGACCCAAAGATATTGCCGATCCCTGTAACAAAACAGGTAAACGGATCTGTCCCCAGATTTGCCTTCTGAAAGGTTCCCACGCAGAAGCCAGTGACAATCACGCCAAAAAATGCCATAAGTATACGTTTCGTTTTCTGTGACATAATACAAATACCCCTCAACTTTCTCTGCAGTCATTTTATG
This sequence comes from Lachnospiraceae bacterium, assembly GCA_910575255.1. Taxonomy (GTDB): domain Bacteria; phylum Bacillota; class Clostridia; order Lachnospirales; family Lachnospiraceae; genus Brotaphodocola. The sequence goes on along the minus strand of CAJTEM010000023.1, from coordinate 59,788 downwards.
AAACTGCCTTCCTATAACTATAGCGGAAGAATCTTCGCTAATACAGATATTTTTGACGGGTAAAACAGGTATTTTGTACTATGGAAAGCCGGAGGTCTGTGATGCTTTTATGGTTCATAACTTATATTTTGATTCCAATTAATACCATTTTGTTCGTACAGGGCAGCAACTGGTTCACCACCAACTTTTCCGTAATCGGAAATAGAATCGGCCGGGAAGAGGAATTCGTGCTGTGGGGCCTGATGGTAGGGATCTATTTTTTTTGGTCACTGAGACAGATTGCCCTTCGAATGCCGGTTGCCCCTGGCTTTACCTGGCTGATCCCGCTCGCCATGACGCTTCTGGCTTTTGCCGTGACTACTCCCTATCTGCCAGAAAAGCTGCCTCTCAAATCCCGGCTCCATATTGTCTTTGCCTTCCTGTCCGCATTCTGCCTCTTTCTCTGCCTGTGGCGTTTCATATGGATCTTGTATCAATATAACCGGGAAAAATACCGGCTTTTTCTTATAGGACTGTCCGGAATCGCGCTCTTCTCTCTTCTTTTATTCCTTGCTGCAGGCATCATCAGCAGTGCTCTGGAAATCTTTTTCACCATCACCTCAGTTCTGATGGTCCGACGTCTGTATCTTTCTCTTGTATAGGTTTCTGTAGCTTCTTCTCTGCCTTCTGCAGACGCAACTCCCGGAAAAAATCCGACAGCATCCGGGAACAATCCTCCCTCAGAACTCCGGTCCGGGTCTCCGCCTGGTGATTAAAGCCTTTCTCATGCAGCAGATCCAACACAGAGCCGGCACAGCCCGCCTTCGCATTCATGCAACCGATCACCACGACTGGTATCCTGGCCTGAATGATCGCCCCTGCACACATCGGACAGGGTTCTAGTGTCACATACATCGTACAGCCCTCCAAACGCCAGTCCCCCATCTTTCGGCATGCCTTGCGAATCGCAATAATCTCTGCATGATTCAGCACAGTCTTATCAATCATACGCCGATTATATCCTCGCCCGATGATCTTCCCCTGATATTCAATCACGCAGCCAATCGGCACCTCTCCCAAAGCCGCCGCCTTTTTTGCCTGGCGGATGGCTTCCTTCATGTATTTTTCTTCCGGCGACATTTTTGCCATAAGCTTTCTCCATCCCTGTTATCTGTGGAAAGTCAGTGGCTCCTCTGTCTGGCGTGAGCACTTTCTTCTCCTCTGTTACTATGTAGTATATATGAAAAATCGCCTCTTGAAAACCACTAAAATCGACAGAACTCTGCCTCCTACAGACGAAGATCCGTATACCAGTATCCAAACCTTCCATCCTGCTCCGGCTGTTTCCTCGCCAGGACGAAATTGGGGAAACCGAACATGGAAGCCAGGTTCTTTTCGTTGCTGTAGTAATGTCCCGGCACACCCAAAAGATATCTCGGTTCTCCCCCGGGATTTTCCAATTTAGCCAGTATCAGGTGACGGTAATTATAATATCCGTGAAGCAAAAAGCTGTTATTCCCATATACCCAATTCTCCCTGGGCAGCATTCCGATGTCCTGAGGCTTGATCGTCAAAATCTCGCAGCCATTGGCATAATCAAAAGCCAGCACCTTTGGATAGCGGCGCTGCATCTGCCTCCAGACATTGCCGCGTTCCATCTCTTCCTGTTCCTGCCGATCCAGTTCTGCCAGCCGTGCCGGATCCCCGGGTCCTGGAACCGAATTCGCGGGATTCTTAGCCATACGCGTCCCAGAAGGAACCGATCTGGTCTGATGAGTCTCCATAGCTGCCTGACGGGAAACCGAAGTCTGCGGGCCAGCAACCGGATCTGTCTGTCCCTTCCCTTGCACAAAAGCTCTGGCAATTCTCAGAACTTTTTCAGACACGCTGTCCTTTCCCTGCCAGATGCTATTCTCCGGCATTGCGCTTCCTGTGATGTTCCCGACCATATTTCTGACTCCTTCGGAACAATCACCAATGGCATTTCCTCCTGCTGCCTCTTCCGGAAATATCTGAGACTCTTTCTCTGCCCCTTCCGTCCTTTCCAGAACGGCTGACACAGGCGTTCCTCTTTTCCAGCCATTCGGATCTGCTGTTGCCTCTCCCCTACTGCTCTCTGACCTTTGTGTCATTGCCTGCCCTGAGTTCTCTGACTCCCCGGCCGATATCTCTCCGGTCTGAATTTCCCTGCTTTGTATTTCTTTCGTCTGTTCTTTTCCGGCTTGCGCTTCCCTGTCCTGTGTTGCCACGTTCTGTGCTTCTCCAACCGACGCTTCCCTGTCCTGTGTTGCCACGTTCTGTGTTTCTCCGGCCTGCGCTTCCCTGCCATGTGTTATCACGCTCTGCGCTTCTTCGGCCTGTACTTCCCTGCCTTGTGTTACCACGCTCTGTGCTTTTCCGGCCTGTGACTCCTTGCCTTGTACCTCCCTGCCTTGTGACTCCCCGCCCTGTATCTGCATCTTCCCTTTCTGTACTTCCTTGCCTTCAGTATCCCGCTGCCGACCACCTCCGGGTAGCTCCTGCCTTGTTTCCCCTCCTTCCATGCCTGTTCTCTCATCGTTATCCTGTTTGAGCTCTGTCGATGGAATCCCGACCTTTTCCATCTCCTCTAATGTTATCCTGGATTCTATTTGTTCAGCTTCCTGTTCCAGATCTCCCTGGATTTCTTCCGAAACAGAAGAAAAATTCTCTGATGTGAGCGGTTTTCTCATTTTATCGGCCGTCACCTCTGCCAAATCCACCTCTGCAGCCTGGGTTACCGCATCCTCCCAGATCGTGGTATAAGTACGCCAAGTGCTTTCCGTCTCATGAATGGTAAGACCATAGCACTGTTCCATACTGCATCCGCTGTTCTCCACATCACTGGCATTGACATTGACACGGAATTCCCCCACCCCGTTCCGGATAAAAATCCGTCCCAGCAGAATCTCCTTCTGCGGTGAAAGAAGATAAACTCCAATATCACTGTTTCCCAGAAAAACCCTCTTTACATTTACATGGATCCTACACTGTCCATTCCTTATCTCAATCTTGGCAAATCCGATATTTTTTCCTTTGACTCCTCCCTCGTACGCATAAATATATGAGATTAATCTGCGATAATTAGACATGCCATCACTCCTTTAGTAACCATTCTATGCATCTACCCGTTCTGTATATGACAGTTACTTTTTCTGGAAAACTTCTTATCCGCCCATTGAAAAACCTCTCGCAAACGAATATAATGATTTCAGGACAAAACAAGACAAAACTTAAAAAGGCGGCAACGCCGAAAGGTGGATTATATATGGAACCTAAATTAGGCAATCCTCAGAACACGATCGCCGTTATCCAAAAATATAACTTCGTCTTCCAAAAAAAGTACGGACAAAATTTCCTGATCGATACTCACGTACTGGATAAGATTATTACAGCAGCTGGCATTACAAACAACGACATGGTACTGGAAATCGGTCCGGGCATCGGCACCATGACCCAATATCTGGCCTCCGCTGCCAGAAAGGTTATTGCTGTGGAAATTGACGATCACCTGATTCCCATTCTTGAGGACACCTTAAGCGAATATGACAATGTCACCATCCTCCATGATGATATCCTGAAAGTCAACATCACACACCTGGCCAGTCAATATAACGGCGGCCGCCCTGTCAAAGTCGTAGCCAATCTGCCCTATTACATCACAACACCGATTATTATGGGCCTCTTTGAAAAGGATGTTCCTGTTGACAATATCACAGTAATGGTACAAAAGGAGGTTGCCGACCGGATGCAGGTTGGCCCCGGTTCCAAGGACTATGGGGCCCTCTCTCTGGCCGTACAGTATTATGCCGAGCCTTATCTGGTTGCTAATGTGCCGCCCAATTGCTTTCTGCCCCGGCCCAAAGTCGGGTCAGCAGTAATTCGTCTGAAACGCTACTCCAGTCCTCCTGTTTCGGTCCGGGATCCGGCTCTTATGTTCCGGCTGATTCGCGCTTCCTTTAATCAACGCCGGAAGACCTTGCAGAATGGGCTCTCCAATTCTCCGGATCTTTCCCTTTCCAAAGAACAGATTGCCCAGGCGATTCTTGCTCTGGGAATGCCGGCATCCGTCCGGGGCGAGACTTTGACCCTGGAGCAATTTGCCCGGCTGGCCGATTACTTTTTTGAACACACACATCAGAAAGGAAACCCCTTATGCTGAAGGTATTAATTGCAGATGATGAGCGAAAGGTCTGTCAACTGATCGAAAAACTTATTGACTGGCAAGCTCTGGATATGCAGGTAACAGCTACCGCAGAAAATGGGATCGAGGCTTTGGAGCGAATCAAAGAGCATCATCCGGATATTGTAATCACAGACATACGGATGCCTGGCTATGACGGTCTGGATCTGATCCGCCTGGGTCAGGAGATCAATCCCAGAATGGAATTCATCATTATCAGCGGCTACCGTCACTTTGAATATGCCCAGACAGCCATCCGTTACGGTGTGAATGCCTATATTTTAAAGCCAATTAAAAAGGACGATCTGACTGGCACATTAAAAAAGCTGGGCAGTAAGTTTCAGAAAGAGACCTTACAGCTTTCGTATGAGGAACAGATCCGGCAAACGCTTAAGACCGATGAGGAGACCTTGCGCCAGGCCTTTTTATCTGATCTGGTCTGCAGACGCAGCAAGGATCGTCTGCAGCTTTCTCTTGAACAGATTTGCAGAGAATTTCATTTTTCCTTTTTCCCCGGCTGTTTTTGCATGGTGATTTTGAAAATGGACGGACATGTGTTGGATAATGCAGAAAACCTTCGTTTTATGTCCGATAAAGTCCGCAGTATCACGGAGCGATTGTTGGATAGCTATGTCCGGGAATATGAACTCACTGCTTTTGACAGTTCCTTTTATCTTCTGCTTAATTTTGAGGAAGAACAGCGGGCCAATATCCGCAGGCAAATGAAAACTCTTCTAGACGAGATGCGGATCCAGGGTGATATCCTGAAGGACTTCTCTGTCACCATGGCACTGGGTACCATCTGCCAGGGGATGTCCGGATTGGATACTTCTCTGAAAAATGCCCGACTTTGGATCGAGGAACGCCTGGTCGCCGGAAGCGGTAAGCTTTTTGAAGGAGAGTTCGTGCGGTATCATTCTTTTTCTGACAGTCCGCTGTTTTCGGAATTTAATCAAAAAATGACCAAGGCTTTAGAAAGCCTGGAGGTTTTCCCTGTCCGGGAGGCCATGCTGGAGTTAAAGAACAATATGATCTCCCGCTCTGGTATCACCGGTCACGAGATTTTACAGATGACCAAGGAAATATGCAATCTCTATTTGTTTTCCATGAAAAATTTTCAGATTCGCATTGAGGATGACTTTCTGGAACGCTTTCTTGCCGGCTCTGACAACTGCGGCTCTGCAGAAGAATTATTTGACTATCTGATCCGTGAGATTACAATCTCTTATGAAAAGGCAGCACATCTGAAAAGGCAGGATGAGAACCGGCCGATCCGCCTGGTCAGGCAATATGTGTCTGAGCATTACAGGGAACCTCTGACTCTGGAACAGGTGAGCGCGGTGGCTGAACTTTCTCCCGCTTATCTCAGTACTGTATTTAAAAAGGACACCGGAATGACATTTCTGGAATATCTGTCAAAGATCCGCATGGAAGCTGCTAAACGGCTGCTGAAAGAAACCAATCGCACAGTCGCAGACATCTGCGGGCTGGTTGGTTACAATGATGTCCGCTACTTTACCAAAACCTTTACCAAATACTCGGGCCTAAAGCCCAACGAGTATAGAAAGTTGTATTCATGACTGAAAAGCTAAAATATCTGTCCCGACGACTCTTTGTCTGTGCATGCATGGGCGGCGCTCTTTTTCTGGTCTCCCTGACTCTGCTCTGGGCACTTTGTCTGCGGTCAGCTTTGGGAATATTGCCAGTGCTTCTTCTGACACTGACTGCTGTCGGCTACTGCTGTATGATCTTTCAATGGCTCCTTATTCCCTACCAGGAGACCAGAAAAATCTATGAACAGTTTGTCATGGGATATATTCTCAATGACCTGTTCCACCTGCGCCATCCTCTCACCCCGGAAAGTGAACAGGCCGTTCTTCTTCTTAACGAAAGAATTGATAAGAATCATCTGATTAATGTTTCGAAAAAGCAGGCAGAATATCTGGCGCTGCAGAACCAGATCAACCCACATTTCCTCTACAATACCCTGGAAGGAATCCGCAGCGAAGCCCTGCTGGCGGGACTTGACAGCGTTGCAGAGATGACGGAAGCACTGGCAACTTTTTTCCGCTATACGATATCTCAGGTCGAGCATCTGGTTACCCTGGAGGATGAGCTGGCCAATATTGAGAACTATTATTATATCCAACAATTCCGGTTCGGAGACAAGCTTGCCTTGCATATTGAGTATGAACACGACGAGGAATGGGATGAACTGGATATTCTTCAGTTCCGACTGCCTAAGCTTACCCTGCAGCCAATCGTGGAGAATTCCATCTACCACGGAATTGAACGAAAAATCGGTAGGGGAAATCTGGTGATCCGAATTTGTATCAGCAATGAACGGCTACGCATCCGGATCTCTGATGACGGCATGGGAATGGCAGAAGAAAAGCTCAAACTATTGAACGAAAAGCTTCGGCGTCTCACTCTCGATGATGTGCAGGAGGAAAACGGCAAAAAGGGCGGGATTGCTCTCGTCAATGTAAATAATCGTATCAAACTTTTATTCGGTGAAGAATACGGAATTACTTTTTACAGTCGGGAAGGCGCAGGAACCGATGTGATGATCACACTGCCATTGGTGCGGGAATCCGCGAAAGCTAGTACATCGTTGCATTAATCTTGAAGTAATCAGTGCTTGATGTTTGCGTCTGTGCAAGGCGGAGAAAGGAGGGGTACCTCTGAAACGAGAACTGTTGCGGATGGATCATGTAAGTCTGATCCAAAACGACGAAACCCTGCTGGACAATCTGAACTTTCAGATGTTTGTTGGCGAGATCATGGGGGTGGTCTCCGGGCGTAACCGCGGTCATGATCAGCTGATTCAACTGGTCTGTCAAAATCTTCCCATTTCCTTTGGTACTGTGTGGTATGACGGTCGTACGGTCAACAGTTACTCTCACAGTGATGGAACCTCCAATCGGGTCTATGTTATCGAATCGATGAGCCATTTGGTAGAGGGACTGAGCGTTGTTGACAATTTGTTCGTTCTGCGCAAAGGCTTTAAGAAATATTTTATCAACGAACGGGTTCTTTGCGAACAGGCCGAAAACTTTTTTCTGGAAAATGGAATCCGGGTCAACATCCGTAAGCGGGTAACCTCTCTGACTACTCTGGAGCGCTGTCTGGTAGAGCTGGGAAAGGCTCTGCTTATGGGCTGTCGTCTGATCATTATTGATAATCCCGGGAATTTTCTCAGCCAATATGAGCTGTCACAGTTTCAGGAGATGCTGCGTCTGGTACGGAATAACGGCACTTCTGTTCTCTATATCGGCAATCATCATCAGGAATTGTTCCGGATTGCCGACCGAACCTCCCTGTTCTTTGACGGCAGGATTATCAAGGTCTTTGAGCGTGACGAAATGACCGATGAAAAGATCTCTCCTTATATTACGGACTGGTTCATTCCTGGCAGAAAAGGAATTCCGGATTCGGAGGATGGCGTTCTCCATTTCCACAACGTCCATACCGAGAATCTTCATGGACTGCGTTTTGTTCTCCATCGGGCAGAATGTCTCACAATTCTCGATATGAACAATGGAATTGCAGGGGACATTCTGGCTCTGGTAACAGGAACTGAGGCCTGCCGACGCGGACGGATCACCCTGGAACATGAGCTCTACACCCAGGAACGGGCTGCTGATTATCTGAAAGCCGGAATCGCTGTAATCCCCAAAAACTGTGAAGAGTCCTTGTTGTTTCGGGAAAGAAGCTATATGGAGAATCTGACATTTCTTCTGGATCGCAAGCTTCAGCGGAGCGTTATCCCCCAAAAGATTTACCGAAGCATCAAGAATGAGTATGGCGCTCTGGTCGGCAACTACATTGAAGAATCTCTCGTTGCCAATCTTCCTCTGGAGGAGCAGATCGCCCTGGTTTATTATCGTATTCAGCTTCTGCATCCTCGGGTCCTGATATGCATTCAGCCTCTGGCAAGAGGGGATATGTATGTCCGTCTGCGGATTCTGGCACTGCTGCGGGAAATCATGAAGACAGGAACCGCTGTCCTCATTATCACCACCAATATATCTGACACTCTGATGATCTCTGACCGCCTGCTCGTTGTAGAAAACGGGAACTGTGCTGTCGCCTATGATAAAAATGAATTTGACCAGGTAGACTGGTAATCAATATTCAAAAGATTGTCCACCTTAACCGAAAGAATGCCCTCTTTTTGGGGGCTTTTTGTCATGTTATACTGATTTCAGACAAAGATGTAACAAGCAGGAATTCTTCTTGGGTATTGTGCACAATTATATCGGCAAATTTTGCATTCATATGGCGGAAACAAACACAAGCGCGAAGAATGCCCGGATACAAAAAACAGAAAGTGGGGAAACAGATGGGAGAAGTAATGGTATCTATGAAGAACATCGTCAAGAATTTCCCTGGAGTGAAAGCTCTTGACAACGTAAGCTTTGAGCTGCGCTCCGGAGAAGTCATGGCTCTCCTGGGCGAAAACGGGGCCGGAAAATCCACACTCATGAAAATATTGAGCGGAGTATATACAAAAGACGGCGGTAGCATGGAAATATTTGGAAAAACCTATGAAACCCTGACGCCCAAACAGGCTCAGGCTGCCGGAGTGGCTATCATTCACCAGGAGCTGAATATGTGCCGGCACCTGTCAGTGACAGAGAATATGTTCCTGGGCCGGGAAAAGGTAGACGGAGTACTCCTGAAAAACAACGAGATGGAATCTGAAGCAGCTGAAATCCTTGGTCAGCTGAAGATCGATATCGATCCCCGGCAGACAGTGGGTGACCTTCCGGTTTCCAAGCAGCAAATGGTTGAAATCGCTAAAGCCCTTTCCATTCATGCTAAAATTCTGATTATGGATGAACCCACCTCCTCCCTGACTGCCAAGGAAATCGATGAGTTGTTCCGCATCATCCGTAAGCTCAAAGCTGACGGATGCGGTATCGTGTACATCTCACACCGTCTGGAGGAACTGCAGGCAATCGTTGACCGGGTAACCATCATGCGCGATGGCCAGTATATCACCTCCGGTGAATTTCATTCCATGACCATGGATCAGATCATCGCTAATATGGTCGGACGGGAGATCAAGGAACAGTTTCCCCGTATCTCCTGCTCTAAAGGAAAAAAGGTTTTTGAAGTGAGAGGATTAAATGCCGGAAAGCTGGTACGGGATATCAATTTCTCGCTATATGAAGGAGAGATCGTCGGTTTTGCCGGATTAATGGGTGCCGGCCGAACCGAGACCACCCGGGCAATCTTTGGTGTCGATCCGAAAACCAGCGGCCAGATCCTCCTGGACGATAAAGAAATTCAGATTCAATGTCCCATGGACGCCATCCGGGCCGGTATCGTACTGGCACCAGAGGACCGGAAAAAAGACGGCCTCTGCACCAAGCTAAGCATCCGGCATAATCTGGCGCTTCCCAATCTGGACCTGCTCTGCAACCGCATAGGGGTGATCAGCCGCAATAAGGAAGACCAACTCTGCGAAAAGGCTGTACAGAATCTGCTCATTAAGACACCTTCCGTTGAGATCAACGCCGCCAATCTTTCCGGCGGAAACCAGCAGAAGGTAGTGGTTGGCAAATGGCTGGCACGCAACTCCCGGGTGGTGATCTTTGATGAACCGACCAGAGGGATCGACGTCGGCGCCAAGGTAGAAATCTACAATCTGATGAACAAGCTGAAGCAGGAAGGCATTGCCGTCATGTTCGTATCCTCGGAAATGCCGGAGGTTCTGGGCATTGCCGACCGGGTGATTATCATGTGTGACGGGCGCATTACCGGTGAGGTAATGGCACGGGATACTACTCAGAATGAGGTGCTGAAATATGCCACGGAGTTCGAAAAGAAACAGCAGGCAAGATAGGAGGATAGAATTATGAACGAAAAGAAACAAAGCGCTTTCAAGGGACTTTTAGGTACCCGGGGAATGGGGGCAGTGATCACTGCCTTTGCCGGACTGCTTATCATTTATGTTGCTTTTGGCATCATTGACCGTAATGTGTTTTCCGGACAGAATGTAATGAACCTGCTTCGCTCTATGTCCAAGTATCTGTTAATCGGAGTCGGGCAGAGCTACCTGCTCATTACCGGAAACATCGACCTTTCCATTGGTTCCATGGTTGGAATGAGTGCAATGATCTCCGCCACGCTGATGACTATGGGGATTCATCCTATAATTGCCATTCTGGTTGCCCTCATCTGCTGCCTATGCTGCGGAGTGGTCAATGGTATTCTGGTCGGCAAATTCAAGTTGCCTCCATTCATTGCAACATTGGGAACCATGTTCGTCTCCCGCGGGGCTGCCTATATGGTTAATAACAACCGCAATACGGACGCAATCGCTACCGGTATCGGTAAGGAAGCCGGTGACCGTTTCCAGAATTTCTTTTATTATGGAAAGACCTTCGGAATCTTTAATACCTTTTGGATTGCATTGATTTTATTCCTGTTATTTTTCTTCCTGCTGTCTAAAACCCGCACCGGAAGACATATATATGCGATCGGCTCCAATGTTGATGCAGCAAAGCTCTCCGGTGTCAATGTAGTCAACACCACCATTAAGGCCTATCTGGTCAGTGCCGTATGTGCCTGTGTGGTCGGACTGATCCTGTGTGCCCAGGCCGGTATGGGTAACATGGAAGCTGGTAATATGTATGAAATGTATGGTGTCGCTGCCGGGGTTATCGGCGGTATCTCTCCCTTAGGCGGAACCGGCTTATTACTGGGAACCTTTGCCGGAGCTGCCGTATGGCAGACTCTGGAAAACGGACTCAATATGATCGGTGCACAGGTAGGTATCCAGCGCCTGGTTATCGGTATTATCGTTGTATTTTCTGTTCTTCTCGACGTGGTTGTCCGCTCCGGGAATTTCAGAAAAAAATCCAATTCATGATATTTAACCGTCTTTCCCATAAACGGTTATTTATAAGACCTTTCAATTATTCAAAAAGGAGGATGTTTTATGAAGAAAAAATTACTTGCAATGTTAAGCTGTGCGGCACTCCTGGCTGCATCCGTCACCGGCTGCAGTAGTTCCAAGCCGGCGGAAAGCGCTGCGGCCCCTGCCGGAAGTGAGTCGGCAACCGAGACTGCAGCTGCGGCCGCGGCATCTGGAGATGTCAAGATCGCCCTGATTACCATGGATTCCATTGACCAGCACTGGGTTACCTTAAATGAAGGAGCCCAAAAAGCTGCCGCTGAGCTTGGTGTAACGGTTACTTTCATGTCTCCCAACACCAAAGACGATGCCCAGCAGATTGAGTGTGTCAACAATGCGGTAGCCGGCGGATATCAGGCGATCATCGTTGCTGCCAATGGCCCTGATGCTATTTCCTCCGCCTTGAAGGAAGCTGCCTCCTCTGGCGTCAAAATCGTCTATGTGGATTCTCCGGCTAATGTAGACGCTGAAGCTACCTTCTCCACGGACAATGAAGCTGCCGGTAAGACTGCCGGTGAAGAAATGATTAAGGCTTTAGAGGCTGCCGGCGTTACCTCCGGCAAGATCGGTATCGTCAATGTCAATGCTGCCACGGACTCCACCGTCAAGAGAGAGAACGGCTTCCGCTCCGCTTTTGAAGGAAAAGGCTACGAACTGATGGAAACTCAGTACGGTGAGGGCGATGCGGCAAAGTCTCAGACCATTGCCGAAAATTATATTACCCAGGGTGTCGTCGGCATCTTCGGTTGTAACGAGGGTTCCACCACTGGTACTGGCAATGCCATCAAGGCTTCCGGCAATTCTGATATCGTGGGTGTAGGCTTTGATAAGTCTGATGCTATCCTGAATCTGATCGAGGACGGTTATCTGCTTTGCACCATGGCTCAGAATCCGGATGTCATGGGTGAGGAAGGCGTAAAGGCGGCGGTTGCTGCACTGAACGGTGAATCTCTGGGCGGTAAGGTAACGGATACTGGTGTTTCTGCTATCAAGGCAGGCGGCTCCTCTGCTGCAGCTTCCGAAAAAGCAGATATTACGGTTAGTCAGGAATGGAAGATCGCCCTGATTACCATGGATTCCATTGACCAGCACTGGGTTACCTTAAACGATGGAGCTCAGAAAACTGCCGCTGAGCTTGGTGTAACGGTTACTTTCATGTCTCCCAACACCAAAGACGATGCCCAGCAGATTGAGTGTGTCAACAATGCGGTAGCCGGCGGATATCAGGCGATCATCGTTGCTGCCAATGGCCCTGATGCTATCTCCTCCGCCTTGAAGGAAGCTGCCTCCTCTGGCGTCAAAATCGTCTATGTGGATTCTCCGGCTAATGTAGACGCTGAAGCTACCTTCTCCACGGACAATGAAGCTGCCGGTAAGACTGCCGGTGAAGAAATGATTAAGGCTTTAGAGGCTGCCGGCGTTACCTCCGGCAAGATCGGTATCGTCAATGTCAATGCTGCCACGGACTCCACCGTCAAGAGAGAGAACGGCTTCCGCTCCGCTTTTGAAGGAAAAGGCTACGAACTGATGGAAACTCAGTACGGTGAGGGCGATGCGGCAAAGTCTCAGACCATTGCCGAAAATTATATTACCCAGGGTGTCGTCGGCATCTTCGGTTGTAACGAGGGTTCCACCACTGGTACTGGCAATGCCATCAAGGCTTCCGGCAATTCCGGCATCATAGGTGTTGGTTTTGACAAGTCCGATGCTATCATGAATCTGATCAACGACGGCTATCTGCTTTGCACCATGGCTCAGAATCCGGATGTCATGGGTGAGGAAGGCGTAAAAGCGGCGGTTCAGGCACTCGAGGGCGCATCTCTGGGCGGCAAAGTTCAAGATACCGGCGTCTCCGTGCTAACAAAATAATCTCATAGTGGTTATGAAACAGGCAAAAACGCCGAAATACAGATACGGTGATTTTTGCCTGTTGTCTGCCATGTGCCTTTTCAGAAAATTCATACCAGGAGGAATGCTATGAAACGCAGTGAAATCAATTCCGCATTAAAAGAAATGGAAAACATGATCAAAGAATATCGCTTTGCGATTCCCCCCTTCTGTAATTTCACACCAGAGGAGTGGAAAGAAAAAGGAAGTGATTATGACGAAATCCGCGACAATATGTTAGGCTGGGATATTACGGACTATGGCCTGGGAGATTTTAATAAGGTCGGATTCTCTCTGATCACCATCCGCAATGGAAATCTGAAAATGCGTGATAAATACACTAAAACCTATGCAGAAAAACTTCTGTACATTAAAGAAGGGCAATATTCCCCGATGCATTTCCACTGGTCCAAAATGGAGGATATCATTAATCGGGGCGGGGGCAATGTTCTCATCCGTGTATATAACTCCACGAAGGAAGAGGATCTGGATAAGGAAAGCGATGTTCACGTCCATGTTGATGGTCGGGAGATTATCGTACCGGCTGGTACTCAGGTGCGTCTGACTCCCGGAGAGAGTATCACCATCTATCCTTATATGTATCATGATTTTGAAGTCGAAGAAGGAAGCGGCCCGGTTCTTCTTGGTGAGGTCAGCCAATGCAATGATGATAACACCGACAACCGTTTCTATGAAAAAATGGGACGCTTCCCCACCATTGAGGAAGATGAACCTCCTTATCGTCTGCTGTGCAACGAATATCCGAAGGCTTCACAATAAGATATCCCATCCGCTCCTATTCATCCAGGATCCGATATAATCGCTTTGCATTCCGGCTGGTGACCAAAATCACCTCATCAGCCGGAATATTTTTTATCTGTCCGATCTGTTCTGCTACATAAATAAGATTTAAAGAGGAATTCCGTCTGCCCCGGTACGGCTCCGGTGACAGATAAGGACAATCCGTTTCCAGCACCAGCTGGTCTAATGGCGCATATTTTACCACCTCTTTCAGCTTTCTGGCATTATGGAAGGTTACTACCCCGCCAATCCCCAGATAGAATCCCATCTGCAGATATTCTCTGGCCAGATCCACTCCGTAGGAAAAGCAGTGAAGCACTCCTCCTGTCTCTTCTGCCCTCTCCGCCTTTATGATATCCAGAGTATCTCTGGCCGCATCCCGGCTGTGAATGATAACCGGAAGCCGTTCCTCTCGTGCCAGAGTCAGCTGACGGACAAACCAATATTTCTGTATCTCCGGCTCCGGTTCCTCCCAGTGATAGTCCAGGCCGATCTCTCCGACCGCAACGATCTTGTTCTCTCTGGTTATATCCCTCAGCCACTCCATCAGATTGTCGTTCAATTCCCCGGTCTCATTCGGGTGAACGCCTGCAGCGCCATAGACAAAGTGATATTGGCGGGTAAGCTGCAAAGTCTCTTTGGTACTTTGAATGCTGGCTCCCACATTAACTACGGTTCCGATACCCTTCGCATTCAAACTCCTCAGCAGTTCATCCCGGTCTTTGTCAAAGGCTTCATCATTATAATGAGCATGGGTATCAAATATCTTCATATTCCTGTCTCCTGTAAACTTCTATTGGATTCCTGTCAGAGCCAGATTCGTGAATCCAAAAATACTGCCGATATTGGGCATCATCCATTGATACAAAAGATACAGCGCCAGCATATGAAGAGGATAGAAAGCATAAAAGGCATATTTCCCTCTTCCGCTGCCCCGTTCTCCGTTATAAATGCCGATCAGAAGAAAGGCGAAGGCCAACCCTCCCAGATATTGCCAGCTCTTCAGGCTTATCGCAAGCCAGAAAAATCCTCCGACGCACTGCCGAATCCGCGTCCCACGAAGCAGATGCAGCAGCACGATCAGGATAACCCCGGTATAGTCATAATCCGTCCGCAGCAAAACCGCTGTCACACAGCCAAGCCCGGTTATCACAATCCAGACCGTCATTCTTTTTTCTCCGGATATCCGACCAGAGGCATGCTCCGCCGCCTTGACCGTTAAAAGACCAATCAATAAAGTAAAAAACACATTCTGTCCAGCCATGCTAAACGGCTTTTGAAAACACATGAAATCAAAGGGAATCTCAGAAAGAAAAGCAAAGATCCCCAGACGCCACGCATACCGCTTCCAGTCCCGTGTATGCACGATCCCTTCTGTCAGCAAAAAAGCATAGACAGGAAAGGCAACCCGCCCCACACAGCGCATCATCCAATAAATCCGATACCACTTCGCATATTGTATTGCAGACTCCGGCAGCACCCAAAGCACTCCATATCCCAGCAGCAGATATCCCATATGGTCAATCAGCATGGTAATCATCGCAATCCACTTCAGATTGCTGCCATTAAGAAATTCTCGGGACCCCTTCATATCTCTATCAGCAGATCTCTGCCCCGGCCGGCATCTCCTTCTCCGGAACCATCAGGCTCAAGTTCCCGTCCGCGTCCTCCGCACACAGCAGCATCCCCTCCGACAGTATCCCTGCCAGCTTTGCAGGCTTCAGATTCACTACTACCATAACCTTCTTTCCCACCATCTCTTCCGGAGTGTAATTTGCCTTGATTCCGCTGACAATCTGTCTTACCTGGCTCCCAATCTTTACCTTAGAACACAAAAGCTTGCGTGATTTTTGCACTGCCTCGCAGGCAATGATCTCTCCCACCTGGAACTGAAGGCGGGCAAAATCATCATAGGTAATCTCCGGCTTCGCCTCTATATCAATCACGTTCTCAGCCTCTTTTGCCTCCTCCCCGGCATCGCCCTCTTCCTCTATGTTCTCTGCCGCCTGCATGCTTTCCACCTGTTCCAGCACCTTTTCTGCTTCCATGCGGGCAAACAGTATCTCCGGCTTATCGGTTACCTTATTCCCTGACGGATATCTGCCAAACTCATCCATCTCTGCAAGAATACGCTTCGACGCATTCAACTGAACCAGAATCTTTGCCGAGGTCTCCGGCATAAAGGATTCCAGCAGAGAAGCCCCAATGGTAATCGCCTCCACCAGATTATAAAGCACTGTAGCCAACCGATCCCTCTTTGTCTCATCCTTAGCCAGCGCCCACGGCATAGTCTCATCAATATATTTATTGCAGCGGCGGAATATATTAAAGATCTCACCGATGGCATCTGCCACCCGCAGCTCGTCCATCTTCGCTTCCGTCTTCTTTACCGCTGCCAGTGTCACTGCCTTCAGATCCTCGTCCTCCTGCGCACCGACACCTCCGTCTCGCACCTCCCCACCAAAGTACTTGTTCGACATAGAAACCGTCCGGTTTACCAGATTCCCTAAAATATTGGCCAGGTCTGAATTCAGCCGCTCTACCATCAGCTCCCATGAAATCACGCCGTCGTTGTCAAAGGGCATCTCATGCAGCACAAAATAACGCACGGCATCTACGCCGAACATCGCTGCCAGGGTATCTGCATATAGTACATTCCCCTTGGATTTGCTCATCTTCCCGCCGCTCTGCAGAAGCCACGGATGACCAAACACCTGCTTTGGCAGAGGAATATCCAGAGCCATCAAGAAGATCGGCCAATAAATCGTATGGAAACGGATGATATCCTTTCCGATCAGATGCAAATCAGCAGGCCAGTATTTCTGATACAGTTCCCCATGATTGCCGTCACAGTCATAGCCAAGCCCCGTGATATAGTTCGTCAATGCATCCAACCACACATAAGTCACATGTTTCGGATCAAAGCTGACCGGAATTCCCCAGGTGAATGAAGTCCGGGATACACACAGATCCTGCAGGCCAGGGAGCAGGAAATTATTCATCATCTCATTCTTACGCGCTACCGGCTGGATAAACTCCGGATGTGTATTGATATGCTCAATCAGCCGATCCGCATACTTGCTCATCTTGAAAAAATAAGCCTCTTCCTTTGCCGGCTGTACCTCGCGCCCACAGTCCGGACACTTTCCGTCTACCAGCTGGGACTCGGTAAAGAAGGACTCACAGGGAGTACAATAAAGCCCCTCATAGTACCCCTTATAAATGTCCCCCTGATCATAGAGCTTTTTGAAAATTCTTTGTACCATCGCCTCATGATCCTTATCTGTGGTACGGATAAATTTATCATAAGAAGTATTCATCAGATCCCATATCTCCCGGATCTGAGCAGCCACACCATCCACGAATTCCTGAGGTGTAATCCCTGCCTCCTGTGCCTTTAGCTCGATCTTCTGTCCATGTTCATCTGTCCCTGTCTGAAAGCGGACATCATAGCCCTGCTCCCGCTTGAAACGGGCAATACTGTCTGCCAGCACAATTTCATAGGTATTGCCGATATGAGGCTTACCGGATGTATAAGCGATCGCTGTCGTAATATAATATGGCTTTTTACAATTGCAGTTTTGTTCCTGACACATGAGCCAATCCCTCCTGAACCTTTGATTTATGAAGAAACTATATCACAATCTGTAAAAAAACTCAAGGAATCTGTATCCTATTCAAAACGATACCGGAACCGGGCAATGCAGATTTCATCTCCTGCGCGAATCTCTGCCTCCTCATTATTCTCCAACAGCCTGCCACGGAGCATCGTCCCGTTAGTAGAATTCAAATCCTTAATCCGATAGCTGTCTTTATCCCTGTCTATCTTCACATGAAGACGGCTGACGGTATCCTGATCCAGTTTAAAATCCACCAGGTTTTCCTGCTTCCCGATAATAAAAGGATAATAGGGAATGGGAATATCCTTTCCCCCTGCATCCAACGCCCGGAGCATTCTTTGTTCCGCTCCCTCAGAAATATCCGCCAACAATACAGTCCCCTGACTGGTCGGATTCGATGAGCTTCCTCTGTCTGACGGTCTCTCCCGGATCCCCTCCTCCCTCTCCTCTGTGGATGCCAGCTCCTGATACATCATCTCCCATGGCACACGCGCCGGCAATGCCTCCTCCTCATGGTCAGGTTTATGAAAAAACGGTATCTTCCATTGTCTGCATCTCTCCTTCCAACCATTCTTTCCCTCCGCCCTCTGCGCATCCCTTTTGGGTCCATCATCTCCACAAGCCAAGCTTTTCTCATCTCTGTGATTTCCTCCCTTTCGTGCCATTTCTTCTTTTCCAGGCAACTCCGGTTTTTGTTCATATCTGTTTTGTCTCTCATACTTCCGGCAGACCGTCTTTTCCTCCGGCTCCTTTTCTCCCTGCAGCATACGTACCAGATCTGTCAGTCCGTAATTCTCCTTGCGCGTCTCCTGATACAGCCCATATGCCAACACAACGCTTTCCTTATCCTGATGATCCACATTTCCCAGTAAATACTCCAAAAGCTTTCCAAAACTTTCCGGAAAATTCTTTTTCAGCCCTGGAATCACGCAAAGCCATACCCGGAATGTATCCGAATCTACATATAAGTATTCGGGATCTAATAAAATCCTTTCCTCCCGCAGCAAGAATGTATCCATTCTTTCTAATGCACCAAAAATTCCCAACATCAGTCTGCGAATTTCATCTGCCTGAATATTCCGGTTTTTCAGAATTCTTACCAGTGGCTGCCGCGATGTGATCTCATAATAAAAGCGGACTTTTTCATCTATCTGACGAATCTGAAACCGTAAAAGTCCCTCAATCGGATTCTTTCGCAGCATCTGACTCTCATAGCCCTGCCATATCAGTTCCTCTGGGTCAATAATCAGGTAATTATGTCGGAACTCTCTTTGATAACTGATTTGCATGAACATCCCTCCCTGTGTGTACCAGTTTTATTCAGCCAGACTCCACATCCGTAAGGTTTCCTCAGGTCGGAAGACCGGGGCAGTAATTTCTATGCTCCAGCGCATTCCCTGCGCCTGTGAAGTAATCTCATGCTCCTCCTGATTCTCAATCGCATGTCGTTTTCGTTCTACCCACTCATGAACCGTAAAATCTCCTGCCGTTTCCGCACGAACATGAAACGCATGATTCAAAAGAACCATCACAACCAGTAATACGATTGCCATTACTCCCGCTGCTTCCACGGTATAGCTGGCACGGATTCCTTTTCCCATATTCATTCACCTTTCCGATACCGTCACGGAAAGAATTGCACTGCTGTCACACAGACTCCCCAGACCGCTACAAAGGGTAAAAAGGGCACGTTTTCCTTTCCGATCCGGTTACCTCTGTGCATCCGATGCCATACAAATCGTATCATGGCATACAATCCACACAGCATGACTCCCCCGCATAGCATCATCATATTTTCCCAAAAGCTCAGTAAATACCCGCTGATCAAAAAAAACAGTCCGTCTCCTGCTCCGATCTCCCAGCGGCTGACTTTTCCCAATCCCAGAAGTCCCAACCCCAGGCAGCTGCTTTTTAGATGCTCCTGCCAGCCGAGATTTTTCCCGGCTGTTATCAATCCCAGGAATCCGAACAGAACAAACACCCATATTTTAACCTGCTTTTCTCGAAAATCCTGTATGGCTGCTGCCAGCAGATATCCCAGAAACAACAGCCAGGCAATTCCCCGTACTCCCATACCCGTCTCCTTTATTTCCGCGAGCAATGAGCCAAGTGCCGTGCTTGCACGAGCATTTGGCGAATGCCGCGAGGGTCAAATACCCCGCAGCTTGCTGCGCTGCAAATTTGATGCCCCGTTGCTTGTAGCGGGGTATTTGACTTCCCACAATACGAGCATGCTCCCAAATGCTCCACCTCAGACAATCTTACCGCCCGCGCATATGCCACAATTGCCGTACAACGTTTACTGCTGTGATAGCTGCTCCCGCTCGGCATAATATAAACGGTACTACCGGCATTCTTTCCGCATACAGCGCAGGGATAATACCTTCCCCCATTGTCATTGCGCAGCCCGGATACCTTGTCCCTGGCTACTCCTGTCAGGTTGTTAGACAGATAATGACAGCTCCGGTTTCTATGATAGCGCGTACTGTTCTTACCGATATAAACTACGGGATCCTCCCCAGCATCCCCTCCTGTGTCCTCTCCGTAATCCTTGCCCTCTTTTCCGATCCAGGCTCGTCTTTTGCAACGCGCAGATCTCTGTAGTGCGGAAAGTCCTAATACCGGAAAAGGCAGACGGATCTCATAATCAAACACCAGATCAATCG
Organism: Lachnospiraceae bacterium; assembly: GCA_910575255.1. Lineage (GTDB taxonomy): Bacteria > Bacillota > Clostridia > Lachnospirales > Lachnospiraceae > Brotaphodocola. The sequence continues at coordinate 39,706 of CAJTEM010000023.1, read as the reverse complement.
TCTCCCCATCCTCCAATATCTGTGAACGCAGCATACGAGTTTGTTTCATGGCCTCTGTATCCACATAAGAACTGACCTGTACCTGAGCATATCCCTGTGCCGCACCGGATATCATCTGACGGCCGAATTGCTTTGCAAAGTCACCTGCTCCCGCCACGGAAGAAAGCTTCCCCTTTTCCAGTGCATGCGCCACATAGGCATATTGGCTGTAATCTTCACCCATTTTCTCTAATGCTGCCTGTATTTTCCGCTCAGTATTCATGATTTTCATGGGCAGAATCAGACATACCACAGCAAAGATAAACAGAGTCAGACTCATTACCGCCTCCAATGTCAGGGAAGCGGGGATGGACAGGAATGCCCTTTTACCGCAGCTGTCCTGAAGAATAGAAATAAATATTTTTTTCAGGATTCGTACTTGGAGAGTCACGACTTCTTTGCTTTTCTTTTCGTTGGGTTTTCTGCGAATTCGCAGCTTGGTTATTTGATATTGTTGAAGGACTGCCACGGAAAAAGGCATTCCTGTCCACCCCCTTTCTTCACCTGAGTATCCCCTGTTAATATTTCCGTTCCACCATATTTTCCATAGGATATGTATGTTCTCTGCTGCCGGTCATCTGTTCCACGAATCCCAGCGAAAAGAACACATGCTTCCCAACCAGACTGTTTTTCAGCTGAACCTGGTAGATTCCCCGCCGCATTCGAAAACTCTTTTGTACACGGCAGATATTCATCTGTATCATGTCCATCATCCGATATTCCTGACAGACAATCTCATCCATAATCAGTAAAATTTTCAGCCAGGACAAATACACCAGTCCTCGTTCCCCGCCTCCGGTACCAATCTCTCCGTTCTGCCCCATGCTCACCAGCTGATCCAGATCCAGCGTCCAGTCCTCGGACGACTTAAACAGCATCACCTGTTTTCCCGCCAGCAATCCACGGATATCCATCAGGGATTCTCCCAAGGCCCAGATCGACATTACAAAAAACGTTGTCAGCAATACCAGTGGTGAAAGCCCTGCCACACCAGTGATCAGCATTGCCAGGTTCTGTGCTTCCTGCCGCTTTTGCGAATCCGAAAGGATGTGAATCAGATTCAATCCCTCCCGGATTGCCAGCAGCCGGTTTACCACAAACACAAGATTTTCTTCATCAAGGTCCTTACCTCCGATCATGTATTCTACTTCATAGGAAAGTCCTCCCTTTCCTTCTGTTCCCTTTTCCTGCTGCACTCCATCCTTTGCTATTTCCTCTCCATCTCCACCTGCCGGAAAACACCGGAAAAACCGGCCGCAATATTCATTCACCATCAGATGATCCATCAGTGAAATATTTCTGGCTCCCCCTGACCAGATCTCTGTTTCGGAAGGTATCTCTAATGTTTCCAGTACTCCCGCTGATATCTCCTTTTCCTCTGGCACTACCAGTCTCAACAGTCCGGAGCGATAAAGCTCCTCTACCTTTTTCAAAAATCCTTCTGTCTTTTTATCCTTGACGCCATGCCGGAAGGACAGCGCCTGAATCCTCAGCTGATCAAAATGCCGGATTACCGGGGACCACAAGGCATGCAGATTCGGTCCCTCATCCTCGTCGTCCTCACTTTCCCACTCGTCAATGATCCGTTCCACCTCCTCTGCCTCCTCAATCACTGCCTCTACCAAGGCAATCTGATCCCGTGATTGTGCATCAAGTGCCTCAATCTCCTGCCGGCGTTCCCCGTCCTGGTCAATATAAGCCTCAAACTGACGAATCTCTTCTGCCAGCTGTCCGTCCGTCCGACTGCTGCAGTCCTGTCGTTCTTCCTCATATATTCCACGGCTCTCGCCCAGATCCTCTGCCAGTTTGTCTGCCTGCTTCCGATAACGTTCTACCAGGCCAGGCATGCGCTTCAGCTCCCGGATCAGTTCCTCTGCCACTCTCCGAAAGCCCGGCCCGTCATATCCTCTCAGGCAGGAAAGCCCCTGACGCTTTGTATCAAGCTGTCTGTCCTGACTTTCACTGATTGCTTCCAATGATTTCTCCAGCTTCAACGCATCACCGGCACGTCCCCGATAGGTCTCTGCAACCTCCCTGACTGCCTCAGCCTCCTTCGCATTTTCCCATAGTCCGGTAACCGTGTCCGCATCAAAATCCAATTCCCATATGCCGTATTTCATATAGTCCAGAATCTCTTCCTCCAGACAAGCCCCGTTATCATCCGTCACCCCCAGCCATTCTTCTACTTCAGAGGACTCAAGTCTCATCGGATACCATCCGCTTTCTTCCAGATACGGCTGTATAAATCCCTGATAATCGGTCTCTAATTCCTCTTCATCCTCATATTCGACAAACAGCAAACGATAGGAGTCCCACAGCTGTCGATGATATTGACTGAATACAGAATCCAGTGCGGAAGAGGATGCCGTCTGAAGATACCATCTGGCCCCCGCTGTTCTGGCAGACTCCAGCAGCCCGCAAAGCAGCGCAAACACGCACATCATCACCATGCTGATAAAGATCGTCACCTGGCCCTTTACCCTTTTTGTATTCACACCCGCTCCTCTTAATAGACTTCTTTTGACTGGCTGTTGATCTCCTTAAAAATATCTTCCAGCAGCTTATTGATCTGCCCTTTAAAGATGATTACCAATCCGATCAATACCACAAGAATCAATACTACCTCAATGACTCCCACCCCGTCCTCTTCTTTTAAAAATGCAACCATCTCTTCCCTCAAATGCATGTTATCCATATATGTGCTCTCCTTTCCTCTATTTTCCTTCCTTATAAAGTTCCTATCCCATTGTCATCATCGCCGGTACCATAATCATCACCATGACAATCCCCAGCATCAGAAACAATGGCATCAACAGCTTTGTTCCCGCTTCCTCCCCCAGCCGACGTGCAAGATTCTTTCTCTGTTCCAGAGCATCCGCCATCTCTGCCTGCAGGAGCGTCTTCATGTTTTTAGTGCCGGTCTTTCGGTTCTGCTCCAGCAGCCCGCTCAGCTTCAGATATGGCTGCAGACGGCATCTTCTGCCAAATTCCCGATAGGCTTCACTCTCTGTCATTCCGCTTTGCAGCTGATGGCAGGTCTGGCGCATCTCCTCATAAGCTGCCCTCTTTTTCTTTCTCCCCTCTTTCAAGGCTTCCTCATAATCCGATACAATCCGTTCCCAGGCATTACGGATTGTCAGTCCTGCGCCTGTGAGAACCACTATTTTAGACAATAAGTCCGCATAATCCAAAAGCAGCTCCTTCTCTCGCTTTTGATTTTTCTGCTTTTCCTCACTTTGCCCCCGAAAAGCCAGAAGCACTGCCAAAAGAATGCCGATTAAGATAACAGATCGGTATCCTTTATCCTCTCCGGAACGATATCTCAACCTTTTTCCTTCAAAGCTATCTGGCAAAGTCAGCCATGGCTGTTCCTGCTGCGTCTGTTCCTGCCTTTCCAGCTCTTCCAGAAATTCTGCCAGCTGCTGTTCTTTTTCATCCCGCTCAGGAGGCAGCACCCGGATCGGTATCTCGTAAGTCTGATGATAATCCCTTGCAGATAGCTCTACAGCCAGGATTATCATCTGCTCTGTCTTCACCTCCTTTCGCAGCTTTCCTGAAGAATCCAGCACATCAGAATCCGAAGAACTCCATCGCAGTCTCACCCCCTCTGTTTTCGTCGGCAAAACAAGATCGCTTCTTACCTCCATCAGAGAAGGATTCTCTCCCCGGATTCGCTTCTCCATGGTCCCCATCAGATTCTCAAAGGCTGTCTCTGCCTTTTCCCTGCTGTAATTTAAAGCACCGACCCGGATCGTAACCGGCACCTCCTCCTCTGCCAGTCCTTCCACAAGTATCTGGCATTCCTTTTCCTCTCCCCCATAGCCTTCCCGGTTTATCCTCCCTTCTGCTGCTATTATGTCCTGCTTTTCCTCCATGCCGGTTAACAGTATATACAATGCAATACTTCCCAAAATACAGGCTGCCGGGATCACCCATCCTTTTATGTCCTTTCCTGGACGTTTTCCTGATAACTCCCTTTTCTTATTTTTCCTTCTGTCCCTGCTGTCCATTCTCCCTTCTTTCCTGCGAATATTTCCTACACCTCAATCTCCAGAATCCTTTTGGACAGGATATAGGAGATCAGATAGACAATCAGACAACCACTCATCAGCACCCTTCCCATACTGGTCCCATACATCTGTCCAAAAAAACCTGGCGACGCACTTTCCACATAAAACACGATAAAAAACGGAATCATATTCATAATTCTCTGCTCAAACTGACGCGATGCGGTCATTGTGAGAATCTCCTCCTTCACCTGCATCTTGTCACGGATAATCTCCGCCGTATGCCTCATGATCCCGCCTACGTCTCCGCTGCTTCGCTTTGCCACAGAAAATACCTCTGCAAAATTCTTCACATCCTCCAGACCGCTCCTTCGGGAAAAATCCTCCAGAGCCTGCTCAATCGAACGGTTAAGCTTTATCTGATGCACCATAAAAGAAAATTCCTGTACAATCATTCCCTCACGCCCGTACAGCATCGTCAGTTCTTCCCTGCTCACTGCCAGTGCATTTTCTACCGAATATCCTGCACTCAGCGAGGATGCCAGAATCATCATACTTTCCTTGAACTGTCCGGCAAGCTCCTTTTTGCGGCGTTCCATCCGCTTTTTGCGCTCCAATATGACTCCCGCAAATGCCAGCGGCAGCATCCAAAGGAAAATTCTCAGGCTCCTGTAAAAGGTAAATGTCAGAACACCACAAGCTGCCGCTCCCTTCCCCAGTCCTATGACAAACTCCGGCAGATTCAGGCGATAGCGGTCATACCGGATAACCGGCCAAGCGGAGCTTTCCTGTTTCTTTAAGCGCCCCGATCCGCTTAAGCTGTCCGCGGACATTTTTCCCGTCCCCTGGTTCCTCCTCGAATCGGAACAAGGGATTGAGCCGAATCTCTCCCTCCGCATAATCTCCCACCTCCACAATCTCCAGCACCCTCCTGCTCTTATCCCGCAGCCTTCCTAAATGAACCAGGATGTCAATTGCCGAAGCAATCTGGCTTCGGACCGCAGGCAGCGGCAGATCGGCACCCATCAGAGCCATGGTCTCCAGCCTGGAAAGCATATCTCTCGGGCTGTTCCCATGACCGGTGGAAAGGCTTCCGGCGTGACCAGTGTTCAGAGCCTGAAGCATATCCAGGCATTCCTTTCCCCGTACCTCTCCCACGATAATCCTCGAAGGCCGCATTCGTAAAGACGCCCGAATCAGATCGCTGATCTCGATTGCCCCCTCTCCTTCCGCATTCGCATTACGGGTCTCCAGACGTACCAGATTCGGTACCTGGCGAATCTGCAGCTCGGCCGAATCTTCTATGGTAATGATCCGCTCCGTCTCGGGAATGAATCCGGACATTGCATTCAGGAAGGTCGTCTTTCCCGAGCCGGTTCCGCCGCTGATGAAGAGGTTATAGCCTGACTTTACCAGCCTTTCCAAAAAATCCGCCGCTTCCTTTGTCAGAGCATTCAAATCAATCAGCCTCTGTGCCGTAATCACCTCCGGGAATTTCCGGATTGTCAGTGCTGGTCCGTCCAAAGCCACCGGCGGCAGGACCACATGAACCCTTGCTCCGTTTTCCAGCCGGGCATCGGCAATCGGGTGTGATACATTCACCACCCGGTTTATACGGCTCACGATCTGCTGAATCAGATCCTCCAGCTGTTCCTCTCTCTCAAAACCATGCTCCCACCGGGAAATAGTCCCCTTCTTCTCCACAAAAATATGATCCTTTCCATTCACCATAATTTCCGTCACCTCCGGATCATCCACGAGCTCCTGTAGAATATCCAGACGCCGGAAGGCATCATATAAACGGGTTCTAAGCTCCAGCCGCTTCTTCAACGGAAGGTAGGTCCGCAGAGCCGCCTCTTCAATGGCCTGATGAATGCATGCATTCAATTCCTCCTCTTCAATCCGCCCCCGGCTCTGCAGTTCCTGCCTGACCTGCCCCTTCAGTTCCTCCAGAATCGTTCTCTCCTCACTCACATCCCATCTTCTCCTCTCTGTCCTTTCAGCATAGTTCTCACAAAATCTCCCATCTCACCCCAAAGCAGCTGTTCCAGATAAGTCTCGGTCTGCCAGACTATACCCGGACGGGGAAGCTTCAGCAGCCGCACCCGCTCCCACAAATGGCTGCGCCCGGACCGATCCAGATATTCCTGCCAGGCTTCCAGCTTAGCTGCAGATACACAATCCTCCTTCACAGGCGTATAGATAATATCGCATAATTCCAGCAGTGGCTCCATTCCCCGTCCCAGATGTCCGATATCTGCCAGGATCACCTCATAAATGCCGTCAGCCGCAATCCGTGCAATCATCTCCCCCAACTCCTCACCTCGCAGCTCTGCCAAATCCTCTGCATAGGCCGCCGGCGGTATATAATCCATCCCGCCCCAGTTATACAGCACGCTTCCCAGGCTCATATGGGTATATCCTCCCTCCCGGTACTTATAAATCAGGTTCGACAGACTCGCCGTATATACCGTCCCCGTCAGACGGGAAAGGCCGGAATGCTCCTCCAGGCTTAAAAACAATACTCTTGATTCCCGTGCCAGAATCTGTCCCAGTGTCAGGCAAAAGCCTGTCTTCCCACATCGGTTCACCGGTGAGTAGACTCCCATTATCATGCTTTTTGTACCCACAGCCGTCAGGGCTGTCTGCTCCGGCCTTACCTGGTAATAGGCCATCACCTCCCGCAGCACGGCATCCGAGGCCTGATACTTATAAATCACTGGCGTCTCTTCCCCGACAATCTCCCGGCTCTCACTCAGTCTTATCACCTGTTCTGCTTTTACCTGCGCAAGCTGTTCCCTGTCAACCTCATCCCCTACCAGCAAAAGCTCCAGCGGCTGCTTCTGCGTAAATGCCTGCAGCTTGGCAATCCCGGTAAAGGCCACTACCGTAAACGGAATCCGCTCCTTTTGATTGGCAAACTCTGCAAACCGGTCTGCATAAAACGGATCCACGTCATAGACCCCCATAATCCTCTTCATAAATCCCCCTTTCCCTGCCATGTCAGGTTCTTCCGTCATCTGCCGGACCATACCGCAGCCGCCCCGGAAACCATCAGATACAGATACGTCCCTGCTGCCATGCATACTGCCAGCGGTATCGTACAGGACGGATCCTTTCGCAGATCCCCGCCATAGCTTTCCATTCTTCCTGTCTGAAACATTCGCATGAAATATGCGCTCAGATAAATAAGACGTGCCTTCAGACAATTGCTGTTCCAAAGACGGCACAGCGACCATAAGGCTCCCACCAGCAATCCGGAAAAGATCGCTTCCATCCCGGCTTCCATGCCCAGATATCCTGCCATCATTGCCATCAGCTTCCCGTCGCCTGCTCCGATCATACGCAGACGAAACAACAGAAATGTCATGAGCAGAACCATCCCGGCTGGCGGAAAAAATTCCTTTCCCCGGCAACAAATCCCGGCCGCTGCTCCGACAAGCAGCCATCGGTTCGGTACCCTTTTCTCCCAGGCATCCATCCAGGCTGCCCCGGCAAGAACCAGGCATAATAATCCTGTCCTTACTGCCTTCACCCTCCTTTCCTGTTAACGATCCATGATAATCAAAGCTGAATTCTCTGCCGATACGGCTTTGCGATTCTCTGATTATGACTTTGCACCTCGAACAGGTGCTGATGGGCTTTATTATGCACATTTTCTCTCTATCTGTCAATAGCTTTTTTTGAATTTATGAATCTTTTATGCAATGTATCGGAAATTCTGCCGTTTTCCCTCTGTTTTTAGTTGACGATATCCGAATTTAGTGATAGAATAATTTCAGTTTAAATTTTTAAACCAAGGAGGTTTCCCATGGCAGACTGCGAAAACCCAACCACCGGCGACCGACTGAAAACACACTTTCACGAATGTATGCCGCTGTTTATTGCGCTGGGTGATGAGATGCGCCTGAGTATCATTGAGGTTTTAAGCCACGCCGCCCAAAACGGCAATAAGAATGGCCTGAATGTCAATGAAATCACACGCCAGGTCAAACTCTCCCGACCTGCCATCTCCCACCATCTGAAGATTCTGAAAGATTCCGGACTGGTACAGGTCCGTGAATCTGGCACCTCTAACTATTACCGTCTGACTCTTCACGAGGGAACACAGCGGTTGATGAGGCTGGGCTACATGGTGGAAGAGACTATGTCTCCGGAATAACCGGCCGGTGACATTTTTTCACAACCCCTGCATAACTTTCCATTTCCGGAAAATACTATGATTATATCGGATGTCAATGTCATCCAGATTCACAGAACAGGAGATGGAAGTTATGAAAACAGGACTTTTATCCCGGCGACGCCAGTCACAGCCGCCGGAAAATCAGGAACTGATCGAGGAAATCGACCGTACTAGGAACACGATCGAATCAGCCCGGAATCACTTCGAACAGGTAGTGGATCCGACACTGATCGACTGTTATATTTATGAATTAAAAGCGGCTCAGCTCCGATATCAGTTTCTGCTCAGGCGCTTCAAACTAATGGAAGAGCTCTGATTTATTATTTGTATCACATCAGGAGGACTACATCAATGAGCACTTGGTACGAAAAGGCCGTATTTTACCACATGTATCCGCTGGGCATGACCGGCGCACCCAAAGAGAATCCGCTATCTGAGGATACTGCTTCCTGCCGTTTTGACGAGCTTAATCTCTGGGTACCCCATATGAAGAAGCTGAGCTGTAACGCACTCTATATCGGCCCTCTCTTCGAATCCTCTTCTCACGGCTACGACACCCGCGATTACAAGCTGGTGGATCGACGACTGGGAACCAATGCTGACTTTGCCCACTTTGTACAATTATGCCACGAATCTGACATCCGCGTGGTTGTGGACGGCGTATTCAACCACACCGGCCGCGAGTTTTTCGCCTTCCGGGATATTCAGCAGAACCGATGGGATTCTCCCTATACCAGCTGGTATAAGGGGGTCAGCTTTGACTGGCAGAGTCCCCTGGGAGATTCTTTTGGCTATGAAGCCTGGCAGAATCATTTTGAGCTTCCCTGCCTGAATCTCCAGAATCCACAGGTAAGACAATATCTGTTTGACGTGATCCGCTTCTGGATCGATGAATTTGATATTGATGGAATCCGCTTGGATTGTGCCAATGTACTGGATTTTCAATTTATGAAGGAACTCCGGCTGCAGACCGGCAGCATGAAAGAGGATTTCTGGCTGATGGGTGAGGTAATCCACGGCGATTATTCCCGCTGGGTCAATGAAGAGATGCTCCATTCTGTCACCAACTATGAGCTACATAAGAGCTTATATTCCGGACTGAATGATCATAATTTCTTTGAGATTGCCCACAATGTGCGGCGCCTGGAGGCGATTGGCACCAGGCTCTATACTTTTGTGGACAATCACGACGAGAACCGAATTGCCAGCAAGTTAAAAAAGAAAGAGCACCTGCCTCTGGCTTACCTCCTTTTATTCACCTTACCTGGCATTCCCTCCATCTATTACGGCGGAGAATGGGAGATAGAAGGGATGCGCACCAATTACAGCGATGTGGAGCTTCGTCCCCAGATCGCCATGGCTGACAGTCAAAAGCTTCACAGTAAGTTGACCGACTTCATTACGATTCTGGCACATATCCATGCCAGCCAGCCGGAATTTGCCGGCGGGCGCTATCAGGAGTTGCTACTGACCAATCGGCAGTATGCCTTTGCCCGCCATGCAAAGTCTTCTGTGATCCTTACTGCTGCCAACAATGACGATCAGCCTGCACCTCTGACGATATCCGTCCCGGTTGCAGCTGCTTCTGCAATAAATCTGATGGACGATTCCATCATTCCCATCAAGGACGGCAAACTTTCCATTACACTATCGGGCAACGAAGGGGTTGTTCTGAAAATCAGGGAGGATCAATAATATGGCAGGCAAAAGCAACAAAAGACAGACAGACACCGGCATGATCAGTGAGATGGATCGGTATCTGTTCGGCAATGGCACTCACTACGAAATCTACCAGAAGCTGGGCGCTCATCCCGTTACTCTCAAAGGCAAAAGTGGGATTTATTTCGCTGTCTGGGCGCCCCATGCTGCTGCTGTCAATGTTGTCGGAGATTTTAACCACTGGGATCCGGAAGCCACCCCCATGCGTGTGCTTGAGACTTCCGGCATCTACGAATGCTTTGTTCCGAATCTGAGCACCGGTGCACTCTACAAATTTGCCATCACCACCCAGGCAGGCAAGGTTCTTTTTAAAGCAGATCCCTATGCCTCCTACGCGGAATTCCGTCCGGGAACCGCATCCATCACCAATGATCTTTCCGGTTTTAAATGGAGCGATGACTCCTGGATGAAGAAACGCACGGAACGAGTCCCGGAAGAATCGCCCATGAGCATTTATGAAGTGCATCTGGGTTCCTGGAAAAAGAAAAACCGGCCAGAGAAAGAGGGCTACTATACATACAAAGAGGCGGCCCATGAGTTAGCCGACTATGTAAAGAATATGGGATACACCCATGTTGAACTGATGGGTATTGCCGAGCATCCCTTTGACGGATCGTGGGGCTACCAGGTGACTGGATATTATGCACCTACTTCCCGTTATGGCACCCCCAAAGAATTCATGTATTTTGTCAATTACCTTCATAAGAAAAATATTGGTGTCATTTTGGACTGGGTGCCGGCACATTTCCCGCGGGATGCCCATGGTCTTGCCGATTTTGACGGACAGCCTCTCTACGAATATGCCGATTCCCGCAAGGGTGAGCATCCTGACTGGGGTACCAAGGTTTTTGATTATGAAAAGCATGAAGTCACCAACTTTCTGATTGCCAACGCCCTCTACTGGATTCGCGAATTTCATGTGGACGGATTAAGGGTAGATGCTGTCGCCTCCATGCTGTATCTTGATTACGGACGCAAGGACGGCCAGTGGCTGGCCAACAAGTATGGCGGCAATCAGAATCTGGAAGCAATCGAGTTCTTCCGCCATCTGAACAGTATTGTCAAGACACGCGGGCAGGGCGCTATGATTATTGCCGAGGAATCCACTGCCTGGCCATCTGTTACCCACGATCCCAAGGATAATGGCCTGGGCTTCACCTTCAAATGGAATATGGGCTGGATGCATGATTTCCTGGAATACATGAAGCTGGATCCCTATTTCCGCAAATATAATCACAACAAGATGACCTTTGGCCTGACGTACTTTACCAGCGAGAACTTCATTCTGGTCCTCTCCCATGATGAGGTTGTCCACCTGAAATGTTCCATGATTAACAAGATGCCGGGATATTTTTCCGACAAGTTCGCTAATCTGAAGGTAGGCTACACCTTTATGTTCGGTCATCCGGGCAAAAAGCTTCTGTTCATGGGCCAGGACTTCGGTCAGCTTCATGAGTGGGATGAAAAGGTCAGTCTGGACTGGTATCTGACGGAAGAGGAAGAGCACAAAAATCTTCAGAATTATGTCCGCGACCTGCTGCACATTTACCAGAAATATCCGGCCATGTACGAATCGGATGAGGATTGGGACGGTTTCCAGTGGATCAATGCAAATGACGGAGACCGTAGTATCTTCAGCTTCATGCGCCGTTCCAAAGACCACAAAAAGAATCTGCTCTTTGTATGCAACTTTACGCCAGTGGAGCGTCCTGACTACCGTCTGGGTGTTCCCAAAAAAGGCAGCTACACCCTGCTTCTGGACAATAAGCATGGCATGTATCAGGCATCTGAAAAGCCTCCGGTCATACGCGCCTCCAAGCAGGAATGCGACGCTCAGCCCTATTCGATCAGCCTTCCGCTCTCCGCTTACGGAACGGCAATTCTGCGATTTACTTAAGTTTTATCTTCTGATAACTGCTGCTTTATAAATAGCACAATTGCAGGGCAAGATTTTGTTAAAAATTTATCAAAAAAATGAGTGACATTCTTGCCGGTTTGTAGTAGAATAAAGTTGATCGGCCATTGGTTTTATCAGTAACTAAAAAGGAAGGAGCGTTATGTATGGCAAGAGAGTTAATATCCAAAAATGCGACCAAAAGCGTTTACCGTGACGGTGACAAGGCAATCAAATCCTTCTGTACAGGATTCCCCAAAGCAGAAGTATTGAACGAAGCCCTGATCAGCGCCCGGATCGAAGAGATCGGCGGAATCAATATTCCTGCCACCCTGGCAGTTTCCGTTGACGAAGACGGCTGCTGGTCCATTACCAAAGACTTTATTGACGGCAAAACCCTTAAACAGCTGATGGATGAGAATCCTGACAAGCTGGATGAGTACATGGAGCAGATGGTTGACCTGCAGTTGACAATTCATTCCAAGGTCTGCCCCTTACTGAACAAGCTGAAAGACAAGATGATCCGGCAGATTTCTGACGCGGAAGGATTAAACTCTGTCAATCGTTATGACCTCCTGACAAGACTGGACGGCATGCCCAAGCATGTGAAGCTGTGTCATGGTGATTTCCAGCCCAGCAATATCATCGTAACCAATGATGGTACCATGTATGTCCTGGACTGGGTTCATGCAACTCAGGGCAATGCCAGTGCAGATGCCGCCCGTACCTATCTGCTTCTGTGTCTGGAAGATCAGGCAAGAGCAGACAAGTACATGGAACTGTTCTGCGAAAAGACAGACACCGACCGGCGTTATGTACAGCAGTGGCTGCCCCTGGTAGCTGCCGCACAGCTGACCAAGCACCGCCCTGAGGAAGCCGAACTGCTTCACAAATGGGTGGATATCTGTGATTACCAATAAGTCGATTTTTTTCACAAAGGAGGCCTTGCCGATTGCGGCGAGGTCTTTTTTGTTGTATACTATTTCCATAAGCTGTAAACAAGACATACTGACAAGAAGGAGTGAAGACTATGCAGACCATATTAGTGTGCGATGACGATAAACAGATCGTGGATGCGATTGATATATATCTGACCGGAGAAGGCTTCCAGGTAATCAAGGCCTATGATGGCTATGAAGCCCTGGAAATACTTGAAAAGCAGCCGGCGGATCTTATGATCGTGGATGTGATGATGCCCGGGCTTGACGGGATCCGCACAACCCTGAAGGTTCGGGAGACCAGCAGCATTCCCATCATTATTCTCTCTGCCAAGTCCGAAGATACCGATAAAATCTTAGGACTCAATATCGGCGCCGATGACTATCTTTCCAAGCCCTTCAGTCCCCTGGAGCTGGTGGCACGGGTCAAGTCCCAGCTGCGCCGCTACACCCAGCTGGGTAACATGAGCCAGCAAAGCAGCGATCAGATTTTCAAATGTGGAGGACTTGCCATCAATGATGACACCAAAGAAGTTTTTGTCGATGACAGCCTGATCAAACTGACTCCTATTGAATACAATATTCTTCTGCTTCTGGTTAAGAATGCCGGCAAGGTTTTCTCCATTGATGAGATTTATGAACAGATCTGGAATGAGGAAGCCATCGGCGCCGACAATACAGTAGCTGTACACATCCGTCACATCCGGGAGAAGATCGAGATCAATCCACGAGAGCCTCGCTATCTTAAGGTAGTCTGGGGTGTCGGCTATAAGATCGAAAAGCAATAGGTGCCGCCATGAAGCTGAAAGACTATTCCCTGCAAATTAAAAAGAATTTTGCTGTCCTGCTGCACCTGCTCTTCCTCTCCCTCATCATTGGAAGCTTCAGTGTCATGTATCTGAGCAATGAATACGGATCCGGCCTTTCCTGGCTGAAGGACCGCAGCTATGAGGATTCCCCACAGTTTACGGAACAGTTTCAGCAGGACTTGAACAGCATTTTTCGATATGTCTCTTATCGGGATGTTTTTGAGGATGACGGGGTTCTGGATCTCTCCAGCCAGATGTTTTCGATCACCAGAAATGACGGGCCGGAGATTATCTATACTCTGGAGGAGGTTCTCCGCTACGCCAGAAGCCAGGGCTTTTATCTGAACAGCGATTTTGATGTGGTAAATGACCTTCTGGTCTATGATAATGCTGCTACAGCCAAGGACTGCCGGATCAACTGGCGGGCTTATCTCACAGACCAGCAGATCACAGAACCCGGAGATGCCTATACCTCCCTTCTGGAGCTCTCAAGGGAAGTTCTCAATTGCCTGGGCGCGTATTATAAGGTTCACTATCGGATGATTGTCAATCCTTCCAACCTGTATTTTCGGATTCTCTACACGGATAGTCCGGACTCTTTGGAAGAGGAAGATCCCGACAATCTGCAGATCTACACCAATGCAAGTCATCTATCCACCGAACAGCTCATGCAGCTCGGGCGATTCTGCTATCTGGACAGCGATTCCATTGTTGTTCAAAGCAATCTGTCTGAGATTCCGGACAACCTGACCTCCTCCATGGAGAAGAACAATTTTTACGACGCCGGATATTACTATATTCTGGCAGCCGTGGACACTCAGTATCCAAACGATGATATTTATGCAGAATATGCAACGAATTATATGCATCTGCGCGGTCGTTTTCTGGAAAGCCTTATGGCACTGGCGGTCGGTCTGACCGGCTGTCTGGTCACCCTTCTTACTCTTATCCTGATGTCCGGCTACCAGACAAAAAAAAGCGCAGCCCCTTCTCTGTGCAGTATAGATATGATCTACACAGAGCTTTTTGTTATCCTGGCTGCTGTCTTTACCATGTTTGCCATGTTTTTAGGTGAAAAAATCGGCTATCGGATTCTTCATTTGCTCGTTGCCAAGAGCTCCTGGGATTATGCCGAACGCATGTTGATGGCAGTTATCATCTATGGATGCTGTGTAATCGCCTCCTTCAGCCTGCTTCGTCGCTTCAAATGCCGGCAATTATGGGCAAACAGCCTGCTTCATCATATTTTGCAGACAGTTGATCAGTATTTTATTCACCGCTCCTTCAGCCATCGCCTGTTCTGTCTGTTCTCGGCCTTTGTGCTGATGCAGATTGCTGGTACTGGTTTGACTCTGCTTGCCTGCGGATATCAGCACTATCTCCTTGCCATGTCTCTGCTCGTGGCTTTGCTGGTGATTGATTATCAAACCTTCCGAAAGATGTTTTTATCCTCCCTGCAGGAGGATAAAATCGCAGATGCTATCTCACGGATTGCCGGCGGCGATACCTCTTATCAGATGGAGCTGGACGGCCTTTCCGGAAAAGAATTAAACATTGCCTGTGAGATCAACCAGATCGGCACCGGCCTGGAGCGCGCCTTGCAGGAAAAGGTCAAAAGCGAACGGCTGAAGGCTGATTTGATCACCAATGTCTCTCATGACCTCAAGACTCCCCTGACCTCCATTATCAACTATGTGGATCTGATCAAGCGTGAGCATCTGCAAAATGAGAAGGTTCGGGAATACTTAAATGTTCTGGATCAAAAGTCGCAGCGGCTGAAAACATTGACTGAGGATCTGCTGGAAGCCTCCAAGGCCAGTTCCGGCACCCTGAAGCTGGAAATGGCCCGCCTGGATCTGGTTGAAATGATCTGGCAGACCAACGGAGAATTTGAAGAGAAATTTGCCGAGAGGAACCTCGAACTGGTATCTGACCTGCCTGGCCAGAGTATTATGATCCTTGCCGACGGAAGACATCTGTGGCGGATATTGGAGAATCTGTACAATAACGCGTTCAAATATGCCATGGAACGCAGCCGCGTATTTGCCGAGATTGCCTGCGAGAACGGCTATGCCTACTTCACCATTAAGAATGTTTCCGAGCATCCTCTCAATGTCAGCTCTGAAGATCTCACGGAACGCTTTGTGAGAGGAGACGTATCCCGTACCACAGAAGGAAGCGGCCTGGGCTTATCCATTGCCCAAAGCCTGACGAAATTACAGGGCGGAAGCTTTGAAATTCTTGTAGACGGGGATCTGTACAAGGCGCGTATCGGATTCCCGGTTGTAACAGAAGAAGCGTCATTTAGTTAAGTTTTTCCGATGGGTACGCCTCGGAAAAAGAGGGGAGAGGCGCTCCGGGATGTTCTGCTGTTTTTTCCAGTTTCGGGATCAAGAAGTCCTAAAATCTCTGATTTTTGCTAAAATCGAAATGAAAATCCCCGAACTCGCTTCGCTCAGACAGCGGGGATTTTCATTTCAACGCAAAACTCAGAGATTTAAGGACTTCTAAATCCCTGCAAAGTCAAAAACAGCAGAACATCCCGGAGCGCCTCTCCCCTCTTTTTCCAAGGCTGAGTATTCCCAGAGCTAAACCGACAAATATACCGCAAAGTGGGGCGTGCAGATGATGGGAATGAATTTTCAAACACGCTTTAGTATAACCTACACAGCAAAATATATCCTATTTTCTATTATCTTACCCAAAGATTCTCCAGCCGCAGATGAAGTTTCTCTGCCACCAGGATCCTAAGGAGCGGTGTACGACTCTGCCGTTGCTGGAGGACGCGTCTACCACGGTACCGCCTTCTGCAACAATCCCTACATGTCCGCTGACGACTATGATGTCACCGGCACGCAGATTAGAGAAGCTGGTAATCTTTGTATACCGTCCCACACTGCGCCATCCCGAGGAAGTAATATAGCTCTGCCGCACACCGACCTGATTAAGGCACCAGTAGACAAATCCCGAGCAGTCAAAGGAACCCGGTCCCTTGGCTCCCCACACATAGGGGCTTCCCAGCTTAGATTTTGCTACCGAAATCAATGCGCTTGCACTGCCGCTTGCAGTACCTGTATTCGGGACTCCTCCCCCGGAGCTGCTGCCTCCTGCCGTCTGCGTCCGGTTGGAAGAGCTTCCGCCTCCGCCGGTCGTCTGTGTCTGACGAGGTGCATTCGCCGGTGCTTTCTTGGCGCCTCCGCCGGTCAGCATTGCCATTGTCTGTGCCCCAACCGTTCCGTCCACGGACAGATTATTCGTCCGTTGGAACAGCTTGACCGCATTCTCTGTGATCTCGCCATAATATCCCGTTACATTGCCGGAATGAAGATATCCCAGCTTACTCAGCATATTCTGAACCTTGGAGATCGTATCGCCATTATCCCCCAGCCGAAGTCCGTTAGATACTGCCGTCTCACTGTTCAACGCAATCCTGGTAGAGGGCCCCAGATAACCGTCCACGACCTGATCGTTGCGTGACTGGAACTGTTTGACCGCCATTACGGTATCATTGCCGTAATTCCCGTCCGGTTCAGAAGTCATATACCCTAACAGCTTCAGCCTCTTCTGCGCTGCCAGTACCACATCACTGGTCTCACCAAAGGAAAGCATATTCGGCTTAACCTCCTCGCTGTAGAGCAGGTTCATCGTCTTTCTGCCTACCTTCCCGTCCTGATCCAGTTCATTGACCTCCTGCATCTTCCTGACAGCCGTCTCTGTACTGTCACCAAAATGGCCGGTTACCATATCTGCCGTTGCCAGATAGCCAAGCTCATAAAGTCTCTGCTGAATTCTACTGATATCGTCTCCGTCATCATCCTTTTGCGCTGCATAATACTTTGCATCCGGTGAGAGAATTGCCTTCAGGGTGGCCGGGCCTATAATGCCGTCCTGCGCCAGCTTATTCTGTCTCTGATATACCTTCACCGCGTTCTGGGTAACCTCTCCGTAAAGATCTGTCGGTTCATCCGCATCCATAAAACCCAGCATCATCAGCCTCTCCTGAAGCTGCAATACTACGGAATGCTGCATTCCCGGCCGCAGGTAATCCGGAATCGGATCCGAATACTCCGCCTCCACCCCTTCCACCGAGGGAAGCAGCGGTCCGTCAGGGGTCAGTCCCATCACCGTCTCATCCGCCTCTGTGGGGCTCAAGGTTTCCTCCAACAGTACCAGCTCCTGTACTGTAGACTCTGTCTCTTCCACCTGCTCCTTGCCACAACCGGCAAGCCCTGCCGCCACCCCCAGTGCCAAAAACACTGCGCAGATCCTCCTATGGCCTGAGTATCTCTGCATTTCGTTTCTCTTTCTATCTGTCAAGCTGCCACCTTCTCTTTCTTCTGTCCTGTAATCGTCGTTTTCGTCGAATACTGTCTATTCTAGCACACCTTGCAAGAAGATTACAACACCCAATCCGTTATGCCTCTAAATTTAATATTTCTGTAACATTTTGTCCGAAACTCTTTCCGCCTCAAGTCAACACCTCCGCTGCAAGCAGCAGGGTATCAAACTTGCAATGTTGCAGAGTAGCGGAATATTTTCTCTACGCTTCGCGTCGCAGGCACGGCACTTGGCTCATTGATCACGGAAATAAAAAAGCTGCTATACCGACAACTCCCCGGTATAACAGCTTCTGCTCTTCCTTATTAATCACAGGTATAGGGCATCAGGCTAATATGACGTGCCCGCTTGATGGCAACCGTCAGTGCTCTCTGATGCTTCGCACAGTTGCCGGTGATTCTTCTCGGAAGAATCTTACCTCTCTCGGATACATATCTTTTCAGCTTATTGGTATCCTTATAGTCAATTACACCATTCTTCTCCCCGCAGAATACACATACTTTTTTTCTTCTGCGCACGCCGCCTCTTCTCACCTTGGCGCCTTCGGGCTTATCCGCTTTATTGAATGCCATTGGTACTGCCTCCTTCTTCGATTAATCCATACCTCTCAGGCTGAAGCAGGAATGCTTAGTTGAAAGGTAAACCTTCATCTTCTACACCATCCGGGATGTTCATAAAGCCGTCACCGATCGCACTCGACGGAGCCGGTCTGGAAGTGGGCTGATAGCCATAACTATTACCACTATCACCGCCTCCGGAATTCTTGCTGTCGGCAAACTCCTGATCATCCACGATCACTTCTGTGGTATAAACACGCTGACCTTCTCTGTTGGTATAGCTGCCTGTCTGGATTCTTCCGGATACCAGCACTCTCATTCCCTGACGGAAATACTTTTCTGCAAACTCGCCGGCTCTGTCAAATGCTACGATATTGATAAAATCGGCGGTCTGTCCCTGGTCGCCATCCTGATTGCTCCTGGCACGGCCCCTGCGGTCCACTGCAAGGGTATATCTGGCAATCGCCATCGAACGCTCTCCCTGCGAATACCTTACTTCCGGATCCCTGGTCAGTCTACCCATAAGAATTACTCTATTCATACCATCACTCTTCCTTTTTTAAGCTGGTCATCTATTCCTTACTGCTCGTCCTGCTTAACGCAAAGATATCTGATCACCGGCTCCATAATACGAACGTGGTCTTCCACTTCGTTCGGGCAGTCGGAATTCTCAGACTCGAACTGAATGAAGTAATAGAAAGCTTCTTTCATCTTCTGGATCTCGTAAGCAAGTCTCTTCTTGCCCCAGTCATCCACATTGGTCACAGTGCCGCCAAAACGGGTGATATAACCCTGCACCTTCTCCAATGCCGCCGCTCTCTCTTCATCCTCGAGTTTTGCGCTCAGAACAACTGCTAACTCGTACTTGTTCATTGCTTTTCCCTCCTTGTGGTCTCTGGCCCCTGACTTTCCTGTCAGGAGCAAGGAATATTGTGTCACGGATAATAATTTTATCAGAATCCGGAAATAATTGCAAGCAGTTTCATCCGTTTTTCGCTGCTTTTTTTAAATCCTTCGCATTTTTTTCTACCATTTTCCGTTCCGTCATCACCTGCCGCCCACATCCCATGCATTTAAGGCGGAAATCAGCCCCTACCCGCAGGATTTCCCACTCATGGCTTCCGCAGGGATGAGGTTTCTTCAGCTTCACGATATCCCCCACCTCATAAACCCACCGTGTATCCATGCTGCCTCCCTTCCGTTTTTCTCAGTCCCCATCCGCGATCTGTGCAAAGATCTCCCCGATCTTTCCACTCACCACCAGATCCGCCTGCTGATCAACCGGAGTCACATCTTTATTGATAATCACCAGCTTATTTCCGGAATAATAATTCACCAGTCCGGCCGCCGGATACACCACCAGCGACGTCCCGCCGATAATCAGCATATCCGCTCTCCTGATATACGACACCGCTTTTTGCAGGATTCCCTGATCCAGTCCCTCCTCATACAGTACCACATCCGGCTTGATGATCCCGCCGCATTCACACCGGGGAACTCCCTGCATTGCCAGGATCTCATCCAGTCCGTAGAATTTGCCGCAACGAGTGCAATAATTCCGATGTACGGATCCGTGCAGCTCCATTACCTCTTTACTTCCTGCTGCCTGATGCAATCCATCGATATTCTGAGTAATCACCGCCCGCAGCTTTCCCTGCTTCTCCAGCTGTGCCAGCACCCGATGCGCCGCATTCGGACTGGCTTCCCTGAAAATCATCCGATCCTTATAAAAACGAAAAAATTCCTCAGGATTCCTTTTATAAAAGCTGTGGCTGATGATCGTCTCTGGCGGATAATCATACTGCTGGTGATACAGGCCATCCACGCTTCTGAAATCCGGAATCCCACTCTCTGTGGAGACACCGGCCCCGCCAAAAAACACGATATTGTCACTTTCCTTAATCCATTGTCTTAATTTCTCTGCCTCTCCCATCTGCTTATCCTCCTCAGACAATCTCATCCAAAAACACTCTCTCCAGTGTCTCAATCCGATCCGCGAACTTCCCGGCTTCCGCCGGAACCTGATATCCGAACAGCCATGCTGTCAGTTCCTCTATGGTCAATGTCAGATCCGCCTCCCCGTTCAGTTCAGCTCGTCCCAGTCGGGATTTCTCCCCGTTCAGTTCCGCTCGCTCCAGCCAGGATTCCTCTCCGTTCAGATGCCAGAGCCATGTCCCGTCATTTTCTGCAATCAGCGGATCCCGAAGCCGCAGGGAAACCGTCATCTCCTCCTGCTGCTTCTTTCGCAACCGGATCACTCTGACAAATTCCTCCGGACAAATAATTCTTGCCATGATCGCCGGCTTTTCCTCTATATCCACTGTTTTTACATACGGCTCCTCACCATAAAGCAGACGCCTCTCCCGCTGTGTACTCCCCCACCAGCTCTCTACAGCCGCGATCCTGTCTCCGTCAAAGAAAACATCCAGCGTCCCCTCCTCGCTTGCCAGTTCCTTTGCCAACCGTGACAGATACGCCTCGTCTCTCACTGCATATACCTGATATTGGTTTGCCAGCCATTGATTCATCCAGCCTGACAACACTGCCAGCTTCTTCTCACTCTCCTTTTTCTCCATTACCTGCGATGAAATCTCCCCTCTGTAAGGAATCCATCTCTCCGTTCTCAACCCTTGTCCTCTCTCTGTCAGTTCAAACCACGGCTGCCGAAAAATAAAGGTAAATCCAAACGGCCGATAAATCGCCTCGTCCGCAGGCATCAAAAAACAAAACGGCATCCTCTCCCGGCGCATATCATCCATCATCCGCAACAGAAGCTGACGCATATATCCTCGATGCCGCCGCTCCTTCCTGGTCGCCACCCCCACCAGATAATCCACCTGCCATTGCTGCCCGCACACCATCAACCGATACGGATTCCTGTGCAGCATCGCCTGCACATTCCCTGACAGCTTTGTCTCCCCGGTTCGCCTGGCCTTTATCTCCTGAATCCCAAGCTGCTCCTCCTCTGCCTCCTCAACCAACGCCAAAATTCGGTTGTCCTTAAGCTTCTCCCGAAAATAATAATCCCCAAACTCCCGGGAATCCTCCGGAAATGCCTCTTCCCAAAGCTTTCGGCAGCACTGCTTTTCATCCCCTGTCAAATATACGATCATCATCCACCCTCGATATCTCCATAACACGAACCACATTCCGTTGTTGTTCATATGCCAATGTCATGATGTTGGGGTCAAAACATCGCGCTTTCCATGTTTAGGCCTTTATAAGAACCTTGAAAATTTAATATTTTACAGTAACTTTGCAAGAATGAGCTTCTTTCGCTTAAACCTTTCGGTGTATTTTTATCTTATATCCAAGCTAATACCGGATTTTGCTAATAGTTTCCAACCCCCTTCAAAAACCCAAAGAACTTCCTGAAATTTATTGCTGCTATTTTACTTCCAAAAAAGAACTTTCCCCGCTGCATTCCTCTTAGAAGTTTATCAAGATGATAATTCCTTCGGATATTGGACGGGATCGTCTCCACTCCATTTCTCAGCTTTGACAGATTATGGAATTCCTCATCCTTCATGCATCTTTGACTTTTCGCTCGGTTCGATGCGCTTTTTGAAGTGATGAAGATTGCGACTTTTTTATGAATCTTTGGATGGCATTGTTAGCAAAGACTTTGACCCAGGATTTTTCCAGAGCGTTTCTTTCACGTTCTGTAAAAGATATAAAACTATCATCTAATGATAATTGTTGGCAATCATTCATTTTAAAAGACATAGAGCAGACCATCTTTCTCAAGCTAATTCCTATTATAACTCATAAAAAGATAGAATGTTTACATTTACTGCAAAATATTAAATTTTCAAGGTCCTATTTTAGAGCTTTTGACCCCAGCATCATGATATTGATTCATGTACATTCACAATTCTTCTGCCGGATCAGATATTTTCTTGCAAATCCGCTTGGATTATACGACATCTTCGCCTTTCTCAGCCCCTCCTGTCCCAGATCATCCTCCCGATTGATCAAAACTGCTTCGGGAAATTCATGTATCAAAAACTGCTGGTTGATAAACTGGTAAAGACCTCGTATCTGTGCATTCGCTTTCTCAATGTGAATCACTGCCATCTTCTCAAACGGATTATAGCTGCCGATGGTAAATGCCTGCAGCTTCCCGTCAATATACACTCCGGACATCCTCACATGCAGCTGACAGCAGTGATTGAGGATTGCATGGATTCCTTCCACCTCATAGTCCAGGTGATCCTCCACGATCTCTCCCTTTTCTTCCCGCCATTTATCCAGGAATTTCCAGATCTCCTCCCGATTCTCGCAGGCCAGACGCCGGTACTCATACCGCCCTTCATATTCCTTCAAAAACGCGTTAAGATGATTTTTCTTTTTGTGCAGCTTTTTGCCGGCCAGGGTACGCATAGCATCCCCGTCATACAGATAATCCTTTAAATCCTCCTGTTCGATCACCTCAAAATCCGGCGAATCCTTCAGCTTCAGGTAATCCACTGCCTCCTCATCCGCCAGATAAATTTTAAACGGGACATGAAGCTCCTGATTAAAATAATCCACCATCTCATAAAAATAATGCGGCAAATCCTGTTCCTCACACATCGGCATAGCGCTGTGCTTCACTCCGCCCTCCTCCATCAGCCACTGCACTGCCTTCCCGTCGCTGACTGCAAACTGCACATGATAATAATCCCTCCACAAAAAGCTGTCCAGGGCCACACTATCACAGGTTTTATTCGGTCTGCGGCAGAAAAAAGGACTCAGCGCCTCAATATCATCCGCTTGTATCGGCTTAAAATCCAGACTCATCCTTGGTTACTTCTCCTTTCTGTCAGGCAGCAATCCCGCCTCTTTCTCATATTGTAACTGCAACGGTTTTCCCTCATACTTCCATATATATCCTGTTATAAGGACAAAAGACCCCTGCATCCATCCACGCAGGAGCCTTCTCTTTTCCGCTTCCTATTCGGATCTTCCCATTAAGAACTGGTCGGAATAAATCTGGCAATTCTTCCCGCAAACTCAGCAATATTCTGAGTCTGTAATACCACTTTACCCGGACCAACCAGCTTTGTCAAAAACAAGCCCTCCCCGCCAAAGAAAATATTGCCCAGGCCCTTTACCATCTCCACCTCATAGCCCACGCTTCGCTCAAAAGCTACCACATTCCCTGTATCCACTTTCAGAACCTCGCCTGGCTTCAGATTCTTCTCTACAAGGTCTCCATCCACCTCTAAAAATGCCATACCCTGTCCGCTCAGATCTTGAAGGATGAATCCCTCACCGCCAAACAGGCCAGCCGAAAGCTTCTTGCTGAAAGTAATACTCAGTTTAACACTGTTCTGTGCACAAAGAAAGGCACCCTTCTGGCAAATCATCCCTCCCGTTTCTGTGACATCCACCGGATATACCCGCCCGGCCACCGTAGAAGCAAAGGCAATGACAGCACCTTCTCTCTGTGCCCGGTAAGTCGCCATAAACAGAGATTCTCCGGCAAACATTCTGCCGATTCCCTTCATCAGGCCGCCCTTGGCATTGGTGGCCATCTCAATTCCTTCTGTCATCCATGCCATTCCCCCGGACTGTGTATACATCTCCTCCCCCGGTGCCTCAAACATCACCTCAACGGCTGGCATGGTATCCCCAATTATCCGATATTTCATCTTCTGCCTCCTGTCGCTGCATATTAGATCCAGCTCAGTATTATCAATATCTGTTCTATCTGCTGTGCTGCGGTTATTGTAACACATTTCATCATATAAATCAAACAATAATCTATAGACTTTTTCTTCCTGAATGGCTATTATAGAGCTATTTCCATGCCGCAGCTATCCCCGGACTTCCCGTATCTGGGCTTTTCGGGATCTTTCCGGCAGAATCTATATTTATCCACAGAAGGAGGATACCACCATGATCGCAGTAAAGCCCCCTATGGGCTGGAATTCCTGGAATACCTTTGGAAAAGACATTAATGAAACGCTCATTTTTCAGATCGCTGACACAATGGTTGAGAAGGGCTACCGTGACGCCGGATACGAATACCTGATCATCGATGACTGCTGGTCTCTGAAAGAAAGAGATGCATCCGGAAGTCTCGTTCCTGACCCGGAAAAGTTTCCCCACGGAATGAAGGCAGTGGCAGACTATATCCACAGCAAAGGGCTGAAATTCGGCATGTATTCCTGTGCCGGCATTCTGACCTGCGCCGGATATCCCTCCAGCTACGACCACGAGTTTCAGGATGCCGCCCTGTTTGCCAGGTGGGGCATTGACTACCTGAAGTACGATTACTGTAATTTCCCCAAAAATGCCGACTGTATTAACCGTTATCAGACCATGAGCATGGCCTTAAAGGCTACTGGCCGTGATATTTTGTTTGCCGCCTGCAACTGGGGATCCGAAAACTCCTGGAACTGGATGCGCTCCATCGGCGCCCACACCTACCGCTCCACCGGTGATATTTTTGACAACTTCCGTTCCTTTATGGGTATCTTTCAGTCCCAGTTAGAGCACCTGTGCCAGACCGGACCCTATTGCTTCAACGACATGGACATGCTGACCGTAGGCATGTACAATCAAGGAAATGTGGCCATCGGAAAACCCTGCACGGACAGCGAATACCGGATGCAGTTCTCCCTGTGGTGCCTTGCCGGCACTCCCCTGATCATGGGCTCTGACATCCGCAACATGCCCCCTCAGATGGAAGCACTTCTCCTCAATAAAGAACTGATCTCCATTAACCAGGATCCGGAATGCCGCCCCCCGTATCTGGTCGGCAAAAGAAGCGTCATGGTCCCTGAGGAAAATACCGATGAAGCCGTGGAACCTCTGCGTATGGTAAAAGATAAACTGCTGACCTTCATTAAGCACCTGTCCCATCAGGAGTTTGTCATTGCCTACTACAATCTTCATGAAGAAGAGCAGGAGATGCATGCTATCTTTGCAGACGTGGGCCTGCCCTACGCCTCCGGCTACGGCTTCGATATGACTGACGTATTCACCGGCGAGCACATAGGAATAAAACGGGATTATCATGTTATTTCTGTTCCCGGCCATGACTGCCGGTTGTTTAAATGCCGGCTGATGAAATAACACCTGCTCAAATAAAAGGAGAGGAAAATGATGCTGACCACGCTTCCAGAAACACAGCCTCAGACAGCCTGCTATTGTAAAAAATGCGGCAAAATACTGATTCCGGACGAGATCGCCATGACCAAAAAGCTCATCAACCGAGGAACAACTATCTATTATTGTACGGACTGCCTTGCAAACGCCTTTGGTGTGAAAAGAGAAGACATAGAAGCAAAAATCCAGTATTTTAAAGACATCGGATGTACCTTGTTCTCCCGCAGCCGGTCAGCAAACATATAGCTTTTCCATCAATAAAAAGCCTTTTACTCCATATCCGCAGCACATCCGATTATGTTATTCTGCCCTCCTCCATGCTAAAATGCAGTCATAAGAAAACAAAACCTGCTGAAAAAAGCAAATGGAGGAGGACGTAACAAAATGAAGAAAAATCGAGTCATATCTGCTATCGTAGCTGCTGCCCTTTGTACTTCCCTGGCTGCCTGCGGCGGCAGCTCCGGCGGCTCTGACAATTCCGGTAATTCTGCGAATGCCGACAGCAACACTTTATCCGTATCCATCTGGGACAATAACCAGCTTCCTGGTCTGAAATCCATTATGGACGACTTCACCAAAGAGACCGGAATCGCCGTGGAAATCCAGGTCGTTCCCTGGGATCAGTACTGGACGCTTCTGGAAGCAGGCGCTCAGGGCGGCACCCTGCCGGATGTATTCTGGATGCACTCCACCTATAGCCAGCGGTTCATGCGCAACGATATGCTTCTCGACCTGACCGATCGGATTGCCCAAAGCGAGGTCATCAATCCGGACAACTATTATCAGGATATTCTGGGACTGTATCAATACGAAGGTAAGACCTATGCGGTTCCCAAGGATTATGACACTATCGCCCTCTGGTACAACAAAACCATGTTTGACGAGGCCGGTATCTCCTATCCGGATGAGACCTGGACCTGGGACACTTTTGCAGAATCCGCTGCCAAGCTGACCGACAAGGATAACAATCAATACGGTTTCGCCTCTCCCGCCGCTTACAACCAGGACGGTTACTACAGCATGATCTACGACATGGGCGGCTACATTCTTAATGAGGACAAATCTGTATCCGGCTGGGATGCACCGGAAACCATCGCCGCTATGAACTGGTGGTATGACAATCTGGTAACGGTCTGCATGCCGACCCAGCAGATGATGGGAGAAAACACCACAGACGTCCTCTTTGGATCCGGCCGTTCCGCCATGACTCTCCAGGGCTCCTGGATGGTTAAGGCATTCTCTGAAAATGAATACATTGCCGAAAACGCTGATGTAGCTGTCCTTCCCATGGCAAATGACGGCACCAGAAAAACCATTTACAACGGCCTTGGCTGGGCAGCAGCCGCAGAAGGTTCCAACACGGAAAACGCCTGGAAGCTTTTGGAATATTTAGGCAGCGAGAAAGCCCAAAGGAAGCAGGCTGAAAGCGGAGTCACCATGTCCGCTTACATGGGAACCTCCGACAAATGGGTAGAGTGTGCTCCAAACTTCAATTTGCAGGCATATCTGGATATGACAAAAGATATGGTTATCCGCCCCTACACTGCCAACACAAAAATCTGGGAGGACTATTCCCAGCAGGTTATGGTACGGGCCTACACCGCAGAGATCTCCATGGAAGAAGCCTGTAAAGAAATCGCCAGCTTTATGAATGAAAAAATGGCAGAAGAATAATAACCAAAAGGCTTCGGACAATATAACAGGAAATTGCTCCGAAGCCTTTTACTGATCTTCTTTTTGATTTTTCCCACAACCGTCCTTTTATTCCTTTTCTCTTCCCCTCTGACCATCCGTCCCATCCTCAATCTTTAGTACCTCTTCTCCCCCCTTCACCTTCAATCGGTAGTTCTTGGGACTCACCCCATAAACATTCTTAAACATCTTGGAAAATGTCAGCGGATTCTCATACCCAATACTTTCTGCAACCTCCTGAACCGACATTCCCGTGGTCCGAAGAAGCCTGCTGCCCTGTTCCAGACGATAGCTTAAAAGATACTCCTGGGGAGATATCTCCATCCTTTGTTTAAAAATATGAGTCAGATAAGAACGGGTGATGCCGATATAAGAAGCAATATCACTGACCTTTGCGTCCGCATAATGATTGTGAATATAGGTCAGTGCATTATTCACATAGACATCCGGCGAATAATCATGGGGCAGTGGCTTATTCTGCCTCTCCAGATTCTGATTCTGAGAATTTACTAAAAGAGCAAGGATCTGATACAAAAGCGCTGTCCTGGTCAGTTCATTAGCCACCGTAATCTCATGATGATTCAAAATTTTTTCAATAATCGTCAGAAATTCCTCCGAATCCAGATAACAATCCCTCACAGG
The DNA here is from genome assembly GCA_910575255.1 of Lachnospiraceae bacterium. Classification (GTDB taxonomy): domain Bacteria; phylum Bacillota; class Clostridia; order Lachnospirales; family Lachnospiraceae; genus Brotaphodocola. Next base: position 11,790 of record CAJTEM010000023.1, on the reverse strand, counting down.
ATGATCTGCCGTGAGCCCTGCTTTCTCCAGATAAAGAGCCGCTTTTGAGCCATTAAAAGACACCCATGCATAATGCCAGGGATCCTCCGGATCCGAATAGTAAAAAACATCCACTCCCGGCACAGTCACGAAAATCTGACCCCGATGAGGCGTGTACACCTTCCCATCCATTTCCAATGTCCCCTTGCCTGACAAGATGAAATGAACATGGTAATCCCTTCGCACAATCGGACCGTAAAATTTATCCGGAGTGCATCGCTCCGTACCGCAAACCGTCAGATAAAGCTCCACATCCTCAATAGGCAGACTCCCCAGCATCCGGAAATTAGAACTGATACGATAACATTGTACCGGAACATCTATCATAAAATCCCCCTCCTTCTCCATAGTTTTTTCTATTTTACCAAAAACAACCTGAAAATGCACTTGTTTTCTAACGAATCTGATATACTCTTTTCCTCTATAATTATTTTCACTTTCCTGAAAAAAACAGGGCAGAAGCTGATCCTCTGCCCTGTCCTATATGATTACACCCCCCGTTTTCCCCTCTTCTCTTTACTTCACCAGATACGCCCCATCCACCGGAATCACCGCACCATTGAGATAATCGGAAGCTGATGAAGCCAAAAACAACACCGGTCCCTTCATATCCTCAGGAGTTCCCCATCTCCCCTGAGGAATTCTTACGGTCGTCTCATCCTTGCGCTCCTGGCTCATGTTGGCACACATTTCCGTATCCATATATCCCGGCGCCAAAGCATTGATGTTGATTCCTCTCCCCGCACAATCCACGGCAAGGCTTTTTGTCAGCTGAGTTACTGCTCCCTTGCTGGCTGTATAAGCCGGCACAGTAGTACCACCGAACCAGGAAACCATAGAAGCAATATTAATGATTTTCCCGCCTGTGGGCTGCTTCAACATCACTCCCAAAGCCTTCTGAATCATAATAAAAACATGATCCAGATTAATTTTTATCACCAAATCCCACTCCCCAATCGGAAACTCCTCCGGCAAGTGCCTTCTCTGAATTCCCGCAGCCGGAATCAACACATCCAGTCTGCCTTCCAACAGCTTCATCGCTTCATCAAAAATCCGGTCAATATCCTGCCGGTCCGCCAGATTTCCTGCAATACCATGAGCCTTGTAGCCCATTTTACAGTAATCCTTCACCACCTGCTGCAGCTTCTCTTTCTGCACATCCACCAAAACTACCTCAGCCCCGTTTTCCAGCAGCCCCTCAGCCATTCCTCTTGACAATCCCTGAGCGCCGCCCGTCACGATACATTTCTTTCCCTCTACACTGAACATTGCCTTGCCGTCAAACGCCATTACTTTATCCTCCTCATATAAATATATTCCGGCATGCGCCACTGCACATCACCCGCCAAGTTATTGGAACGATTTTTATCGTGAAACTTAGTCTCACAAATGTTCCTCCTAAATAAAATGATAGTTTTTACCTGTACTGCAGCATAACATCTGCCCCAATCTCCTTTTACAATAAGAACGTACTGATTGCCGGAACAAGCACCACCGCAAAAAACACTGCCAGATACCCAACAAAAAACGGAATTTCGCCCTTCACAATATCTCCCATCTTCAGCTTTGACACATTGGCTGCAGAGAAAATATTTACTGCCACAGGCGGCGTCATAGTGCCTACCACATTAGAGATACAGACTATCATACCAAAATGAATCACATGGATTCCCAAAGAATTCGCAATCGGCCAAAGTACAGGAACCAGCAATACCGCAGTCGCAATTCCCTCCAGAAATGTCCCAAACATCAGAAGAATTACTGCAATAATCAAACTGAACATCATCGGATTTAAGTTCATGGCAATAATACTGTTCACCAGGCTTTCCGATATACCGGAAAAGGTAAATACCCAGGAAAATGCAGTCGAAGTTGCCACAATGAACAGCACCATAGCCGCTCCCTTTGCCGAATCCAGAATAATCGGTACCAAATCCTTAAAGCTTAATTCCTTATAGATAAACAATCCAGCTATCAACGCCCACACCACTGCCACAGAAGCAGACTCCGTTGGAGTAAGCAGTCCGCTGTAAATGCCTCCCAGTATAATAATCGGCAGCATTAATGCCGGAATTGCCTTAAAGAAATTCCTGAAAAGCTCCTGCACAGTAATCATCTTTTCCGCCTTCGGCCACTTCTCCCTCTGCGCAAAATACAGCACTACTGTCATCAGGGCAGCCATAATAATTACGCCGATAGCCATACCGGACTTAAACATATCTCCTACCGAAGCCCCGGTCATGGTACAATACACTACCATAATAATACTGGGTGGAATAATCGGCCCCAGACCTCCTGCCACCACCAGAAGCCCCGCTGTCCTCTCCTTGGGATAACCGATTCTCACCATATCCCCATACATCATGGAGCCGATGGCAATGACCGTAGCCGGCGCTGAACCGGACAAAGCCGCAAAAAATGCACTGGCCAGAATCAGCGCCAGGGACATGCCTCCCCTGACTCCTCCCACAATCGAATTGGCCAAATCCACCAGACGTCTGGAAATCCCTCCCTTTGTCATCAGATTCCCCGCCAGCACGAAAAACGCAATCGCCATTAATGAGGTCGATTCCAGCCCACCGAAAATTCTCTGAGGAATCACTGCCGTAGTAATAGCAAAATCCGGGCTGAACAAAATAGAAGCCATGGTAGCCGCTCCCAGCGCAATCGCCACCGGCACACCCAAGATTAAAAATAATGCAAAACATCCAAACAAAACAATGCCGGTCATACCTTTTCCTCCTCTGTTCTATTCTGAAGCAGATTGACAATCAACACGATCGCCGCAATCGCCTGCACCAGGGTGATAATTGCAAAGCTGACTACCATTGCCCCATAAGGAATGGACATGGGAAGACTTAACGCTGCAGATACCTGACCTGTACGAATCTGAATATTTACCAGCTTAATACCGCCCATCAAAACACCAAAAGAAAATATCACAACGATCACCTTGGCAATCACTTGAACCACCGTTTTCATCCTGCCTCCAAGCTTATCCACAACCCCTGTTACCGCAATCTGGGTACCGTCCCGCAGACCCACCTCCGTCCCGATCAGTACCATATAAATCATGCAATATACTGACGCCTCGTCGAACCAGGAAATTGGAAGCTTAAAAAAATTCCGGTTGACCACCTGGGCAAAAGACGCACCTACCATAATGATAAATGCCGCAACCATAATCAGGTTTTCCAGTTTTGTCAGACCATCCAGTACCTTCTTCATTTTCTCATCCTCTCTCATTTAATCTGTATCGGCACACGCTACTCCGCGTCACCTGCCAACTTGCTCTTCTTATGGATTATCCGCAATAGCTTTATCGATTGCCGCCTGCCATTCCGGGTCAAAATGAAATCCCTTGCTCACTGCCAAATCCTGATACGCCTTCTGCAGCGATTCCACATCAATCTCATGGAACTCCACACCCTTTTCCTTTAACACCACCGTGGCATCCTCATTCGCCTGCCTTAACAAATCCCGCTCAATATTGTAGCCCCGCTCCACCGCTTCCATAAATACCGGCTTCAAATCATCCGGAATCCGGTTCCACGCATGATCCGACATACTCACAACAATATAGACAAACGCATGATTGGAGTAAGTAATATCCTTGGTCACCTCATAAAATCCATTATTCAGACAGTTACTGACCGCATTTTCACAGGCATCAATTGTTCCCTGCTGAAGTGCAGTAAACTGTTCACTGGCTGCCATGGCAGTAGGAATCGCACCAAAGGACTCAAATGCAGCCATATGATAAGGATTCTGCATAGTGCGAATCTTTACACCCCTGAAATTTCCAATCTCTGTGATCGGTTTTTTAGAAAAAACATTCCGGAATCCGGACTCCATATATCCAATCACATGCAGATTCAGCTTGTCCAGAGCCTCTCTTTCAATCAGCTCTCCTACCGGGCCATCCACCGCACCATGAGCCTGATTCTCATTCGTAAACAGATATGCCTGATCAAGGATACTCATCTCCGGTATCCATTGGGTCAGAACAGAATTTGCACAGGTCACAATATCCACACCGCCCAGCATGGCAAGTTCCACGGTATCCCGTTCCCCACCTAAGGTTCCCCCAGCCAGAACCTCAATCTGTATCCTCCCATCTGTCGCCTTTTCTACTTCCTCCGCAATCTTTCTTGCTCCCTCTGCCTGCGCAGAAGAAGCGGCATCCGCGACTGCCATCTTAAAACGGATGACTGAATCCTCCGATGTGCCCTTATTACAGCCACTTAAGGACATCATCAAAACAGCAGCCGACAGAGCCAAAGCCATCCCCTTCTTCCCTATCCTTCTCTTCTTCATAATCGTTCCTTTCTCATTCATCATATTTTATGGAGTCTGGAGTGCGCCATCCCGCCTTCTCGTCTGTGTCCAGGTTGTTACCTCTGCCGTACAGGGATATTTCTCTGCCTCCTTCTCATTGATGTCCACACCAAGACCCGGCCGGTCATTGGCATATACATAGCCATCCTTAAATTCCGGAAGCCCGTTAAATACCTCAAGCAAAGCGCCATGCTGGCTCCGCAGCTTCTGAATAACAAAATTCGGCGGCTCAATGCCAGACCATTCCTGCACCCCGAAATTCGGTGCAGCCAGATCAATATGTACATTAGCCGCATGAGCCATCGGAGACATATCCCCAGGCCCGTGCCATGCGGTCCTGACTCCGAACTGCTCTGCAAAAATCTGAAGCTTCCTGGCAGGAGTGATTCCCCCGATCTGGCTTAAATGTACACGAATAAAATCAATCAATTGCTCCGTAATCAGGGTTTTCCACTCTGCGGAATTATTAAACAACTCCCCCTGCGCTACCGGAATAAAGCTCTGCTGCCGCAGCCTCCTCAGCCACTGAGTCTGCTCAAGAGGAACCGGATCCTCTAAGAAAAACAGATGATATGGCTCCAAAGCCTTTGCCAGCTGAATCGCCTCCACAGGCGCAATTCTCTCATGGACATCATGAACCAGCTGAATTTCCTCCCCAAGCCTTCTACGGATTCCCTCAAACAATTTTGCTGTATCGCGGATATACTTCTGAGAATCCAGATACACCCCTGGCAGCGCATCCTGTGGCGCCGTAGGAGGAACCAAACCATAGCTTTCTCCTCCATATCCCCCGCACTGACAACGGATGGCAGTAATTCCCATCTCCTGAAAACGCTGAATATTCTCACAAAGCTCGCTCAAATCCTTTCCGTCCGCATGACGGTAAACCGGAACAGCCTCTCTCACCTTCCCACCAAACAGCTGATACAGCGGCATTCCGGCCATCTTTCCTTTAATATCCCAAAGCGCCATGTCCACTCCCGAAATAGCATTATTTTCGATCGGCCCGTTTCTCCAATATCCGTTCTGATGCATCAACTGCCAGTTTTCTTCAATCCTCTCCGCATCCCTTCCCACCAGCAAGGGTTCCAGATACGTCTCAATCAAATGCTTTACCGTCAAATGCCGGTAAGCAAATGTCGCACATCCCAGACCATACAAGCCCGGCTGGTCTGTCTCCACCTTTACCACCACCAGATTGATTCCCTCCGGAGCAGTGCAAATCACCTTAATTCCGCGAATCTTAACTCCCATACATCCTCCTTTTATCTTGTAAGTCGTCTTACAAGTTTGCTTTTATTAAAAGCTACCAGAGGTAGCCTTTATTCTTGAACATTAAAATCATTAAATCTGTTCTTTCGTATAATCCATCTCTTTCAGGCGATCCATCCCATGCTGCATATGATCAAACATAATCTGCCTGGCACGTTCCGGATTCTCCTTCCTGAATGCTTCCAGAATCATGGAATGATAATAAATCCCATCCTGATATCCAAAAATCTGATTCATCTTTTCATGATCTTTAAAATTCTCATCAAAAATCCGGTTCAGACTCTTTTCAATCAAAGGATTCCCAGAGGCTTTGCTGATCGCCCGGTGAAACCGCAGGTCAGCCGTAATAAACTTAATGGAATTCCGGGCATTCTCCCGCATAGTCCGAAAGGATACATCCAGATCCTCCAAAAGCTCATCCGTCAGATGAACCGCCGCCAGATAACAAGCCTCCGGCTCCACAATCCTTCTGAACTCCAAAACCTTTTCCATATCCAGACAATCTTGTGCGGTAATCTTATACTTGGTATCATCCTGGACATCCAGTATGTCCCCGATCAAAAAGGTTCCCTTCCCATGGACACTCTCCAGAACGCCAATACCCGTCAGCTCCTTGATCGCGCTCCGGATACTGGGTCTGCTCACTCCAAGCTCTGCGCATAACCGATTTTCCGATGGGATCTTCTCCCCAACCTTCCAGGCGCCACTCAAAATCTGCTGTTTATAATATGCGACAACCTGTTCTGTAACATTCGTCTTTTGAATCATAATATCTTTACCAATCTTGTCTGACAAGTTTTAACCTTATTATATTCAATATCAAGAAAATGTCAAGAAAAAGATACAATTTTTCCTGTTCTCCGGACTATTTTGTCATAAATACACAATTTTTAGTAGTTCAAATTATCTATAATTACCATATCTTTTGTTTCTCATTCAATTAAGTTTTCTCATTGACAAATTTCCGTACCAATGCTAGAATGTTAGCACACTAACATTATGGTTTCAAGAAAGGATTTTCCACATCTTATGCCCACAGACCATATCGGCTTTCAGATTCGCACCCTTTCCAATCTTATCAGCCGCAAGATCAACCAGATGGTATCTGAAGAAGAAGAGACTCTGACAGCCCACCAAAGCTGGGTTTTAGACTACATGACCAAATACGCACATCAGGACATTATGCAGCGGGACATTGAAAAAAACTTTTCCATCCGCCGCTCCACAGCCAGTCACATGCTGCAGCTGATGGAAAAAAACGGTTATATCCGGCGCATCTCCGTACCAGACGACGCCCGGATGAAAAAACTGATTATCACCGAAAAGGGTATTGAAGCACAGAAACGTATGAAAGACCGGCTCTGCCGCTTTGAAGAGCTTTTTCAGTCCAACATAACTTCCGAGAATCTTCAGCATTTAAGAAAGCTTCTCCGACAATTAGAAGAAAATATCCGATAAAGGCAACGATTCATGCTCTATCGGAACCACTGTTGAAAAAACAGCTTTCTCATGCCAACAAGCGTTTTCTGTTGGTATTTCTTTTTCTCATATTGTTAGTATACTAACATGAAAATTCTATCCACAGCGGACAAGAGCAACACGTTTCCATGTCCACGAAAAGTAGAATTCAAATACACCTGTAAAATTTTTCTTCAAAGGAGGACATAACGATGAACACCAATAAATACTTATTTGAAGACGCACCCATTCCCAAAGCCGTGGCCACCATGGCAATTCCCACCATGATATCCATGCTGGTAGTCGTCATCTACAACATGGCGGATACCTTTTTTATCGGCCAGACCGGAGACCCCATGCAGGTAGCCGCCGTATCTCTGGCAACTCCCGTATTTATGGTATTCATGGCTTTGGGGAATCTCTTTGGCATCGGCGGCAGTTCTGCCATCTCCCGGGCCCTGGGAGAGAAGAATCAGGAACGGGCAAGGCAGATATCTTCCTTCTGCTGCTACGCTTCCTTAGGGCTCGGTATCATTATGGCCGCCGTATTCCTCATTGGCATGAATTTTATTCTGAAAATGATCGGCGCCAGCGAAAATACCATTGACTACGCACGGGAATACTTAAGCTACATTGCATTTGGCGGACCCTTTATCATGTTCGGCACTGCATTCGGTAATATTCTCAGAGGAGAAGGCGCTTCCAAAGAATCCATGATCGGCAATCTGATCGGCACTGTCACCAATATCATTCTGGATCCGGTAATGATTCTCGGTTTTGGATGGGGGGTCGCCGGCGCCGCCATTGCCACAGTCATCGGTAATATCGCCGCCAGTGCCTTTTACACCGGATACTTCCTCCTGAAAAAATCCAGCCTCTCCATCCACATCAAAGATTTCCGCATGGGCAGCCGGATTGCTTTAAGCGTCACCTCCATCGGCATTCCCGCCTCCCTCAACAACATCCTGATGAGCTGCGCCAACATTATCCTCAATCTGGCGCTGGCCGACTACGGAGACACTCCGGTAGCTGCCATGGGCGTTGCCATGAAATCCAACATGCTGGTCGTCCTTTTGCAGATCGGCCTCTGCGCCGGCATCCAGCCCCTCATCGGCTACAACTACGGCGCAAAGAATAAGGAAAGGCTGATGAAGATTTTCCGCTTTACCGGAATCTGCGCAGTGGTCATGGGAACCATTCTGACTGTTGCTATGGTAATTGCCAGACAGTTCCTGATTCAGGCCTTCATCAATGATCCGGAAGTCATTTCCTATGGCATCCAGATGGTTATTGCCCTGCAGATGTCCGGCCCGGTGATCGGAATCCTGTTTTTATGCATCAACACGATTCAGGGTATGGGCAAGGCGCTCCCTTCCCTGATCCTGACCATCTGCCGCCAGGGCCTGGTCTTCATCCCATCCGTATTTATTTTGAACGGAATTTTCGGCCTGGAAGGCGTCATCTACGCCCAGCCTGTGGCAGACTATCTGTCCATCGTCCTGTCCGTATTCCTCTGCCTGGGACTTTTCAAAAAGATTGAACAGCGGAAAGAAGCTATTGCATCAGCCTAGTACTACAGCGAACTTTTTGCAAGCATAGTTTTCCTATGTGACAGATACGCCTGGTGGTTCCTGCGTATATGGTAACACACAATTGCTTTCATGTTTGTAACGGTATAGGATAAAATCCCATGCATCAGTTTAACCACCATCGGCACTGTCAGGGGAATTACTTTTTTTTAAAGATTTCCCGCATACTGATCATAAAAAGGTGCGCGATCATGACAAACAGCATATGACGTTTCCATCCCCGGTAACTCCGGCACTCGTAGTGGCCCATTCCCAGACTGCTTTTGCATTCTTCAAAGCACTGCTCAATGGGCCACCTCAGTGTGGCCGCCCTGTCCAGTTCATGGGCCGGGAGTTCTCCCGGTGCATTGGAAACGAAGTATTTGATCTCCTCGTCCGCATATTTCCTCAGGTAAAGCCATATTTCCGGTCCCGGTTTCACATCATTCCGGTTTCCATCCTTCCGGCAGGAAAAACAGCGGATATATTTCTTCTCCGCCACGACCGGCCCCTTCGCACCTTCTGCCAGTACAACCGTTTCCCATGGGACTGACGGATCTTCCGCTATTTCCCGCACGCATACCGATTTCCCTGACAGTACCGGGTGTTTCCGGGGACGGCCCCTTCCTGTTTCCGGGTAATACCTCTCCGGATATTCCCGGAATACCTGTTCTTTTGCATTCGTTGCCGCAAAATACCATACCCTCTCTGGCAGTTCGAGACCGTCCAGAAAATCATGGTCATTCCCATATGCAGCATCACAGCCGACCCACTGGGCCGCAAACCGGCCGCTGTGCAGGGCACGGTTGAGCATCTGCTGCGCAATCTCATTCTTTGTGGAAAATTCTCTGTCTTCTGGAATCCGGCATTCCTTATATAACTGTTCAAAGCCTTGCGAAAACCATTCCCGGGGAATGTAAAGTTCACAGTCCACAAGGCCGTATCCGTTATTTCCGGCATAAGCAAGGAATACCCCGGACTGGCAGTTTTCTGTCTTGCCCAGACGTCCACAGTACTGGCGTTTCACACCGGCAGAATGTTTCCCCTTTTTCACGAACCCGGTATCATCCACGGACAGCATTCCGTTTCCTTCCCCGACCTGCCCGGACAGCAGTTCCTGGTAAATATCCAGGAGGGGCTGTTCCTCAAAAGGAGAGCGAGAGAAGAAGTGTTGGAGGGGCCTGACATATTTGGCACCAGAAAAATGGAGGGCGATTGGTTCAATGGATTTTCGTTCCAGTGGGCTTAAAAGTCCCCGGATAAATGTACGGAACAGCTCCCTCTGCGGTTCTGAACAGAATCATGGGGAATAATTCTGGAAATACTTTTCAAGTTCCGTCTGGATGAAAATGCTGCTTTCTTCATCCGAATACCAAGCTTCCAATGCAATCGGGTCGGATACACATAGATTTATCATACAATATCCCCCTTTTCTTTAATTATATCAGAAAAAAGGAGTGATGGCTATCTAAAGTTCGCTGTAGTACTAGTACTGCATTGCGGAAATTCCGGTGAATTCGGCACTCGCTAATTCCGCCCTCTGCACGCCTGCAAAGCTAGACGTAGGCACCGCTACGCCGTCGCTTTGCAGACGCACAGATGACGAAAATATCAAGCACTGGATTCACCGTTATTTTCGCAATGCAGTACTAGAGTGTGTTTGAAAATTCATTCCCGTCATCTGTGCACCTCACTTTACGGGAGATTTGGCTCTCATTCGGTCAACGTAGCCCACTACGCCTCCCTCATTCGAGCCAAATCTCCCACAAACTGTAACACACATCTGCCAGAAAGCAATTTTCAAAAACACTCTAAGCCAGATACCCGCAGTCAGCAAAAAATCTTCCTGTTCACAGATGAGATACCCTGATTCATCCAATCTGTGAGTAGGAAGATTTTCAAAATAATTATAATATTTATTATTTTTGCTGTTCCCTGAATATTAAATCTGGTTCGAAATTCATGGAATTTACATTTTTGCTTATATAGTCTTTTATTGCTTCATAATTGCCTTGCTCATAATCATCAATATTATCATGATAAAATAGTTCTGTTATATCCTCATTATTTAAATTTAAAATCAAAAAACTGTCCGAATCCCGAAAATAGGCATCAATAACTGATATTTGCATTTTGTTGACTGGTTCATTATTAAAATCTTTATAATAATATTCATCAATATTATTCAACCTGTTTAGAATACTATTTCTCGAGTAAAAATAAATAACTGTGATACAGATAAAACTAACCATCCATAATACCAATGATCGTATTTTCATGATTTCTTTAAACACTCCTACTAAATGTATGGTACATTACAGGAAAATTATATTTGTAATAAAGCCCATCTGTTGTTAATACAGTACAATTCATTTGATAATTATATGTATATGTTATTGTGTTTTGAGATGTATTTATAGAATAGCTATTTTTTTTCACAGACAGAGAATATTTAAATTCACTTTCGTCAAATGGATTTACTATCCACTCGGAAATTTGAGGGTAGCTGGATCTTACAATTTTATTGTTCGAGTTTACCTCATATGTAAATTCAACATAAAAACAGATTTCAAATGCAGCACCACTATTTTGACAACGTAAAATATCATATATTGCCTCTTGAGATGTATTGCTATCGGCTAATGGCATTAAATCATTTGAGATCAAAGTTATTCCTGAAACATTATCATATACATACTGCCAAGCTGATAAAATATTTTTTTCATTTAAATACAGACATTTAAATTCATCAGTAATATCTTTGTTATTGATAGATATTATTTTATAATTATCAGGATATACAAACATTTTATCATATATTTGAATAAATGTTTCGCTTGGAATATTTCGCGAAATATTTCCACCATTATATTTATTATTTCCAGCAAATGATGTAATTGTCAACATACCAATTAATATTATGCTTGTAATTATTCTGACTAATTTTTTATTCATTTGATTTTCTCCCTTATTCCTTTTATCTTATTATTAACTCAAACTTCGCACTTGCATAAGTGCCTATGCACCTTGAAAATTCAATAAAAACAGGCAATAAAATAGCATGAAACACTCTGGTTTTGGTATAATTGAATTGCTCAGAAACAACATACCACCG